>JADZDL010000553.1 GCA_020851075.1 Planctomycetota bacterium | reverse complement strand
TTCTCGGGCCTGGTGAACCCGCATAGCATGAGCGGCTCCTTTCCCAGGACCCCTCCATGCTGCGCACACTCGCCGTCACTGCCCTGCTCTCCGCCGTCACCGCCCAAGGTTGGGTGGATCGCACGCCGGCCAATCCGCTGACCGGCCCGTCGAACCGCGCGTTCCCGGCGATGTGCTGGGATGCCGCGCACGGTTATGTGCTGATGTTTGGTGGCGTGAACCTCTACGCCGGCGTTGCCAACGAAACCTGGTCGTGGAACGGCACGGCGTGGACGAGGCACATCACCAGCCAGCAGCCGTATAATGGTTTCTACACGCAGCAGCCCAACCAGACGGCGATGGTGTTCCACCCGCCGACCAATGAAGTCGTGATGGTCCACTTCGGCACGACCTGGACTTGGACGGGCAGTGATTGGGCACTGCGCAACGTGCCGATCGGCAATCCTTCGTCGAATGGCGATCCGCGGGACGTCGCGCTGGCGCATGACCCGATTCGCAACCAGACGGTGCTGTTCGTCGGCACTCGATTTGTATCCAGTGGGTTTCCAACCCCAGTCAGCGAGACCTACCTCTGGGATGGTTTCAGCTGGTCCCCACGGCAGACGCCGGTGATCCCATGGCCCGTCGTGAATCCGGCGATGGCGTTTGATCCGGTCGCCAACCGCATCGTGCTCGCGACGTCCGGCAGCCCCGCCGGCGCGTTCTACGAATGGACCGGTTCGAACTGGCAACAACGGCTGCCTGCGGGGGCGCCGATGACCCTCGGGGCGATGGCGACGGATACCGCGCACCAGCAGATCGTGATGTTCGACGGCGTGATGAACGCGCAACCGAACCACACCTGGAGCCTCGCCAACGGCACGCTGCAGCAGGTTTCGACCGCAATCGAGCCGGCGCGGCGTTTTGGCGCGGCGATGGCATACGACCCGATCCGCGGCAAGTTCGTGATGTTTGGCGGCACCAACAACTGGAACGCGCAGGTCAACCAGTTGTTCACCCTCGGCGACACCTGGGAGTTCGAACTCGGCGCCGGCGCCAGCTACACGACGTTTGGCACCGGTTGCATGGGCCGCCGCGGCGTGCCGACCCTCGCCGCGCAGTCGGGCTCCGTGCCACACATTGGCCAGACCTTCCAGGCCAACGTCGGCAACCTGCCGTTCACGGGCCCGGTGTTCTTGTTTGTTGGCATCAGCAATACGACCTACGGTGCCTCGCCGTTGCCGTTTGGGCTCGGTGGTCTCGGCGCCCCCGGATGCAATATCCTGAGTTCGGGGGAAGACCTGCGCTTGCTGACGAATGTGCTCGGCAGTGCGCTGTGGCAGTGGACGATTCCGAACGCGCCCGGCGTGTCGTTCTACAACCAGGCGTTTGCGTTTGATCCGGCGGCGAATGCGCTGGGCCTCACGGTCAGCAACGCGGGGCACGGCACGATCGGTTTTTGAGCGGCTGCTATGCGGACCGGCCAAGATGGTGGGCACGACGCAACCCTCCACAGTAAGCTCCGCACCCCATGATGGCGTGCCGCATTCCCCACGACGTGCCCGGGTTGCTCGCGGGCCTGGCACCTAGCCCGGAAACCCACGCGCTGGCCATGCCCCGGGACGCGCGCGGGGAGATCGACAACGTCCTGCTGGAGTCGCATCGGCTGCCCGGAATGCGCATGCTGCGCATCTACGTGCCGGCGGAGCAGTTTCGAGGCCAACACCCGTTGCCTGTGCTGCTCGTCAATGACGGCCACAAGGTGTTTGAGCCGGCCAACCACGCCTCGGTGCCCGCCTGGCAACAGACGGGCACGTTGCAGTTGCATCGCGTGATGGACGGTCTCTTGTGCAAGGGCGAGGTGCGGCCGGCGGTGGTGGTGGCGATTGCGACGCACTCCGGTTCGCGTGCGGACCAGTATGTGCCGTTGCGCACCAATCTCGGGGACGTGCAGTTCGGCGGCCTCGGCGATGCCTATCTCGACCTGCTCGAACACGAAGTGCTGCCCGCTGTGCAGCGGCGATTGGGCAACGTGCGACTCGCCGAAGGCGCTGCCAACCGGGTGCTCGTCGGGTCTTCGATTGGCGCATTGTCGGCTCTGTACGGTGTGCTGTCGCGACCGCAGGTGTGGGGCGGTGCGATTGCGTTGTCGCCGTCGGCGTGGGTCGGCGATGGGTTCCTGTTGCGCCACGTGCAGGCGAATGGGCAGGTGGAAGGCCGGATTGCGGCGGACATCGGCGATGCCGAACGGGCGCCGATTCGCGAACACTGTCGGCAGCTGTTCGAGGTGCTGGCGGCACGCGGTGGTCACCGGGTGTTGGCCACGGAGGTGGGCGGTATGCACAACGAAGACAGCTGGCGCGCCCGGTTGCCGCGGCTGCTGCAGCACGTGCTCGGCACGGTGGTCTAACGGCCTGTTGCGGTCACTTCTGCCCGGTAGCCTTCGCGAGCACCTTCTCGAACTCCTGCAGCGCGTTTCGTTCTTCGGCTGTGAGCTTCTCGATGCCTTCGGACTGGGCCGCGAATCGCACCGCGGCTTCGGCGACGATCCCCTCCCTGTGGCCTGTGAGACCTGCAAGCTCCATCACACCGGTGTGCGGCAGGTGGAGGACGGCGCAGAGCTGGAACACCACGCGGGGCGCCAGATCGACGTTGTCGCCCCGCTCGAGTTGGATGATGTCGGCGACCTCGGTGGCGGCTTGTGCCGCGAGTTCTTCGACGCCAAGGCCAGCGCGGCGCCGCGCGAGTTCGAGGAGCTTGCCGAACGCAGTGCGCGCCACGACGTTGGTTTCCCGCCGCGCCTTCAGCATGCCGAGATCCTGGGCGAGGCCACCGACCGAGATGGAACCGCAGGAGTCTTCCAGGTCGGCCATGCGCCGCAGCCATTGATGGTTCGTCGGTTGTTCTGAGTCTTGATTCGTCATGGCATGCTCCCTTCCAGAAAGTGCTGGGCTTCGTTGCGACCAAACTCGTAGTAGGCCAGGTCTTCCTTGGTGGCATCGACCGCGACGCGGGTCATGCCGCACCGTTCGTAGTAGGACTCCGCCTGCGGCAACGCATGCAGGCCCAGCCGGCCGTGGAATCCCTCGCGCTTGCTCTGCGCAACGGCATGGCGCAGCAGCACCGAACCACACGCCTTCCACCGTGCACGCTGCTGGAGTTGCGGAATGGGCCAGTTCCACGGGGCCACCTCGAGGAAGTCGACGTAGACGAGCGGCCTCCCAAGGTCACCAGCAAGCCGCGCCTGGTAGGGCTGCGTTTTCGTGATCATCAGCCCCTGCCATTCGCCCTGGCACACAAGGCCGGAGGCCGAGTTCACCAGCAGCTTGAGCTCCCGCGCCTTCAGGGACCAGTCCCAGTGCAGGCTTTGCGGCCAGTCGCGACGCATGACGCCAGCCTGCAGCAGGCTCGCCATCAGTCTTGCGCGGTGCGCGGACCAGACCCGCTCGACGAGCAAGAGATCCTTCGCCGTCATCGCGTGGTGGAGCTGTGCTTCGACTGGGAGACCGGAAGCGCCGTCGATGAGCTGGGTGGAGGCCGCGCTCACAACAGCATCAACTCCGCCTTCTTCTTGGCGGCCTCGTCCTCGAAGAAGAGCTTCTCACCTCTTGCCATTCTGGCATCCAGCATCTGGTAGAGCCGGATCGCCTGCCGGATGACCGCCGTCTTCGACAGCTCCTTCTTCTGCGCGAGCTCGTCCACCGCCGCCATCTCGGCGTCGGTCAGGTTCAGGGTCATGGAGCGCTTGGCGTTCATCAGATTCTCTACACATAGTATACAGTATCTGGCCAGCAGGTCCACTGCCGCCAGCCAAGAGGGGATCGCCCTGTACCAGAAACGTCGCAAGGCTCTGTGGCATGATTGGTTACGCGAGTCCTCGCTGCCGGCGGGGAGCTTCCGAGGCCGTTCGGCTGCCGCACTCGCCCCAAGGACCTACTTCTTCACCTCGTAGCGAAGCGCCACCATGCCGCTCTGGTAGGCCTTCACCTCGACCAGGTGCAGGGCGATGTCCTGGCCCAGTCCGGCGAAGAACGACACCCCGCTGCCAATCGCGATTGGCAGGATCGAATAGCGGATCTCGTCGGCCAAGCCCAAGCTCAGGCACTTCGCGCAAACGTCACTGCCACCGACAAACCAGATGCTGCGGAAGTTCGGCCGGAGTCGCTCGTTCACGAGGGCCGCGAGATCGCCGGAGCAGAACTCGACGGTCTCCCTGGGTTTTGCAAGCGCGCGACTCGTGAGCACAAACGTTGGTTTGTCGCCATAGACCCACCCGTGTCCCTGGGCCTCGAAGGCGAGGGCGGTCTCATAAGTGCGCGAACCCATCACGTAACAATCGACCGTCTTGAGGAAGGCCTCGACGAACTCCGGGGTCATCGCTTCGCCACCCGCAAACTGGTCCTGGGTCTCCATCCAGTCCACGCGGCCGTCACTGCGGGCGATGAAGCCGTCGAGGCTCGCAGTCATGTGAATGGTCACTCGAGATTGTTTCTGCTCCATCCCTTTCGTTCCTGTGGTGACGCAACCGGATCACGCCCAACACCACGCCAGGCGGCGGCGTTAGTGGGCGAGCTGGATCAACTTCGCCGGGCGCACACCAAGATAACGATCGGCCACGGTTGGCGCATCGCTACCGCGGTTTGCCGAACGCGCCAAGACCGCGGCATTCGCAAAACAACCGCCGCGATTCACGCGAATGGCCGAACTGCCGGGCGGACACACGGGGTCCTGCGTGGGACTCTGGCGGTAGAACGCCGTATCGAAGCCGTCGGTGCACCACTCCCAGACGTTGCCGTGCACGCCGTGTAGGCCGAAAGCGTTGGCGCGCAGCGCGTCGACGGGGCAATGCACTTCGTAGCCGTCATCGAGTTCTGGCCAGTCCTTGATGTCCGGCCACGGCGAACCGCTGCGCGCCGCGGTCTGGTCGGCCAGATTCACCGCGCCGAGCAGCGACTGCCGCGCATCGCCGGTCCACCACACCGTCTGGCTGCCGGCGCGCGCGCCATACTCCCACTGCGCTTCGCTCGGCAATGACAGCTGCAAGCGCGGCAGTTCGAGTTGGCACACGTTCCAGCTCACCTGCTCGACGGGATGCAGCAGCGATTTGACCCACTGCGTGCGCTTGCTGGGTTTGTAGTGGCTTGGGTTGTCGCCCGTGCAGCGTTGCCATTGCGCCTGCGTCATCTCGTACTTTGACAGGAAGAAGGGCGATACGGTGACCGTGTGCACCGGGGCTTCGATGGGCTGCGCCTCGGGATCGTAGTTGCGACCGTTTGGGTCGCTGCGCTGGGCGCCCATGTCGAACGTGCCGCCTGGCAGCAGCACCAACACGAGTCCCGTGCTCTCGCGGAGCAGGAGCTTGCCATCGGCGCCGCGCACGGCGGGTTCGCCGGTTTGCAGGTGCGCGAACTCCCATAGCCCGGTCGTGGGATCGGGCCCAAGGGGCAGCAGCCCTAGCTGCGGCACGAGTTGCAGGCCTGGGTACTTCGGGCTCGCGGCGATGGCCGCGAGTGCGGCTGTCCAACGCGGTTGCGCGTCGGCGCCGCCAACGCTGCGATCGGCAATCTGGGCCGCGAAGTCACGGCGTTTGCGGATGCCCCAGCCGTGAGTGGGCGAGATGCCGGTGGAGTAGAGGCCGGTCCCCGGGTCGGCGAACGCGCGCAAGTCGGCGATGAGCTGTAGGAGCTGCGCATGCCACCAACGATCGCGCGCATCGGCGAACTCGTAGGTCCGCCACGCGGTCACCTGCGGTTGCCGTTCGGCCACGTGCTGGGCGAGTTGCGCTGCGTCGGCGGCGCGCTTCTGGCGTTCGTCCACTGCGGTCCATTCCGCGATGGCCTGCTTCAGGAGGGCAAGACGCTTTTGTTGGTCTTGCTGCAACGCCGCGGTGGTGGTCGAAACGGCCTGTTCGCCGGCAGCCAGCGCCGCGTCGAAGCGGCCGATGCGGAACAACGCGCGCGCCAGCGTGTGGTGGCTGATGGCGCGCTCCTCGTCGTTGGCCACCGCGAGCGCACGCTTCGCGAGCAGGTAGCCTTCGATCTCGCGCCCGTACACGACGGTCGCCGGGTTGTTGTCGATGAGCTCGATCGCTCGCTGGCGCAGACTGGCGTTGTCCGTCGGCAGCGACTGCGACGCGAGCTGTGCCTCGACGGTTGTTTCGTCGGGCCAGGCCTCCTTGCCGAGCATGCGCTGCAGCCATTGGAGCCGGTTGCAATCCGCTGCAAAGCCCGCGCGCAGCGGGTTTGCTTGTTGGTCGGCCGCGATCGAGGCCGACGTGCGCGGCAATGCGCGGGTGCGCAGCTCCGTCAGTCTCGCTTCGTGGTCCCGTTGACCAGGATGTGCCCCAATACCGCGCGCGGCATCGTGGGGCCGTCCTTCGACGAGCACCTTCGCATCCGCGAGCCACTGGTCGTAGGCCTCGATCATGGTGGGCAGAACGGGCCACAGTGCCGCCGCGCGCACTTCGAGTTCGCGCAGTTCCTGGATCGCCGACAGCGACAGCACGTCGTCGGTGCGCTGGTTGGCGCGCAACTCCTGTTCGTGCGCGCGGGTGGCGTTGGCGTTGGCGATGCTGGCTTCCCACGCAAAGGCAATGGCGCCGAGCAGCAGCGCGAGTGCTATGGCGAACGCGGCGCTCACCGGGCCCCGGTGGCGGCGAACGAATTTGCGCAGGCGATAGAGGTTGCCGGGCGGCACCGCGAGCACGGCCTCGCCGGCGAGGAAACGCTGCACGTCCTCGGCGAGGCCGGTGGCGGTCTGGTAGCGGCGCCCGCGGTCCTTCTCGAGCGCCTTCATGACGATCCAGTCAATTTCGCCGCGAACGAGCGTGCCGAGCCGTTTGGGCGCTACGCGGCGCTGCGCTGCAATCCTCGCGATCGTGTCGGTTGCCTCGGCCAGCCGCGTTGAAGGTCTGGGGGGATCGATGTCGCGGATCATGCGCTGCAGTTCGCCGAGCAGCGCGGCGCCCAGTGCTTTGGTGTCGAACGGAGTGGTGCCGGTGAGCAGTTCGTAGAGCACCACACCGAGCGCGTAGACGTCGGTGCGCGTATCGATGTCAAGTGAGCCCGCAGCCTGTTCGGGGCTCATGTACTGCAGCGTGCCGATCACCTGCCGATGCTCGGTGAACAGCGTCTTCTCGGTGAGCTTCTGCGAGGTGGCCTTGGCGATGCCGAAGTCGATGACCTTGACCTGTGGACCGCGGTCGCCGTTGCCGACGAGGATGTTGGAAGGCTTGAGATCGCGGTGGATGATGCCCTTGCCGTGCGCATGCTGCACGGCGCTGCAGACCTGCGCGAACAGTTCCAGGCGTTCGTCGATCGTGAGCTGGTGGTTGTCGCAGTAGGTGACGATGGGGTCACCCTTCACGAGTTCCATCACGAAGTACGGGCGCCCGGTGGCCGTGGCACCGGCATCGAACACGCGCGCGATATTCGGGTGGTCCATGAGCGCGAGCGCCTGCCGCTCCTGCTCAAAACGCGCGACCACCTGGCGCGTGTCCATGCCCAGCTTGATGACCTTGAGGGCGACGCGGCGCACGACCGGGGTCTCCTGTTCGGCCATGAACACGGCGCCAAAACCACCTTCGCCGATCTGCTGCAGCAGTTTGTAGGGGCCGATGCGGGTACCTGGGCCTTCGTCGCTGCGTTCGCCCGTCGAGGGGCCAACTGGCCCAGCATTGGTCGGTGCGGCGAGGAACTGGTCCCCGTCGGCGGCTTGCAGCATCGCCAGCAAGCGACGGTGCAGAACGGCATCGTCGCGGCATTCGCTCGCCAGCAGCGCCGCTCGCGCCGCGGGTGGCAAGGGGAACGCCAGGTCAAAGAGGTGGCGCAGGCGCTCGTGGTTGGCGTCGGGCATGGGGGGCTAGTGCCGTGGCATTGGACGCGGGGTGGGGGGCTGTGCCCAGTGCTGCATGCTGGGAAAGCGTGCAGCGGCGGGTTTGGGGATCAGGAATCTTGGTGGGGAGGGATGACGGTTGGACCTGCCACTGAGACTGGAGTCCGCCAAATGTGGTCTTGAAGAGACACCTTGCCGACGGTCGCGCAGAATCCAGTTCCGGAGTGCGGGCTAGCGCGTGCCCTCCTCCGCACCGGACGCCGGGCGCATGGACCTTCGCGAGCGTTGCCACCACCAGCGGGCGCCCTGCAGCAGCAGAACCGTGCTCCGCTGGCGCCACATCCCAGGCCGCGCTGCGGTTGCCGTCTTGCCCGCCGCGCGACGGCTCAATGAGGCCGAACCTCGCGCGTCGTCTCCGACTCCACGGTGTCGAAGAACACTCCCTGAAACTGCCCAGGGAGCAACTGTGGCAAGGCCAGTTCGAACGTGTGTTCGACATCGGGCGCGAGCGACGACACGGCGGCAAACCAGCCGACGAACGTGTTCTTC
>JADZDL010000552.1 GCA_020851075.1 Planctomycetota bacterium | reverse complement strand
GCGATCTCGAAGCGCCGGGGGTGACACGCACCGGGGATTTCGCCGGCACGCCGCACTACATGGCGCCCGAACAGATCGAGGCGCAATCGGCAACCGTCGACGGCCGCCTCGATGTGTTCGCGCTTGGTGCAACTCTCTACGAGCTGTTGACGCTGCGTCGCGCGTTCGATGGGCCGAGCACCGAGGCGTTGATCGCGAGGGTGCTGCGCAGTGACCCCGCGGCGCCGCAGAGCCTCGGTCTCCGCCTGCCCGACGATCTGCTGGCGGTGCTCGACAAAGCGCTGCAGAAGTCGCCAGCCGAGCGCTACCCGACGATGGCCGCGTTCGCCCAGGATCTGCGCGCGTTGCTTGAACTGCGTCCGGTCAGCGTGCAGCACCCTGGTGTCTACACCCGGCTGCGGCGGTATGCCCGACGCGAGCCGCTGCGAGCGCTGCTGACGGCAGTGCTCGCCATCGGCGTGCCCGCGGTTCTAGGGCTAGGCGGTTACCTGGCCTTCCAGCAACCACGCATCGCCGCCGCGGCCGCCCGCGAACGGCGCGAAGCAGCCGAAGTCCAGCTCGAAGCCGGTTACCTCGAACTGGGCGAAGGCAGCGCGCGGCTCGCGGTGGAGCGTTTCCAGAGTGCCGATCGGCTGCTGCCGGGCCTTGCCGAGACGACTGTGGGCCTGGTGCTGGCCCTTGAGAGCCTCGGCCAGCACGCGGCGGCGAAGGCCATGCGCGAGCGCCTGACCGGTCCGCACGAACCACTGCAGAAGGAGCTATTCGGGCTGCGCGCCGACGAAGTAGTGCCCGAGACCCTTGGCGGACCGCGGCGGCCACCGACGATCACCGCCAGGCCCATCGATGCGCTCGGCTGCTATGTGCGCGGCATGCGCTGGCTCGGCTTCGCCCACCATGGACACGACTTGTCGGCGTACCAGAACGCGGCGGCGGCGCTGCGCGAAGCGATCGATCGGGCACCGGTGGCGCGAGCCCTCTACCACTGCCAGTACCTGCATGCGCTGTACCATCTGCAGGAGCCGGCAGCGACGGTGGCCTTCGCGGAGGTGGTACAGAGCCAGTGGCCGGATTCGCCGATCGTGCGCTACTGGGTGGCGTTTGCGCTCGAGGAAACGCAGCCGCAGCGGGCCCTTGCATTGCAGCAGCTCGTGCTCGCCGCGCGGCCCGATCTGGCCCTGGCCCACGCGAGCATTGCGCGCATCCACGAGGCCGCGGGCCGCTTCGACGACGCTATTGCGAGCTTCCGCACGCTACTGGCACTGACGCCAGGCGAACCGATCGCCCTCGGCGGCCTGGCTCGGGCACTGGGCAACGCCGATCGCCCGGCCGAGGCGCTGACGGTCGCCGACGCGGCCATCGCCGCGGCCCCGTTCTCCCACATGACGCACCTGGCCCGCGCCGAAGCACTGCTGGGCCTGGGGCGCGACGACGAGGCGCTAGCGAGTGTGCAGCAGGCCGTACAACTCACCGACCGCGACCCCGAGTGCCACCTGCTGCTGGCCCGCGTGCAGTTGGCGCGCGGCGAAGCGGCCGCCGCGGTGCCCGCCGCCCAGCAGGCTGCCAAGCTGGCGCCGACCGACAGCGAGCCGCACCTGCTACTGGCCAGCGCGTTCGTGGCGCAGGCTCGGCCCGCCGACGCCGCGCGCAGCCTTGAAGAAGTGGTTCGCCTGCAGCCCGAACGCGCCCTCGCCTGGCAGGACCTGGCCTTCCAACGAGACGCGGCGGGCGATGCTGCTGGCGCCGAAACTGCGATGCAGCAAGCGCTCGTTTGCGGCGGCGATCAGGCGGCCGTCCAACAGACGATGGGCCGCTGGCGCCAGCAGCACGGCGATCTCTCCGCTGCCGAAGGTCACTACCTGCGCGCCATCGAACTGGATCCGACAGCGGGGTCAGCCCGGGTCCAGCTCGCGGCGCTGCGTTGGACCCAAGGCGACATGGCTGCCTGCATCCGGCTCTACCAGGAGGCCGTACAAGCCGAACCAGAACTCGGCGCCGCGAGCGACGGTCTGGCCCAGGCCTTGACGAAGGAAGGTCGAATCGCGGAAGCGATTGCCGAGCGGCAGCGCTGGGCCTCTGCGCATCCTGACCAGGTGGTGCCGTGGTTGCAGCTTGCCGCGACCCTGCTGCGGCAGAAGCCGGTCGCCGATGTCGAGGCCGCCCTGGCGGCGGTCGAGCGGGCCAACGCCCTCTGCACCCAGCCGCGAGCCGACGTGCTGTTCTGGCGCGCCGACGTGTTGCGGGTGCGCGGCGACGGTGCAGAAGTCTGTCGCCCCCTGTACGAACAGGCGCGCGAGCGACCCGACTGCAGTCCCGAATTGCGGCAGCGCATCGCCGCGAGACTGCAACTGCTGGCAAGATAACGAGCCGTGCCGTCATGACCGAATCGCCCGACGAAACCGTGGTTCTGCTGCGTCGCTGGCACCAAGGTGACCAGCGGGCACTTGCAGTCCTCGTCGAAAGGGAACTGCCGTGGATGCGCAACTATGTGCACGGCCGCCTCGGGCAACTGCTGCGCGCGCGCGGTGAGACCGATGACTACGTGCAGGAGGCGATGCTGCATGTACTGCGCTACGGACCGCGGTTCGTCACCGACAACCGGGATGCGTTCCGTCGCCTGCTGGCGCGCATCGTCGAGAACTCGCTGCGCGACATGGCCGATTGGCACGGCGCCGAACGGCGAGCCCTGCGCCGCGAACGGCCGGTGCCCTCCGATTCGGTGCTCCATCTGGATCGCCCCCACGAGACGGTCACGCGGCCGAGCCAGGATGCCGAACGCCACGAACAAGAGGCCTGGGTGGCCTTGGCGTTGGAACTGCTCGAACCCGACGACCGGGCCGTGATCCTGCTGCGGCAGTGGGAAGGCCTGGAGTTCGCCGCGGTCGGACAGCGGCTCGGGGTAGCCGAGGACACGGCTCGGATGCGCTTCCAACGGGCCTTGCCCCGGCTGGCCCGCAAGCTCGAAGCGCTGCGCAGTGGTTCGTGGGATGGCGCGGTCCCAGGCTGACGACCGCCAGGGCCCTGTTGGGGAGGGCCCTGCCGGGGAGTGCCCTGTCGAAGATTTCTGCTCCGCCTGTTCGGTCCAGAACGGCCGTTCCGCTCGCGAGGATGGCTGGCCCGTGGCCAGCGTCCAACCACAACAGGAGCTGATCCGATGTTTGCGCGATTCCTCGCCGTCTCTTGCCTCTCCCTGGCTGCTGCCCTGCCATCCCAGGGCACCGCAGTGTTTCCCAGTGACCACGCGGCCGTAGTCAACGGCGATTCCTATACCGATTGGTTTCCTTATGCCTACGGGGTTTCGCGCGTGATGGCGATCTACGAGGCCTGGGACCTGACCGTGCCGGCTGGCCGGCAGATCACCCGCATCGGCTTCCGTCAGGAGGACACCTGGTTTTCCGCGGGCAAGCTGTTGCAGATCCAGGTGCTGATGGGCCCCACCGACAAAACCGCCGAGGATGCTGACAGCACCTACGCCAACAACTACTTCGCAGCCCCGACCAGCGTGTTCGGGCCGGGCGTGTTTGCGCTGCCAGATCTCGGCAACCCCGCGAATCCGAACCCCGATGGCAACATGGTGTGGCTCTCGCTGACCACGCCCTACACACCCGTGGCGGGCAAGAACCTGCTGGTCGAGTTCCGCGTGCTGGGCAACAACGCGGGCGGCGCGGCGTTTCCCTACTACCTCGACGTGGCCGGTTTCGAATCGCCGATCGTCAGCGGGCCGGCCGGTTGTGCACACAGCGGCAACCAGGTGCCGCAGTTGTCGAGTCGCGAGACCCGCGCCGGCGGCTACTGGTACTGCGACCTCGCCGGCGCCCCTGCCAACCAGCTCGCCGTCTGGTGCATCAACCTCGGCCCGCTGCAGACGCCATTCCCCCTGCAGAACCTCGTGCCCGGCATCGGCGCGGCCTGCAATGGCCAGATCAGCCTCGGTGGTGTGATCACCGTGGCGGCCATCACCTCGGGCGCGGGCAGCAACACGTTCTATTTGTCACTGCCGAACGATCGCTACCTCAACGACATGATCCTCAGCAGTCAGGCGGCGTGCCTCGACTTCTTCTCACCGGGCGGGGTCGTGGTGTCGAACGGGGACCAACTGCAGGTCGGCATCGATCCGGCGATGACGGTGATCTACAGCCAGGGCAGTGCGACGGCGGCTTCGGGTTGGGTCTGGCCGCACCACGGGGCAGTGACCTCGTTTGCCTGGCAGTAGGACGCATCGCTCGTGCTGCGCGTCCCCGTGCACCCTGGGCTTCGCCGCGCATTTGCACCAGTCGCTTGCTCGGCCAGGAACACGCTCGACAATGCGCGCATGACCACCCCGTGAGGATCTCTACCGCGCCTGTCGCGCCACGCTGTCGTGATCGCAGGACCGTCACTGTGTTCGGCATCCGACACCGGCTCTGACCTACACCTGTTAGTGCAGCGGCCCAGCCGCTGATTCCCGGCCGCCCCCTCGGGATCCCGACAGATGGGACGGAGACCCGTCACCGCGAGCGGGCATCAGGACGCCTTTTCGCCCCCCCCGTCCCACCTGCGCCCGATTCCTGCCACACTGATGCCTGACTCGGTGGGACTTGGCCCACTCTTTGCCAAGCTACGGCCCCACCCTTAAGGAGATATTCATGCCAGCTCACATTCCGGTTTCCGTTCGTCGGCTGGTTGCCGCAGTCCTGCTCACCTCGATGGCCGCAAGCGCGCAATCGATCCTCGCGGATATCAATGTGAACCCCACGGCCGAAACCAGCTCCAATCCGAGATCATTCGCGCGACTTGGCAACGAAGTTCTGTTCATGGCCGAGACGGCTCAACACGGCAAGGAGCTGTGGAAGACCGATCTGTCCACCGGCACCACGAGTCTCGTCGCCGATATCCGCCCTGACGCGCAAGGCAGCTGGCCGGTCGGCCTCGTGACGTTCGGCAACGCGGTGTACTTCCTCGCGGACGACGGCGTGCACGGGGGCGAGCTGTGGCGGTCTGACGGCACAAGTACAGGGACGGTTCTTGTCAAAGATATCGTGCCAGGATCGGGCAATAGCTACGTCAGCGAGCTGACGGTCGCCGGCGGGATGATGTTCTTCTCGGCGTCGTCCGCAGCTGGCTACGAATTGTGGAAGACCGACGGCACCGCGGTGGGAACGCAATTGGTTGCCGACATCGAACCAGGTCCTATCGGCTCCTATCCGAGTTACCTGCACGAGTTCCAAGGTGAGGTCTACTTCCAAGCCTTCACCACTGCCTCAGGGATGGAGCCATGGAAGTCCGACGGCACCGCCGCGGGCACCGTGCAACTCGTGGATGCGGTCCCCGGCGCCACCAGCAGTTTTGCGAGGAACTTCACCACCGTGGGTGCATGGATGGTGTTCACGGCGGGTAGCGCGCTGTGGCGCACCGACGGGACGACCACCGGAACCAGCATCCTGCAAGCCCTGCCGGCGCGCGAGATCGTCAGCAATGGCACCGTCGCATACTTGGTAGCTGGCCATTCCCTCTACGTCACCGATGGCACCGCGGCCAATACGCAACTCGTGGCGAACATCGGCACGGGTGTGTTCGAGTCGCTCGAATCCATGACGATGTTCGGATCCAGCGTGGCGGTGAACTTCCGATCGCAAGTGATCGGGCAATCGACGCTGTTCACCTCCGATGGCACAGCCGCGGGCACGATTCAGGTGCACGGGATGGTACCGAACTCGAACAGCACGCGAGTTGGTCTTGGCAATACGCTGCTGTTCACTGCGACCTCGACGTCCGGCAACGAACTGTGGGTTACCGACGGCACCCTCGCCGGCACCGCACAACTCGCCGATATCGGCATCGGCGCCGCGAGTAGCTCGCCGGGTTACCTGACACTGATTGGCAACAACACGGTGATGTTCAACGCCGACGATGGTGTGCACGGCCGCGAACCATGGATCACCGACGGCACGACCTCAGGCACCCACCTGGTGGCCAATATCAACTCGACGGCGGGAGCTACGCTAGGCAGCGGCGCGCAAACGTTCGTCGATGCTGGTGGCACGGCCTACTTCGCCGCATCCGACGATGGTACGAATCAGACGCTGTGGCGCACCGATGGCACCGCCGCGGGAACCTGGGCCGTGGTGCCACCGGGAGTCGGGCGCCCAAAGAACCCGCAACAACTGACCGCCGTCGGCACCAAGCTGTTCTTCGTCGCGGAGCACGCGCAACTCGGCGTCGAGCTGTGGGTCAGTGACGGCACCGCCGCCGGGACCCGCGTGGCGCTCGACGCCTACGTGGGCGCCGGTTTTGGCAATCCGACGTACCTGGTCCCCGCCGCCGGCTGGCTCTACTTCACGGCCTTCTCGCCCGCGTTCAGTCGAGCACTGTGGCGCACGGATGGAACCACCGCGGGCACCGTGCGACTCACAGGCATTCCCCCGAGCACCCTCGCCGAAATGGCGCCCCTGGGCCGCGGCCTGGTCTTCTCGAAGAACGACTTCGCGCACGGCCACGAACCATACTTCACGGATGGCACACCCGCTGGAACAGTGCTCCTCGGCGACCTGCTGCCGGGGCTTTCCGGCTCGAGTCCTGAGCAGATCACGACGCTCGGCGATCGTTGTTTCTTCACGATCAACCAGAAGTCGGCGATGTATGTGACCGACGGCACCCCGGCAGGCACGCTGCAGTTCCTCAATTTGATGCCCGGCGGAGGTGGCTACTACGATCGTTTCTCGGTGGTCGGCGACACCCTGTATTTCGCCGCGCGCACGCCGGCCGCCGGACTCGAGCTGTGGAAAACGGACGGCACGGTTGCAGGTTCGAGCCTCGTGCTTGACGCAGTGCCAGGGTCGGATGGCACCTACATCTACCCGCTCGGTGCGATGGGCGACCTCTATCTGTACGGAGCCCAGACCAGTGGTGCCGGGCGCCAGCTATGGCGATCGAACGGAACGGCCGCCGGCACCTTCCCCATCCTGCTCGACCAGGACGCCTCGACCTTCGTTGCAGCAGGCGCACGCAACGGATGGTTTGCCGCCCAGGATGCGACGGGGATCGAACTGTGGCACACCGACGGCACACTGGCCGGCACCAGCCGCTACGCGGACCTCTTCCCCGGTGAGATTTCGAGTTATCCAAACAGCCTCGCGATCTCCAACGGGAAGCTGCTGTTCTGCGCCGAGCACCCAACGCTTGGCCTGGAACCGTGGATCCTGCAGCTCGGCGCCACCTCGCAACCGGTTGGCTACCCATGCCTCACCACCGGCGGTGCGCCGCGACTTTCCTCGACGGACCCGGTGCTCGGCTCGACGGTCGTGCTGAGCGTACGCAACGGCCCCGCGCAGGGTTTTGGCATCCTGGGCATCAGCCTCACGACGACCACCTCATTCCGCATGCCGGGCGGCGTGTGTGATCTGTTCCTCAATCCGACCTACGACGTGTTCGCCATCCCGCTGCTCGCAAACGGCGGTTTTGATGTCCCACTGAGCTTGCCAAACTTGCCGGCCTACACCGGGCTTCCGCTGCGCGCCCAGGTGCTGCTCGTTCCCGGCTCCTTGGTTGGCGTCGAAGCGACGAATGCCCTCGCGTGGGTGCTCGGACAGTGAACTCCGTCGCCAGGCGAACCTGACCCAATCCGTCAGTTTGCTTGCGGGCATGCGCGCGACCCCGACAATGCGCGCATGACCACCCCGTTCACGGCCAAGGCCATCGGCGCCTCGAGCCCGACCAGCCCCCTAGCCCCGCTCAGCATCCAACGTCGCGCTCCCGGGCCGACCGACGTGCAGATCGAGATCCTCTTCTGCGGCGTCTGCCACTCCGACCTGCACCAGGTGCGCGACGAATGGAAGAGCGTGATGCCGACCGTCTACCCGTGCGTGCCGGGCCACGAAGTCGTGGGGCGCGTCGTGCGCGTCGGCGCGAACGTGACGAAGTTCAAGGCCGGTGACATGGCCGCCGTCGGCTGCATGGTCGACTCATGCCGCACCTGCCCAGAGTGCATGGAAGGCAATGAGCAGTACTGCCACACGATGCCGACCTTCACCTACAACTTCCCCGACAAGCACCTGAACGGGGTCACGTACGGTGGGTATTCGTCGGCGATCGTCGTCGACGAAGCGTTCACGCTGCGCGTGCCAAAGCAGATCGATCCCGCGCGCGCCGCGCCGCTGCTCTGCGCCGGCATCACGACCTACTCGCCGCTGCGGCACTGGAAGGTCGGCAAGGGCCACAAGGTCGGCATCGTCGGTCTTGGTGGCCTTGGCCACATGGGCGTGAAGTTCGCACGTGCGATGGGCGCCCACGTGGTGCTGTTCACGACGTCACCGGGCAAGCGCGAAGACGCGCTGCGGCTCGGCGCACACGAGGTCGTGCTGTCGAAGGACCCCGCAGCGATGATGGCGCACGCCGGCAGCTTCGACTTCATCCTCGACACGGTCTCCGCCGTGCACGACCTCAACGCCTACCTCGAACTCGTGAAGCGCGATGGTTCGATGGTGCTCGTCGGCGCCCCTGCCGAACCGGTGCCGCTCGGCGTGTTCAGCCTGCTGTTCAAGCGTCGCCGGCTCGCTGGCTCGGCGATCGGCGGCATTCGCGAAACGCAGGAGATGCTCGATTTCTGTGCCGAACACGGCATCGCGTCGGACATCGAGTTGATCGGCGCGAACAAGCTCAACGAAGCCTACACGCGACTACTTAATGGTGATGTTAAGTATCGCTTCGTCATCGACATGGCGACGATCTAGTAGGCAGACGGCTCGCGCCCGCCCGCCCCGTCACTTGCCTTTGCCGGTATCGACGTCGAACTTCACGGGCGCCGACAGCTCGTGCTTGCCCCAGCGGATCGACAGCTTGCCGACGGTCGGCTGCTTCGGATCGGCCGTGATCTCGATGAGCAGTTTGTCCTGGGTCTCCTTCAAGGAGTCCTTCGCGAGCGTCATCGTGCACGGCACGCCACCCTTCCACGTCGCCGCCATCCACGGCGCCGCCTTCGCCTTCAGGTTCTCGGTCGGGTTGAGAACGAGCAGACTGAAGTTGCCGTCCTTGTCGCAGCGCAGGCCGAGGAAGTAGGCACCGGGTTCGAGCTTGGTACCGCCGATCTCGATTGCGGTCATCGTGCTCAGCGTCGTCCACCAGTTCTTGCCGAGGCGCGCGTCCTTGCCCTTCAACCGGTCGAGCATGGCGTTGTATTCCTCCTTCCACGCCGCCGCGCTGTAGTCGATCGTCACACCGCCATGCGGCACGAACGACGGGTCGAGCATCAATACGGAGGTCGTGCGGCGATCGGGATCGACTTCGTTGTAGACCTGCACACTCTGAGCGCGCACCGCCGACAGGGACAGGACAAGGGCAAGAAGGGCAGCAGGGACTTTGAACATGATTGCGAATCCTGGAATCTCGAGAAGCATTGGATGGTAACGCGGATTGCCACCCCAACACCCGACGATCAATCGGCGATCGGCTCCCCTGCCAGCAACTTCTCGAGCCGCTGTTCACGGATCGCATAGAACTGCTTGAGTTCCCCGATCTTCACCAGAATCGCCGCCGCATCCGCCGGCGCCCTCGCGCGCTTCACCGCAGTGATCATCTTGTTCTTCTGCGTGTGCTCCAACGACACGAACTCAAACACCTGCGTGT
>JADZDL010000551.1 GCA_020851075.1 Planctomycetota bacterium | reverse complement strand
TCCCCCGGGGCCCCGATCCCTGCAACCTATGCTGCGTCCCACCTTTTCCTTCTTGTTCGGCACCGTGCTGGTGGCCCAGGCCCCCGCAGCGCCCGCTCCGGCGGCCGCCGCTCACCCCGCGGCGAACCACCCCGCAGCCATGGCCACCATCGTGGCGAAGGACCTGCTCGCCGACGCGACCTACCTGGCCTCCGAAGAGCTCGGTGGCCGCCTGACGGGATCCCCGGGCCAGCAGATGGCCGCCGACTACATTGCGAAGCACTTCGAGACGCTCGGCCTCGAACCACTCGGCGACACCCTGCCGGGCGCCGAAGGCAAACGCGGGTTCTTCCAGTGGTATGGCATCGCGCGCACGTCGGTGGCCCCGGATTCGATCCTCAAGCTCGGTTCGCTGCAGCTCCAAGACGGGTATGCAATTCTCGGCGGCCGACCCGTCGAAGCGCGCATCGAGGGCAAACTGCGCTTCGCGGGCCTCGGTCGCACGCGCGGTAGCTCGGCGGAGATCGGTGATGCGGAGTCGCTCGAAGGCCAGATCCCCGTCGTGCTGATCAAGTCGCGCGCCAAGGCCGATCGGGCACTGTCCGTCGAGCAGAAGTTCATGTGGTCGTTCCAGACCTTCGGCCAGCTCGGCAAGACCACCAAGAACCTCGAGAAGAAGGGCGCTGCCGCGGTGCTCTACCTGCAGCTCGACGATCCGAACGGGCTGTCGGACGTGCTGAACTACCTGGCGCTGTCGCCAGGCAAGGATTCGCTCGCGCCGCGGTTTCCGGGCGCGGAGGACAGCATGGGCATGATGAGCACCATGCTCGGTGGCGGCGAAGGGCCGCTCGCGATCGTGATGTCGGTGGCTGCGAGCACCAAGATCCTCGGCGAGCTCGGCCTCGAACGCGAAGCGCTGACCGCGTTCGTCGCCGGCAATGGCGAGCTGCCGAGCGGCAAAGCCGACGTCGCGGCCAACCTGCACGTCACCGTGACGCACGACGAGAAGGCCCGCGCGAGCAACGTCTGCGCGGTGCTGCGCGGCAGTGATCCCCAACTCGCGGGCGAAGCGCTGGTCTATTCGGCGCACATGGATCACGTCGGTCGCCGACTGGATGGCGTGGTGTTCCATGGCGCGGACGACAATGCGTCGGGTTCGGCGGGCCTGCTCGCGATTGCGCGCGCGTATGCGACGAGCACCGTGAAGCCGCGCCGCAGCATCGTCTTCCTGTCGGTGTCGGGCGAAGAACTTGGCCTGTGGGGTTCTGCGTACTACGCGGACAATCCAACCTGGCCGGCCGAACAGATCGTGGCCGACATCAACACCGACATGATCGGCCGCAGTGGTGCCGAGTCGGGGCCGATGGAGGTCACCGTGACGCCGAGCAACGCACACGACCAGTTCTCGACGATCGTGCAGGACGCGGCGAAGTTCGCCGGTGAGTTCGGCATGTCGTTCCAGGGGGGCGACAAGTACTACATGCGCAGCGATCACTACAACTTCGCGAAGAAGGGCATCCCCGTGGTGTTCTTCTGCACGGGCGAACACGAGGACTACCATCAGGTCACCGACACCGCCGACAAGCTCGACGGGGCGAAGATGGAGCGCATCGCGCGGCTCTCGTTCCTGACCGGTTGGTCGGTGGCGAATGCCGACGAGCGGCCGCGAATCCTGGGACGCCGCAAGGACTGGCGGTAAGGTGATCGCGCGCGCGGTGCCCTATGGTGCGGCTCGCGAATGCCGCCATGACCCGCAATCATCCCCCTGAGATCGCCCGCTTCTTCGCCGTCGGTTCGTTTGCCGTGGTCGGCGCCTCCGCCGATCGCGCCAAGTACGGCACCAAAGTGCTGCGCTGTTACCTGCAGCACGGCATGCCCGTGGTGGGTGTGCATCCCAAGCTCACCGAAGTCGAAGGTGTGCCATGCCACCCCTCGCTGGTCGCTGCGGGCGGGGTTCGGGCCGTCTCGATTGTCGCCCCGCCGGCGGCGGCGATGCAGATTGTTGCCGACGCGGTGGCGGCGGGAGTGCGTCACCTGTGGTTCCAGCCAGGCGCGGAGGATGCCGCCGCGGTCGCACAAGCGCAGCAAAAGGGACTCGAAGTCATCTTTGGTGGCCCCTGCGTGCTCGTTGCGTTGGGGTTCCACGACGACTGATGCTCGGTTCCGCAGTTCGGCGCATTGCCCGCGGCCGGCAACTTCGTTAGACCTGGGGGAATGTCCCTAGTCCATTCGACCCAGGACCTCGTGAAGAAGCTGCAGGCCCTGCAGTTCTCACCGCCCGTTGCTTGTGTCTACAACCCGCTCGAATACGCGTGGGACATGCACCGCGCCTGGCTCGAACGATTTGGCCGCGGGCACAAGGAAGTGCTGCTGATCGGCATGAATCCCGGTCCCTTCGGCATGGTCCAGACCGGCGTGCCGTTTGGCGAAGTCGAGGCGGTGCGCAGCTGGTTGGGGCTGCATGGCGTCGTCAACAAGCCGGCCCATGAGCATGCGAAACGTCCCGTCGAAGGCCTCGCCTGTACGCGCAGCGAAGTCAGCGGTCGTCGGCTGTGGGGGTGGGTGGCCAACCGATTCGTGATCCCACAGCGGTTCGCGCGGCGCTTCTTCGTGCACAACTACTGCCCGCTCGCTTTCTTGTCGGAAACCGGCGCGAACCTGACCCCCGACAAGCTGCCAAAGCGCGAGACCGAGCCGCTGTTCCGCCTCTGCGATCGTTTGCTCGTGCAGGTCGTCGAAGCGCTGCGCCCGAAGCTCGTCGTCGGCGTCGGTGGGTTTGCCGAGGCGCGGGCGCGGTCCGTGCTCGGGAATGCGGTGCGCATTGGCCGCATGCCACACCCAAGCCCGGCGAGTCCCGCCGCCAACCAGGGCTGGGAGCGCCTCGCCGACGAGGCGATGGGGGCGCTTGGCGTCGCGGTGCCTTAGGCGGGCCGGCCTCGCGTCGGGGCAGGTCGTGTCGGGGGCCGCTATTGGAAGCAGGCCGGCGGCCGACGCAGGCGGCCGAGATGCTGCTGCAGCGCCGCGAACAGGCGCTTGCGCGCGCGCATGATGCGAATCGCGACCGTGCCGGTCGGCAGGTCGAGTTGCTTGCCCGCGTCCTGGTAGGGCATGCCCTGGCGCACACAGAGGTCAAAGACCTGCCGGTAGTGTTCGGGCAGTTCGGCCACCGCGGCCTGGAACGCACCCATGAACTCTTCTTCTTCGAGGGCGCGGGTGTCGGCGCGCGCGGGCAGGCTTTCAAGCAGGTCGCTGACTTCGCCCTGTTCGTTGGTTTGCAGACTGCTGATCGGGCGCGGTAGGCGCTGGCGCGAACGCAGGGCCGAGAGGGCCTGGTTGCGCGCGACTTCAAACAGCCAGGCGCGGAAGTTCGTGCCCGGGCGGTAGAGGTCGTTCTTCAGCAGGAGCTTCTCAAAGACCTCCTGCACGACGTCCTGGGCCTGGTGCGGATCGCGCACCATGCCGTGCACGAAGTGGTAGATGCGCTTGCCGTACCGCTGCTCCAGGGCCGTCAGGGCCGGGCCCGTTTCGCCGCGCTGGAGCTGGGTGACGAGGTCTTCGTCGGAGAGCTCCGTCCAGGGATCCACGGGGAGAGGCAGGTCCATGGCGGAGCAACAGCAACGACTGTACCATGCCCACGATTCCCCTGGGTCCACCTGCGTAACCGCCGTAGGACCAAGGGATCAGGGTCCTACATCCCAGGCTGGAGGGGGCCGAGTGCCGCAGATTTGCGGCACCCGGTGCCGCTGGCCAGAGGCGCCGGAATTTCGCTGCCCGGTAGATTCCGGTCGCCGGCGGCGGGCAGCGCTGGGCCATTTCGCGAGTCAGCCTGGCCGCGAAGGACGGCCCGCGAGCCTCAGACGGGGAACAACTCGCGTCCACCTTCCAGCGCGGCGTCCAGCAGCGCGAGGTTGGCGCCTTGGCGCGTGTCTTCGTCGCCTTGCGTGAGGTAGCCCCAGCGCAACCGGCGGATGGCCAGGTAGGCCAGCGCACTGCGAATGCCCCATTCGGCGCGGATGCGGTCGCTGCCGACGGTGTTGCCAAACCAGCGCGCGAGCAGTTCGCGCTTCCAGTTCTGGTGGCGGTTGCTGTGGATCCAGAACCACGCGAGGTCGTGGTCGCGGTTGCCGATGCCGACGCATTCGAAGTCGACGAGGAACGGCTTGCCCTCCTCGGTCACGACGATATTCGACTCCGTGAAATCGCCGTGCACGAGCACGTGCTTCCGGCCGTCGGTCCAGCGCACGGCTTCGGCGAAGAAGCGTTGTACGTGCCGCCAGCGGGCTTCCCCGAGCGTGTAGAGCACCGAGTCATACATCGCCCGGATGCGGTCGAGGTAGCCGATCGGGTCCCAGTGTTCGAGCGGAAAGCTGCGGCGGCCCAGCAGGCGTTCGGTGGGAACCGCGCTGAGGCGCTGCAGGAGCGTCGCGATGTGGTCCTGGCCGATGACTTCTTCGGTGGGGCCCACGGCGGCTGGCAGCCATTCCAGCAGGATCCAGGCCGGCAGGTCGCCCGGGCCGACCATGATCGTGCGCGGGGCCGGAATGTCGCGGCGTTCGGGGTCGATGCTGTCGAGCAGCCGGTAGAAGCCGACCTCGCGGCGCGCGTAGTCATCGGGCCGGGCGCCGGCGGGCAACACCGCGTCCGGTGGGGATGGCAGGTAGTACTTGAGCAGGAATTGCCGGCCACCTTGCCCTTCGGCAATGATCGGTAAGGACGTGCGATGGCCGGAGATCAGGCCGCGTTGGCGGTCGGCGGCGCGCAGGTGCAGTTCGCCGAGCACGGCGAGGGCTGCCTGGTGGTGGGGGTCGCTCGTGATCTCGGTCAAGGTGGGGCTCCGGGACATCTACAGTCTCCGTCGTCGCGGCTGGCAGTCTGGCTGAAGGGGACTCGGGAATCCGGGCTGGTCGTCGTGCCCGTCCCGGCGGCTCCTAGGCCCTCCATCCTGCGCTATCCAGGGCTCCCATGCCATGGCGGCCACTAGGAACTGGCAGGTCGAGGTCAAGAAGGTAGGGGCTGCTGGTCGAGAAACGATCAGCAATGCCCGAACCCGGGAAGATGATGGAACCGTCCGACAGGACCGCCCTTGGCGAGGGCCTGAAGGCAATGATCTGCGAGCTCGTGGACTCGCTCGTCCATAAGGATGAGGAGCGCTACGAGTCGGAGTTCGTCCATCTGCTGGCGCGGGTCCGCGAACTCGTCGAACGCAAGGTGCGCATGGAAGGCACCAAGACCGACACGCGCGACTTCCTCGGCGAATTGTTGTTCACGCGTCTGCGTCGCGGCATGCACCTGTTCTTGAAGAGCGAAGACGAGGTCACCTCGCTGCGCGCCGCGGAATGGGTGATGGGTGTCTTGTTTGCCGTGACGACCTTGTCGGAGTTTGCGAAGGCGTTTGACCAGGCGCTGATCCGGTCGAACACGGGGCCGAAGGACTTCAACTTCGCCGGCCGCACCGACTTCATCTCGGTCGAAGAAGTGCTGCAGATGCTCTCGTCGGGCAAGCACCTCGGTTGCTTGAGCCTCGAGAAGGCCGACAACCGGCTCGACATCTACCTGCGCGATGGGCGCATCTGGTTCCTCGACGTGCATCACATGATCCGTCGGGTCCTGCCCGGCGATTCGATGCGCCATCGGGAGATCCCCGAGGCCGCCGTCAATCAGGCCGAGACTGCGCGCAGCAAGAATGGCACGCCCGTGCTGCTCTCGCTGTTCGAACAGGGGGTGTTCCGCCGCGAGGAGCTGCGGGAGATCATGCGCCTGTTCGGCAAGGAAGTCATGTTTGACTTCATGCGCGAGGCCGAGCCGTACGCGTTCTACTACCGCAAACTCGACGCCCTACCGGCGTTTGCGGAAACGCACGACCTGCGCCTTGGTGTCACTTCGATCCTGCTCGAAGGCAGCAAGCTGCTCGATGACTGGAAGCAGATGCTGCAGGTGTTTCCCAACCCGGACGCGCCGATCGAGCCGAAGTCGGACATGTTCGCGCGCATGGGCGACGTCGCCCTCGGGGTGCTCGAGATCAAACTGCTGTCGGCGATCAATGGCGACACCACGCCGCGTTCGCTGGTCGCGATGCTTGGCCTGCCGCTCTACGATGTCTACCAGATCCTCATCAAGCTGAGTCGCGAGGGCATTCTCGCGGCCTCCGGCGGTGACACGGCATTGCATGGCCTCGCGCTGAGCGTCGAGGAATCGATGCAGGAGGCGTTTGCCGCGCTCGACGCGAACGATGACGCTGAGCAGCGCCGTTCGGCGATCGATCGGGTGCTCGGGGATGAGGAACCGAACGAATCCGTGGCCGCCTCGTCGGTGCTGGACCGCGTGCTGGGTGGCCTCGATGCACCGACGCCGGCACCGGCGACGGATCTGGATCGCGAGTTGTTGGCGATCCTGCGCAAGAGCAAGCGCGAGCCTTCTTAGCAGCGCTGGCGTCGCAGTTGCAGGCGCCGTGACAGGCGGTCGACGACGATGGTGAGCAGCACCATCGCCCACAAGAACGAACTGGCGGTGTGGAACTGCCGCCAGTCGAGGTTGCCGCGGAACCGTTCGCCGAGGCCACCGGCGCCGACCGTGCCGAGGGCGATGCCGATGCGCATG
>JADZDL010000550.1 GCA_020851075.1 Planctomycetota bacterium | reverse complement strand
GTTGAACCTGCGGCCGAACGATAGTGCTGATGTGAGCGGGTGTAGCTCAGTGGTAGAGCATCACGTTGCCAACGTGATGGTCGGGCGTTCGAATCGCCTCACCCGCTCCAATTTTCCCGCGGAAGCTAGGCGAAGCCGGCTCCGCGAAGGGCGGCCAACTGGCGCCATACGCTTCCGCGGATGGCGCGCTGCGCGCGCCGGGACGCAAGACGCAGCCGCGAGGGCGGCGGCGGAAGCTAGGCGAAGCCGGCTCCGCGAAGGGTAGCCAACAGGCGCCATACGCTTCCGCGGATGGCGCGCTGCGCGCGCCGGGACGCAAGACGCAGCCGCGAGGACCACGGGTGCCACGAGGTGCCGGCGTCCAGGCGCGGCGGTGGTTTTGCGGCCGGGTCGTATATTCCCGCCCCAAGCACTGCATGGACCTGCAACTCACCAACAAGGTCGTCATCGTCACCGGAGCGAGTCGCGGCATCGGGCGCGCGATCGCCACCACACTTTCGGCGGAAGGTATGCGCGTGGCGGTCGTGGCGCGCACGCGGGCAGCGCTGGAAGAGCTGGCGGCTTCGTTGCCGACTGAGTGCCTCGTGGTTGCCGCGGACCTCCGGGAGGCGGAGGCGCCGGCCCGGGTGGTGGCGGCTGTGGTGGAGCGGTTCTCGGGCATCGACGTGCTGGTCAACAACGCCGGGGCGACCCAGCGGGGGGACTTCCTCTCGCTTCAGGATGCCGATTGGGAGGACGGCTACGCGCTGAAGTTCTTTGGGGCGATGCGCATGTGCCGGGCAGCCTGGCCGCATCTGCAGGGGCGTCGGGGCAGCATCGTCAACATCGTTGGCATCGGCGGGCGCACGGGGCGGGCTGAGTTCGCCATCGGTGGTTCGGTCAATGCCGCGTTGCTGAACTTGACCAAGGTGCTCGCGGATCGCGGCACGGAGGATGGTGTGCGCGTGAACGCGATCAACCCGGGGTCCATCGCTACCGAGCGGTTGCAGGGGCGCATCGCGGTGCTCGCGAGGGAGCGGGGGCTCGGTTTGGAAGCGGCTGGGCAGGTGATGGCGAGCGAGATGGGCGTGCCTCGTTTTGGGCGGCCCGAGGAGATTGCGAATGCGGTGGCGTTCCTCGTTTCGGCGAAGGCCGACTACATCCATGGGGCCATCCTCGATGCGGATGGTGGCGCGACGAAGACGCTGTAGCGGCGTTGTTGGCTTCTGGCGGAAGTCCCCGGTATCGGGAGCCTGCCGAGGAAGCTTGGGCGTCGTCGCGTAGATTGTGCGCGTCCCTACCCGTCCTGATTCGACTCCCATGCGCTGGCGAAAGGTACTGCTCGCGACCCTGACGTTCGTGATCGCGCTCGAAGTTGCGCTCCAGGTCGGGGCTTTGGCCATGGCGTGGTTGGTTCCGGCTCGCGCGGCGGCGGATGGGGCCGCGGTGCTGTGTGTGGGCGACAGCTTCACGTTTGGCATCGGGGCCAGAACGCCGGGTGCGAGCTATCCGGGACAGTTGAAGGCCGCTTTGAATCGGCTCGGGGGCCCGGAGGTGGAAGTCACCAACGCGGGGTTTCCGGGGCATCACAGTGGCGACGTGTTGCGCAAGTTGGCGGGGCAGATCACGGCGTCGACGAAGGTCGTGTGCGTGTTGGTCGGGACCAACGATTCGTGGCGTCATCCGCCGCCGGTCGATGCGGCGGAATTGCCGCCGGGTGGCGGGAATTCGGGGTTTGCGTGGCAATGGCGAACGCTGCGCCTCGTGCAGTTGTTGTTGCACTTCGAGTCGGGTTCGTGGCAAGCGGTGGGAGCGACGAAGGTGGAGGATCTGGCCGTGGCGCCGGGGAACGATCGCGAACGCGGTTTTGCCGAACTGGCGCGCTGGGGCCTTTCGATCGGCAAGGCGAGGCTTGGCCGCTATGAGCCGGATCGTACGTTGCCCGTGGCGCGCAATGATGCGTTTCGGCAGCGCATGCAGGCGGGCGACTTCGCGCCGGCTTGTGCCACCGCGGAGCAATCGGCGCGCGAGTTCCCCGAGTCGCCGTTGGCGTGGCAGCAGGTGGTCACCGCGGCCGTGCAGGTGGGGCAGCGGGAGAAGGCCCTGGCGGCGGTCGAACGGCTCGTGCAATTGGTCAAGGCGAAGCCGTCGGGGGCTGCGGCGGAGTGCCTCGTCGATGCCTATCTGACCAGCGGCCAACCCGAATTGGCGATCGCCGCGGCGCGGCAACGCATCGCGCAGCAGCCGTTGTCGATCGTCGCGTGGGACAGCCTGCAGCAGGCCGCGTTTGTGCTCGGGCGGCGTGAGGATGCGTTGCAGGCGATGCCCGAGGTGCTGCGCCTGATGGGGCAGACGGACCCGATCCGGTCGGGTTTCATCGTTCGGCACCTGGCGCGGTGGTGGATGGAGAACGAGCCGCAGAAGGCCGCGGCGCTGCTGCTCGCGGCGTTTCTCCTCGATGGCAACGCCGAAGAAACGAGGATTGCGGGCATGGTGGCGGCGCCGATCATGAAGCGCGAGCACTTCGATCGGGCGCTCGCGGGGTTGGTTGGTGCCAGTCCCGCGGCGTGTCGCACGTTTGCGGCGGTGCTCGATGAGGTCTACGCCGACAAGGATGCGGAGACGTGGGGCGCCGTGCTGCGCGACCACCTCACCGCCATGCGCGAAGTGGCGCGGCAGCGGGGCGTGCAACTCGTGATCCTCAGTTACCCGTTCCATCAGGCCTTGGTTGAGCAACGCCAGCGGGAAGTGGCCCAGAGCCTCGGCGTGCCGTTCGTCGCGATTCGCGAACGGTTCGACGTGGAGCTGCAGAGCCGGGCTCCGCAGGAGCTGTTCGTGGCGGATGGTCACTGCAGTGATGCCGGCTATGCGATCATGGCGGCGATGGTGGCGCAGGCGATCGCGCCGCTGCTGCGTCGATGATGAGCGGCGGCACGAGCTGCGGGCGCGAGGTGCGAGTTGAGGATCGTCGCGGAAGGCTGCGGGCAAGCGGCGTCCGGCGCGTAGGATCCTCGCCCGCAAATGAGCGATTCGATGCAAGCACCGCCTGGTGCGGAGATGCTGCTACCTGACCGGTTGACGGCGGTAGTGGCGCGCTGGCCCGAACAGGTTGCCGTGGATGTGCCGCCGGGTCCGGGGCGCGCGCGGCGGCAGACCTGGACCTATCGTGAGTTGGCGAACGCGGCGGCGGCAGTTCGGGGGGCGTTGGCGGCGGTCGTTAGCAGCGAAGGGTTGGTTGCGATCCTGTTGCCGCGCGGCACGCCGTGGTTGTACGCGGCGCAGCTGGGCGCGATGCAGAGTGGCGCGGGTTACGTGGCGCTCGATCCGAGTCTGCCCGACGAGCATCTACGGCATGTGCTGCGCGATAGCGGCGCCATCGCGCTGGTTTCGGATGCGGCTGGGGAACAGCGGCTGCGGGCGGCAGCTTGCGAAGTGCCGACGCTGGTGTCCGTGCAGCGGCTGGGCACGGCGGGGGGACGGGAGATGCCAGCGCCGCCGTGGCTTGGCCTCGATTCGCTCGCCTATGCAATCTACACATCGGGCACGACGGGCAAGCCCAAGGCCGTGCTGCTGTCGCACCGCGGCATCGCCAATCTGGTCGCCGCGGACGTGGCGACGTTTGCATTGCAGCCCGGAACGCGTGTCGCGCAGGGCTCTTCGCCGGCCTACGACTCGTCGGTCGAAGAGACGTGGTTGGCGTTCGCGGTGGGCGGCACGGTCGTCGTCATGGATGACGATGCGGCGCGCCTTGGGCCCGATCTGGTCCAGTGGTTGCGGGACGAACGCATCGCCGTGTTCTGCCCGCCGCCGACACAGTTGCGCGCGATGGCGTGTCGGGACCCCGCGCGCGAACTGCCGCTGTTGCGCCTGCTGTATGTGGGCGGCGAAGCGCTGAGCCAGGATCTCGCGGATCGGTGGGCCGGTGCGTGTTGGCTCGAGAACGGGTATGGCCCCACGGAGTGTTCGGTGACCGTGGTGCGCGGTCGGGTTCGCCGCGGTGAGCCCGTGACGATCGGCAAACCGGTGGCTGGGCATCGAGCGTTCGTGCTCGATGAGCAGATGCAGCAGGTGGCGCGCGGCGAAGCGGGAGAACTGTGTATTGCGGGGCCGGGGCTCGCGCGCGGCTATCTGGGCCAGGCTCAGCTCACCGCCGAGAGATTCCCCGTGCACGCGCAATTTGGCCGTCTCTATCGCACTGGCGATCTGGTGCGCGAGGACGAACGGGGCGATCTCGTGTGCCTTGGTCGCATCGACACGCAGGTGAAGCTGCGTGGTTATCGCATCGAACTCGAGGCGATCGAGGCCGTGCTCGCGAAGGGCGATGGAGTGCTGCAGGCGGCGTGCCAGTTGTTTGGCAGTGGTGCGGACGCGCGATTGGTCGCGTTCGTCGTCGCCAACGACAGCCACGTCGAGCTCGACTTCGCCGCTCTGCGCAGTCGGTTGGCCGCGGAACTGCCGGGGTACATGGTGCCGAGCCGCCTGGTCGCTGTGGTTACGTTGCCGACGACGGTTGGTGGCAAGCTCGATCGCCGAGCCTTGGTCGAACCTCCGGGCGCGCGGTTGCCTGCCGACGAGGTGGTCGAAGAACCGCAGGATGACGTCGAAAGGGTGATTTGGCGGGCTCTGGAGGGCATTCTCGCCAATGCGCGTGCCGTGTCGGTGCGGGATGACTTCTTCGCGGTCGGTGGCGATTCGTTGCGCGCCGCGCAGTGGATCTCCAGACTGCGTGCGCAGCCGGGCACGGCGATGCTGACGGTGCGCGACGTCTACGAGGTGCGCACGATTGCTGGGTTGGCGAGGCTCGTGCGCGCGGCGGGACCTGCAGAAGAGATCTCCGGCAGGCGCGCGAAAACCCCACGTTCGGAGCGGTTTCTTGGGGTCCTGGTCGGGCAGGTGATCTGGTTGTGCACGGCGCTGTGGGTTGCGTCGGTGGGCTTCTACTTCGCAGGATTTGAGCTCTTTCCGTACCTGCTCCAGCGCCTCGGTCCGGTGGCGCTGTTGCTGTGGTCGCCGGTGTTCGCATTGGTCGCGGTTGTTGCCTATTCGGCACTTTCGATTGCGATCGCGGTGGCCGGCAAATGGGCCGTGCTCGGCAAGTGCAGGGCAGGGATGGTCCCCGTTGGCAGTTTGCAGTTCCTGCGCCATTGGCTTGCGCAGCAGTTCGTGAGGCTGGTGCCGTGGGGAGTGCTGCAGGGCACCGAACTGCAATGTGTCGTGCTGCGTTGGCTCGGTGCGCGCATTGGCAAGCGAGTGCATCTGCACCGTGGTGTTGATCTGCAACAGGGTGGTTGGGACCTGCTCCAGATTGGCGACGATGTGGCGATCGGCCAGGACGCGACGCTGTTGTTGTCGGCGCTCGAGGATGGCCATCTCGCGCTTGCTCCCATCACCGTCGGCAGTGGCAGCACGATCGAAGTGCGCGCGTGTGTGAGCGGCGGTGCATCACTTGGCGAACGGGCCCACCTCGCTCCTTCGGCGTGGTTGCCGCCGGGTGCACATGTGAGCGACGGGGAGTCCTGGAATGGAATTCCGGGGGCCGCGGTCGGCGAGGCGCCACCAGTGGCCGAAGGCCTGCGCGGCCGCGAACTGACGGTGCGTGCGTATGGCGTATGCACCTTCCTCGGGCGGGTGATGATCTCGCTGCTGCTGGCGGTGCCGCCGGTAGTCGTGCTGGCGGGAGTGTTCTTGGCCTTCGGGATTGGTGCATCCGAGGTCCTGGAATGGCTCTTGGAACCGTGGTCAGCCGCGTTGGGACTCGTACTGATCACGCCGTCCTTGGTCTTGCCGATCGAACTGTTGTGGGCAGCGTTGCTCGCTCGCTGGCTCGCGCCGGCAAGTGGCGCGGTGCCGGTCCGTAGTGTCGCGCATGTGCGGATCCAGCTGGTGACCGGAATCGTGCACGCGGCGGGTGAGTGGATCAGCGGTACGCTGTTCTGGCCGTGGTGGCTGCGAATTGCCGGAATGCGCCTCGGCGCGCGCTGCGAGATCAGCACCATTCTCGACACCGTGCCGCGCCACGTGCAGATTGGCAGCGACACGTTTTTTGCCGATGGCATCTACCTCGCGGGGCCACGCGTGCATCGCGGTGCAGTGTCGTTGTTGCCGACGCGCATCGGGCGGAACACATTCCTCGGCAACCACGCGATCGTGCCGATTGGTCAGAACCTGCCCGACGACGTGCTGCTCGGAGTCAGCACCGTTGCTGACGATCGTGTCATGTCGCGAGGCACCGATTGGTTTGGCCTGCCGCCGTTTGCGTTGCCGCGCCGTGAAGTGGTCACGGTCGATCGCAGTCTCACGCACGAACCGAGCCTGATTCGCCGCCTCAACCGACTGTTCTGGGAGAGTCTGCGCGTGACTCTACCGTGTGTGCCTGTGCTGCTTGGCGTCGCCTGGTATGCGGCGATTGCGCGTACGGATTCGGTGTCTGCGTGGATGCGTGCGGTCGGATTGGTGCCGTTGTTCACTGTGGCGGTGGCGTTCGCGGCCTGTGCATTCGTGATGGTGCTCAAGTGGGGCCTGCTGGGTCGCGTACGGCCGGGGCAGCATGCGTTGTGGTCGTGCTGGTGCAGCCGGTGGGACTTC
>JADZDL010000549.1 GCA_020851075.1 Planctomycetota bacterium | reverse complement strand
CCGAACGCAGCACCGGCACACCGTCGCGGACCGGATCGCCGAGCACCTCGACCGCACGGCAACGCTGCGGATCAAGCCAGATCGGCCAGTGGCCACTGACCGGCCGCGACGTGCCGTCCACGCTGCGCAGCAGGCACTGCAGGGCCGGGGCGGGCAACGCACTGCTCGACCAGACGATCGCCGCGCTCTTCGCGACGCGCCCACCGGCCCGCGCGAACACGAACAACTCGCCCTGCCGCAGCCCTGCCGGGACCAGGGCCCCAACGCGCGCATCGGCGAGGTTCAGCTGGTACCGACCGCTGCCGGCCGCCTGCAGCGGCACGCTGTCGCGCGCCAGTTCTTCGGTGGCGAGCCAGATCGCCTCGGGCGCCGTCGCGCATTCGACCTCGAGCAGCAGGTTGGCGCCGGGCGCGGCGGGCAGCCGCACCTGATCGGGCACGGTGACGAGGCGAACGGCACCCTGGGCCGCGGCGGCGGCGGCGAGCAGCGGCAGGCAGGCGAGAATGTGGAGCAGTCGGGTGTTCATGACGAACCTCACGCACGGGCGAGGAGTAGCCGGCAGGGGGTAGTTCGTAGAACCAGCGCCCTGGACCACTCGGAACCCACCTCGTCAGCGTCCCCGGCCCCACCACCACCGTCAACGCCACAGGCGAACCTCCCCGCGGCAAAGCCTTCCGCCCGGCTTCCCGCCATCCGACCGCGACGCCAGGAACGGAGCGAACAGCAGAACGAGCGAGGCCACGCGTGGCGAACAAGCATGGCTCCTCCGGAGAGGACGAGGATACCAGCCCGGCCCCGTCGCCGGGCGCGGGCACTGAACCTGCGATTCCTCTCCTTGCGTCGACGGCAACCTGGCTCAGCAGTCTCACCACCAGCTCTCCCCTCCGCAGTTGACAGCTCGCCATAGAAACTCACAGAATCCACTGGCGACAAGTATGCTGTCCTCTGGAAACATCAAGGGATAACAGTGACGCACCTCACCATACGTAGGACCATTAGCGAGATCCAACGCCAATCCGCCACGCTCACCGGTGCCGCAGAAACAGACCATCGATGCCGGACTGTACTCCGGATCGCTCGAACCATACATGAATTCCCCCATGCCAATTATTGCACTCATTGGCAGAATATCGAATACAGGGTCCGACCACGAGAATAGCCTGGCGCCGTTGCTGCGTTTGTAGAAGGCAAGAACCTCGTCAGGCAACGTGAATCCGAGGCGAGCGACGAGACGGGCGATCTCCGATTCCTCCACTCCGGGCGCACCACAGTGGGCGTGCAATACAATCCGGATACTCTCCTCAAGCCTGCTACACACGGCAGCACCGCAGCCTATTACACATGTTCTCACACACACAAATCACGACCGCCCCGATCAGGCACGCATCATTTCGCCCTCTGAGCATTTTACATTCCATACAAACTCGAGGTATTGTCATCGAGACACCCCAGATGTCGACGCGGCCGCGGCACGCGACTTACGCCGACTCAACGTTGGCGCAACTGCGCGATCAGCGGTTCGAGCTCCTTCCGGAAGGCATCGGTCATCCCAGGGTTGCCAAGCAGCACTTCGAGATCCGGGACGTTGCGCGCGGAGCCGAGCTGACGCAGCAGCAGCATATAGTCCTCGCGATTGTAGGAGTTGCTGCGCGAGGCGAGCAGCCGCACGATCGCGTCCGCGACCTCCGCGTGCGACTCGGCCGCCACGCCAGTCTGGAGGCCCCACGCCGCGCGGCCCGCAATCTCCGGGTTGGCGTCGGTCAGCGCGGAAACGAGGGCCGTGACGACGCGCGGCGATTTGGCGGCGAACGTGCTCAACCCGAAGTAGACCGCATCGTGCCGAAGCTGCGGGTCGGCGAGCATGGCGAGGCACCGGTCCTCGATGCGCGTGTCGACCTTCGCGCCCCAGATACCGTTCAGCGCCGAGCGCCGCACCTCAGCGTCCGCGTCGTCCATCAGACGCACGACGGCGTCGGCGGCCTCCCCTTCGAGGATGCCCTTGTGGTACATCAGCACGAGATGCGCGAGGCTGCCGCGCACCTGCGGGCTCGGGTCGCCGACCATGCCGAGCACGGTGGCGCGATCCTCGGGCTCGCGCTTCGTGTTGTAGAGCGCGTAGAGCGCTGCAGCACGGGCGCCAGCGTCGGCCGACTGCAGGTGCGGCAGCACGAGCGCGCGGAACGTGGCCTTGTCGTAGTCGACCTCGGCGGTGCCGGCGAGGGCGCGCAACGCGGCAGCCACTTCGAAGGGGTCGCCGTGCAGCAGCGCCTGGCGGATCTCGTCGAGAGCCTTCTGCCGCGCCAGCAGATCGCCAGTCTGCAGCACCGCCTCCATCCAACCTCTCTGCAGTTGCGCGGCGCGCCGAGCGCCGGCCGCGGCGGCCTCGCGTGCGGCCTGCTGCGCGGCATTGGCCGCCGGCGGCGGCTTCGCCGGCGTGCGCGCCGCGGCTTCGAGCTGTTCGATGCGCGCACGCGCCCGCTGCAGCTCAGCCTCGAGGCCGGCGACGTTGCTTGCCGCAGCCTTGGTGGCCGACTGCTCGCGCGCCGATTGCGCATCGTGCAGCGGCGCTTCGGGAACGGGCGCCTCGCCACGCGCGAACCACCAGGCGGCGTTGGTCGCGAGTAGCAGCAGAACGAGTGTCCAGATCGTGGTCCGCATGCGTCAGTCCTTGTACAGAACTGATGGCAAGAATGCGCTTAGCCTAGCTGCCCTAGTCAAGCCGATACTACACACGTAGTTTCTGCATAACAAGTTACGTCGTCTCGAACCGTGTGACGGGCCGAATCGCTCATGGGGTGAACACTCCGATCCCCCCAGTCCTGCCGCCAGGCCAACACCTCCTCAAACCGCAACGCGCGGGGCACGAGATGCAGCAGGTAGGCAGGGGTGTGGTTGGGGTGGTCCCGGTTGAACCGGCGGCGCACGTAGTTGCGGTAGGCCATGAAGAGGTGCATCTGCGCGAGCAGGTCCTCACGACGCTTGGTTACCAGCCACGACCGGCGGCGCAAGCGGCCATTGTTGTCGCGCGTCATGGCGAGGGTGGTATTGATGGGGAACAGCGGGTTGCTGGTGGTTCGGCTGGCGCGACCCGGCGTTGTTTCGTGGCGAACGGCCTCGCCAAAGACCTCGAGTAGCAAGGTGCGATAACTCGACTTCTCGTCGCTTCGCAACGTGAAGGTGCCACCGGCTACGCGGGCAGCCAGTTGCAGCAACGTCTCGCGTACGCATT
>JADZDL010000548.1 GCA_020851075.1 Planctomycetota bacterium | reverse complement strand
CGCGAACTGTGGCGCACCGACGGCACATCTGCCGGCACCCGCAACGTCGCCGACCTCGCCTCCGGGAGCACGGGTGCGGATCTCGCGCGAATGACGCCATTTGGCAATCGGGTGCTGTTCTGGGCCAATGACGGCATCGCCGGCATCGAACCCTGGTGCAGCGACGGCACCGTCGCCGGCACCCAGCGCCTCGTCGATGCCACGCCCGGGCTCGCCAACAGCAACGTTGCGGCCTTCGCCGTGCAAGGCGCCACCGTCTACTTCGGGGCCGGCGCGAATGGCGTGTTCCAGCTCTACCGCAGCAACGGCACCACGGCCGGAACGTCGCTCGTGACGGGCCCGTACTCGGCCTTCCCGGAGATCCTGCCTGCGTTCGGCGGCGCCGCGTTTGCAGCGCGCGCCACGAGCGGCAACGTGCAACTGTGGCGCACCGATGGCACCCCCGCCGGGACCTTCATTCTGCCAACCAACCCCGCCAGCAACAGTGTGATCAACCTCGCACTGCTGGGCTCGCGCGTGCTGTTCCAGTCCAGCCTGTCCAACTCCGGCGCCGAGCTGTTCGTCACCGACGGCACCGCGAACGGCACGCAACTCGTCGCCGACATGCTCACATCGCATGGCGACACCGACATCGCCGAGATGATGCCGTTTGGCAACCAGCTGTTCTTCCGCGCTTCGACCGCGCAGTTTGGCAGTGAGCCTTGGCTCAGCGACGGCACCCAGGCGGGCACCAACGTGATTCTCGATATCGGGCCGCAATCGAGCAGTTCGACGCCAACGGACGCCGTTCTGTGGAATGGTGAACTCTGGTTTGGTGGCAACTGGCCCAGCGCCGGCATCGAGCTGCTGCGCACCAACGGCACCGCCTCCGGAACGCAACTCGGCATCGATGTGAATCAGGGCGGCGCCCACAGTGGCCCTCGCAAACTCACGCCGGCCGGCAATCGCCTGTTCTTCACGGCAACGACCAACAACGGCACCGAGCTGTTCACCACGAACGGCACTGCTGCTGGCACGCAACAGTTTGATCTGCAGCCGGGCAACAACAGCAGTTATCCCGATCGCCTGATCGCGCTTGGCAATCGCGTCGTGTTCACGGCCACCGATGCGACCCGCGGCGCCGAAGTCTGGTCGAGCGACGGCACCCAGGGCGGTACCCAGGTGCTCGCGGACTTCCAGAACGGCCCCACGAGCAGCTTCTACGACGGCTTTGCGGTGTTTGGCGGCCATGCATGGTTTGCCGCCAACATCGCCAACTCGGGCATCGAACTCTGCCGCACCGATGGCACGCCCGCCGGCACGGCGATGTTCGCGGACCTGACGCCTGGGACCGGCGGCTCGCGCCCCAACGGTTTCGTGACCGCCGGCAACCACCTGTTCTTCCGTGCCTACGTGAATGGCCTCGAAACCGGCCTTTGGGTCACGAATGGCATCGTTTCTGGCACCCAGCCCGTGCTCGACCTGCCGGGCTCACTGTCGGCGGATATCCTCGACATGGTCGCAGTCGGCAACGATCTCTACTTCGTCGCCGACGATCGCCAGCACGGCCGCGAACTGTGGTTCTCCAATGGCACCGCCGCCGGAACGCGCCGCATCACGGACCTCGCACCTGGTTTCGCTGATGGTGTACTCGAAGGCACCCTCGCCGCGCTCGGCAACACCGGCATGGTCGCGTTCGCCGGCAGCGACGACCAGGACGGGCTGCAGCTGTGGATCTCGAACGGCAGCGCGGCGGGCACCTTCGTCCTCGGCCACCTCGGCTTTGGTGCCGGCTCGGGCGCGGCGACCATCAGCTCGCTCTGCGTGGCCGGCAATCGGCTGTTCTTCGTTGCCGACGATGGTGTGCTCGGGCGCGAGCTGTGGTCGATCGACCTGCTGACCGGCAACGCCGCGTTTGCGCAAACCTACGGCGCGAGCCTGTGCCCTGGCACCGGCGGCAAGCTGCCGCACATCGCTGCGAACGGCCTGCCGCGGCTAGGCAACAGCAACTTCGCGGTCGATCTCAGCAACGCCCGCCCCGGCGCGTTCGCGACCTTGGGCCTCGGCTTTGCGCCGTCGTCCCTCGCGGTCGACACCTGCCGCGTGCTCGTTGCGGTGCCATTCCAGAGCCTGCCACTGTTCGCCACGAACAACCTCGGAATGGGCCGTACACCCTTCCCGGTGCCAGCTAGCCCGTCATTCCAGGGCCTGCAGCTGTTTGGCCAATACGCCGTGTTTGACCCCGCCGGCACGCTGTTTGGCGGGTTTGCCCTCAGCGAAGGTCTGTGGCTGCGCATCGGCACGTAGCCGATGCGGCGACGCCAGGGTAAGACCTGCGTTGCCATGGAACGCAGTTTCGAGTTCGTGCAGCGCGCCACCACCCGCATCGTGATCGGCCAAGGCGTCGAGGCCCAGCTCGGCCCGGCCATCCAAGCGCTGCACCCCGACGGCATCGTGCTCGTTCACGATGCCAGTCTCGACGCCATGGCCCAACGCATCGCCGCGTCGATTGGCGCCCGCGGGGTCCTTGCCGTCGGTGGCGGCGAAGCGTGCAAACGCGTCGACATGGTCGACAACCTTGCGCGCGAACTGAGCCGTCTCGGCGCCACCCGCGGCACCGCGCTGGTCGTTCTCGGCGGCGGCACCCTGACGGATCTCGCCGGTTTCACCGGCTCGATCTTCATGCGCGGCATTCGCTGCGTGTTTTGCCCAACGACGACTCTCGCGATCTGCGATGCATCGCTCGGTGGCAAGAACGGCATCAATCACGGCGAACTGAAGAACCAGCTCGGCACCATCCGCCAACCCGATCTCGTGTTTGCCGACATCGACTGGCTGCAGACCTTGCCCGATGAGCAGTTCCGCGAAGGGCTCGTCGAAGTCGCGAAGAAGGCCGCCGTGCTGTCGCTCAGCAACTTCGAGCAACTCGAACAACTTGCCCCGGCGCTCGCCAATCGCGAACCCGCGGCCACCCTCGCCGCCATCGAAATGGCGGTCACGATGAAGATGCAGGTCGTGCTCGCTGATGAGCGCGAAGCTGATCTTCGCCGCACGTTGAACTTCGGTCACACGATCGGCCATGCCATCGAAAGCGTGTCCGGCGAGACCGTTCGCCACGGCAGCGCCGTCGCGATGGGTCTGCTGGCGGAGTGCCGCGCGGCGGCCCCCATCGTGCCTGGCGAGGTCATCGGCCGCATCGCGGCGTTGCTCGCTCGGCTTGGCGTGTCGACGACGATTCCGCCGCAATGGGCCAATGCAGGCCTTCTGTGGCAGTTTGCGCAGAAGGACAAGAAGGTGCGCGGTGGTCGCGTGCCGATGTTCGTGCCGCCCATTCTGGGCCAACACACCACCGTCGAACTCACCGAACAGAGCCTCGCCCGCGCGCTCTCATGAACGTCCGCGCCGCATCCCTGCCGATCGTGCCACTCTTGTGGCCGGCCGAGGCCACGTTGTTCGTGCCGGGCAGCAAAAGTGAGGCCAATCGCCTGCTCGTCGCCGCGGCAATGAGTGGCGAGCGTGTGCTCGTGCGCGGCGCGACAGCATGTCACGATGTGCGTTATCTGGTGCAGGGACTCGCGGCGATGGGCTTTCTGGCCTTCTTCGTCGACGAATCGGAAGGTGTGGTACAGATCGGGCCACGCCCATCGACCGCGCCCACCAGTGCTTCGATCTTCTGCGGCAATGCGGGCACGGCCCTGCGTTTCCTAGTCTCCGTCGCCGCGGTGACCCCAGGCACATGGACGATCACGGGCGACGACCACATGCTGCGTCGCCCAATCGCCCCACTCTGTGCGGCCTGGCGACAGCTGGGCATCACGATCACCGACGCGGGCGGCTTCCCGCCGGTCCTGGTGCACGGCGGAACGCCCACGGGCACGAAGGTCACGGTCGACGCTTCGATCTCGAGCCAGTTCATCTCGTCGCTGCTGCTGGTCGCCCAATCCTTGCCAAACGGCCTCCAAATCGCATTTTCCGGCCCGATCGCGTCCATCGAGTACGCACAGCTGACGGGCGCGTTGCTCCGCCAGTTTGGGGTCCACGTCGATCTGCAAGAGCACGGCGCCACCGTCTCTGTCGCGAACCCGATACCACCGCACGAAGTGCAGGCAACGGGCGATTGGAGCGCCATGGGCGTGTGGACGTGCCTGCAGTTCCTCACCGGTTCCAGCCTCGCCGCCGCAAACCTGCGCCCCGACTCGGGTCAAGCCGACGAGCACCTCGCGGCAACGATGCGCAAACTTGCGGGCGACGGCGAACGCACACTCGACGTCGGCCACGTTCCGGACCAGTTCCTCAATCTCGCGATCGTCGCTGTGCTGCGACCGGGCATCACCCGCTTCACGGGGGCGGCCAACCTTCGTCACAAAGAATGTGATCGTATTGCCGTGACGGCGCGCGAACTCCGCAAATGCGGAGCGCGCCTCGAAGAGTTCCCCGATGGCCTTCTCGTGCACGGCGGGACTCCGCTGCACGGCGCCAGCATCGATCCGGAGCACGATCACCGCGTCGCGATGGCGTTTGCGCTGCTGGGCCTCGTGATGCCCGGCATCACCATCAACGATCCCGATTGCGTGGCGAAGAGCTACCCAACCTTCTGGCGTGATCTCGACCTGGTGCAGCACGCAACTCGCTGCGTGACCGTTCTCGGCATGCGCGGCGCTGGCAAGAGCACGTTCGCGCGAGCCCTCGCTGCTGCTACGCACCGCACCTGCCTCGACAGCGACGATCTGTTTGTCGCGCTGCACGGTCCAATCGCCGCATTCGTGGCCAACCACGGCTGGCCCGCATTCCGCGCCGAAGAAGCGCGCCTCATCGCCGCCTCGCTGCGCCCCGGCTGCATCCTCAGCACCGGTGGCGGCGCGCTCGAACACGCCCCCACGCGCGAACTGCTGCGCGCCCGTTCGCTGCCGGTCTGGCTCGATGGCCCCGTCGAATTGCTGCGCGACCGCCTGCAGGACGACGCCACACGTCCATCGATCACCGGCGCCTCGATCACCGACGAGCTGCCAACGCTGCTCGCCCGCCGCAATCCGCTGTACGCCGAATGCGCCGCGCTGCGCCTCGATGCCGCCCTGCCGACGAGCCAACAGGTCGCCCAGGCCCTGCACCTGCTCGGCGTTCCTTGCCGGTTTCCGCGCGCCGTGCATGCGCGGCCCTGAGCGTTCCCGCGCGCTGCGCTACGAGTTTGGTTTCACCCTTTGCGGCCACGCAACAAGCCTGCGCCGAGAATCTCAGGCGTCACCAACACTCAGTCGCCGACGCGCACGCAGACGAGTCGGCCCGAGAGCGCTACGTCCTTGCTCCACACCTGCGTCCCCCCGACCCAGGCTTGCAGTTCGGTTCTGCCAGCTGGCAGCACCAGACTTGCGACGAGCCCAGGCCGCTTCCCTGCGGGTGCTAGGACGAGATCGCGCTGGAACGGACGCACACACTCAAGGGAACCGACCTTGGCCACCAGCATCGGCGCAGTCGCCCCGTCATGAAGGTCTCCAGCCCAATCGACTCGCAAGCAAGTAGCAGTCTCCATTTCCACGGCTACTCTCGGCCCAGAAAGCACGACCGGACTCTTGCTTACGAACGATCGTGATCGTCCCAGCGCCTGAACCCACACAAGCTCGGCAATCGGTGGAACAGTCGCGCCTCCCGCGCCCCAATGCAGTGGCCCGAAAAATAGGCGCTCGGGATCATCCATCCGTAGACCATCAACGGGTTGGACCGCGACTCGCCATGGCTCGTCAGGGCCCATACCCAGCAGCGTCACCTGGGTCGAGGCGGGAACCGGAGTGACGGCTACGGTGCACTCGATGCCCATTGCTCCGACGTCGAGACGGCAACTGCCCTCAAGCCGACAGGTCCCGATCGGGAGCGCCTCCAGCTGGTAGGTGCCCTCAGGTGCATCGAATACCACGTCCTGAACCCCAACTCTGAGAACTTCGCGCTGCGGGATAAGTTCACCCCCGATCAGGTCAATCCGCCGCAGAAAGAGCTTCGGAGTCGGGGACGCCGCGAGTCCCGCCCCAACGTGCGCGCAAATGCGCACCTGCCGGCGGGGGGCGGTCTCGACAAGACTCACGACGACATCCGAGGCCTGGGAGTCAGCTTCAGCACGCCAGGAGATGACCGCTGTGGATGGCTCTCTGTCGCCGGGTTGCGCGCCGCGTGTGAGGAGCAGGATGCGGCCAGAGGGGACACCGCCGATGTTAGCCTCTCCGCTCCCGTCGCACATCACGGTACGGACGAGCGCCAGCTCCGGCTGTCGTGCGTTGGTCCATTCCGAGCGAAGAACGCGCACCTCCGCTCGAGGCCTCGCGCGCACGTACGAGGCATCCAGGACGCGAACATGAATGAGGGGCGGACGACGCAGATCAACGCGAAGTTCGCGGCTACCTTCGAACGGCGGAACGGCTTCGAACAGCACACGTCTAGCACTCGATGCGACCCTCACCCAGGTCCACGAGCCGGGGGGAACCGGCACCTCGCACTGACCAGCAACGTCCAGACTGACGACGCCGGGCGGTTCACGGAGGCCTGGAACATCCTCCGGCACGAGTTGATATTCCAGCTCGCTCAGACGCGGACCGGTCACCCACGCAATGCGTGCCCGACCTGGAGCAGGGCCACCGTCGAGCACGATCCGCAGCAGCGCCTGTTCGGATGTCGGCCCCGATCGCTCTGGTGCAGCATCCCTCTCCGGCAGAACGCTTGGCTGCGAGTGATCGACCACGCTCGCCTTCGTGGCCTTCAACTCGTTCGTCGTCGAACTGCTTGACGGGTCATCCTGTCGCAGCAAGGCTTGCCAAACCGCGCCAGCCATTGCGACAACCACAGCGGCGCGGATTGCCCACCATGAACGATACGCAGGTTGCCTGTGCATACGGTGCTTGCTCGTGCTCCGTGCAGCCAGACGACGGTCAGGGAGCAATGTAGATCTCGACCGGGTTCGAGACGAGACCAGCCGTCAACGATGGCGTGATGCTCAGGGCACAGGCAAACAACCGCAGCCCGACCAAGGCGGGAAGCGGTGGCAGGGGCCACGACACCTGTGCCCGGCCCTGCGTATCGAGGAAGCCGGTGATGCCATTCGAGAGGCTCGCGGAGAAAAGGTAATCGGCCGACAGCGGCAGAACGCGCAGAGGCTCTGGATGCAGGCCAGCGAGCGGGATGGCGGGATAGGTGTTCATGGCAAACGCGAGGACCCACGGCTGATTCGCATGGGGCGCGCTCTCGACGTGGAACTGAACCGTGTTGCCCAGATGCGGTTCCTCCGGCGTCACGGTCAGCTCGTCGAAGTACAGGTCCCAGATGTCCTCAAAGGTGTGCGACGCGAGGCTGGCGGCCGAGGCTCGCAGGCGATTGCGGGCCGGATCGTAGGACACCGAGTAGAGACCTCCCGTGGCTTGCGGCAGGGGGTGGTTAGTGTTCGAGATGACCACATTGGTCCCGTCCCACTCCAGCACGCGACTTCGCTCCAAGAACAACAAGCCCCTGCCTGGCACGTGCGTCATGCCCACGAGCGACGATCCTGAGACCGGCAGCGCCTTGGTGGTCCACGAGACACCATCCCACTCCCACAGCACCGTGGTCGCTATGGCCAGCACATGACGGTCCGTGTCGTACGCCACGAACGCGAGCCCAGCATTCCAAGCGGGCTGGTTGGTCACGTAGGAGAACGAACCACCAGACCATTTATAGATGCCGCCCGGCTGCATCCAGCACCACATCTGATGGTCTTGAGGATCCAAGCCAAGAAGCCAGACCGCCCCAGTGCCGGGAACCACAGTATTCGTGAGCGACCATCCTGGCCACGTGTACTGCCACAGGCGCCGCGTCTGAACGTCAAATGCGTAGACTGCCTGCGTGCCTGGATGGACTAGCATCACGCCGGCTGGTGTCGGGGTGGGCCCCAGGCTCTGGAATGCGTGCTCTGTCCGCAACCAGAGTTCGACGGGGGCAGAAGACGAGGTTCCGATGGTCGCATCGATCCATGGCAGGCCTGCGATCCTCCCCAGAGCAGGAGCACCTCCGCCGGGAGGGCTATTCGCCGACCACGCTGTCGTTGCTAGGTCCTGCACCCAGGTTGTCCGACCAAGGGGTGCCATGACGAGCTCGTTGCGCGCGGCGTCGAGAAACCCAGTGGTCGTCGATGTTGGCATCGGCGTGCTGGATGAGAGTGCCGAGAATTGCGAGCCGTTCCAGAGGATCTGGTGGGTCGCCGTCGGGACTAGGTAATCCTGATAGTACAGTCTGACACCAGCGCCAGACGGGTCTGGAACCGCACACACGGTGCCAAGGTCAGCCGGGTTGAAACCAGACGGCGTCAGGCCACCTGCGCCTGACCTCGGTGCCCAATCAACGCCATTCCACTCCTCCACCGGGGCTGAACCGGTCAATCCGAATAGTGCGAGGCGCTGAGTCGCCGGGTTCCATGAAAACGGAGCCTCCGCGGTGTTCAGCGCGGAGTGAGTCAACGGTTGCATCTGCATCCACTGCGAGCCGTCCCACTCCCAGGTGTCGGTGAACCACGTCAGTCCGTCGGTGCCCCCGAACAGGACCACGCGTTGGCGCACCGGGTCCGTACCGAGCGAATGGCGACAACGAGGAGCAGGTGAGGTCGTGGAAGTCCCCGGCATCCACGCCGCTCCGTCCCAGAGCCAGGTATCGCCGATCACCGGCGGCACCGCGGTACCTCGCATTCCACCGAATACGAGACACCGTCGACTCGATGGATCCCAAGCCATCGCGGACCAATGACGCTCCGGCGGCGTCCCACCGGTGCAAATGAGCTCGCGCCAGTCTCTGCCATCCCATTCCCAGGTCTCGGTGGGGCTGGCGGTCGGTGACTGTCTGCCACCGAACAGCACCCCGCGGGCTCGGACCGGATCATAGGTGAGCATTGGTTGATAGGTAGGTGGCGAGAGCATCGAACGACGCCAGGACCACGTCCCAGGCTGCTGGGCGGTCACCACCGCGGCAAACGTCAGCCAAGCCACAATGCGAATCATGGTCATTCCTACTGCGGAGGCTGCTGGGGCACGGGAACGCCATCGATGACGACAAGGAAACTCTGCACGTTCGGCTGTCGCGGCGCCGACTGTCCGAGAGAAACGTCACTCCGCCATTCGAGCGAGAATCGCAACGCAGCGGCCTCTTGGCCCGGAGCAACCAAAGCAACGGTCGTGCTTGGCAGCAGCACGGACCTTGTTGTGGTAGTGCCGCCGACGCCCCAGACGTTGAAGTTGGCGATCGCCAGAGGCACGCTCGACCAGTTGTCGAAGCGGGCAGCCACAGGGACTTGTCCCGCAACCCAGGCTGTTTCGTCGAGCCATGTGTAAGTCGCTGACCCCACGGCAAACCCGCCTCCGCAACCCGCCGGGTTGAGATCCTGGCCGAGTGGCGGGTCGTAGAGGAACCAGTTGCGTGCCCCGAGCCCTGAGCAGTTGAACAGGTAGTTGCTCGATCCACACACCGCATCATCCTGCCAGATCGGGAACGCTGGCGAAGTCGTGTAGAGATCGAGGCCTCCGAGCATCGGAGCGACTTCCGTCCACCAAGGATGTACATCGGGCCGCAAGCACGGGGTCACGTCCGCGGCAGTCGCTCGGTACGCATCACCGAGATCGTTCAGGGCCCTCAGGAAGTCCAGGATCGGCGTGCCGCTCGGCACAGGAGACGGAGGCAGAACCGGTGCTGGCTGCTGCCTACCGACCGCGGCGTCCTGGGTCCGCAACGCATAGTACGGCCTTGCATGCGAAAACAACGCATACACCGCAAGCGGCGCACCACCTGTGCCCCATAGTGGGTAATATGTAGTGGCGTCCTCGGCGGAGTGCCACGTAACCAGTTGTCCGTAGGATCCTGGATATACCGAGATAGGGAATTGACCGCCGCCGGCATTCGAATAATGAGACAACCTTCGGTAGTCCGGCTGCACCACGCTGGCAGCAAACGTAGCCGTCGGACCTAGGTAGTAGAGTCGGTCGTTGGCGATCGTCGGATGCTCTTGGGGGTTGAGGTTTGTGCCACCGAGATCCGGATGCCCAACAGCAGAACCCGGCCCCTCGTTCAGCCGCAGAAACGTCGTCGAACCGATCCGATAACCGGCAACGACGAGTTCACCCAGCTCGTCTGCACCAACGTCGATCGCCTGATTCGCAAATGCCGTCGAGGCATACGCCGGATGATCGTGCACGCGCGGATTGCCGTAGCCTTCGGCGTCCGCACCGAAGCAGTCATAGGCCCATCCGGCCCCGACTAGCGTCCCCGGTCGCACGAGCGGGTTGCCATTCTCCATCGTCGCTGGAAACGGCCCACCGAAGCCGGCGTCCACGAGGGGATTCAAGGCGTTCGGCACCGCGATCGAGGTAGACGGCGCCGCCGGCATCACCATGGGACTGAGTCGCATATCAAGTGGCGACCCATCGAAACCGGCCGCCGACGCGGGTTGGATACCACTTGAACCTACCACGCCACCGCGACAGAAGAGATCCGACACGAACAGGACTCCGCGGGATACCTGCGGCCACCCAGGCACATTGCTCGGTGCCTGGAACGGGTACCCAGTGATCGACGCGAGGTTGCACTGCGGCCGTGGCTGGAACTGCGCCGGACCCGTACGCGGCGCCGTAGCAGGCGTGAGACCGGCGATCCTGGATGAGATTTGCGCAACCTGTCGGTTGTAGTTGTAGTCCGGCGTCGGCAGGATCGGGTTGGTGCCGGGATAGAATTCGTAGGCGTTGAAGTCCGTCGGGGTGCCGTTCACAATTACGCGCATATCTTCCTGCGACACCCCCTCGAAGGCGCTCGCGATCCCGGAGAGCTGGATGCCTCCCTGAGCCTGCCACTGCGGCCACGACAACAACTGACTCGAGCTCCTTCGGACGCTGTGATCACAGGGAAGTGCGAAAGTCGGATCGATCGTCTCCGAGCCGTCGAATATGTTGTTGACGAGGTTCAGCTTCGACAAGCCGATCGAATCGTTGCCCTGATCAATCTGGCCGTTCCAGACGCCCCACATGTTCCATGCAAACGTGCAGTTGATGATCGTCGTCCCGTTGTGGCGTTCGCCGTAGTACGGAACGCCCCCATGGGGCACCGGGAACTGCTCCTGGGCGTTGACCAGCACGCCGAACACGTTCTTCACAAACATGCAGTTCGAGATCGTCGGCGCCGCCGCCACACCGTCGTCGAGCAGGATCGCAGCGCAGTTGCGCGGGTTGAACTCCGGTCCGCCCGTCAGCGTCCGGCCCCCGCACGCGAAGAAAGTGATCTTGTCGATGAACGTGCCGAACCCGTTCAGAGCGACGCCATTGACCACTTTGCCGAACTCGATCGCCGTCCCAACCTGGCCGGTGTCTATCACCGTATTAAGCGCGGACGTGCCGGCGAGACTCACGCGCGGAGGAAGGTGCAGTGGGAACGTCTCGCCGTTGGGGACGATGCGGCTGTCGTTGTGCGTCCCAGTACTGCCGTCATGACTCTTTTGGATTGACGAACCCTGCACGTGGGATCGGCCATACCACCCTGGCAGCAGGTGGATGATGCAGTATGCCCACGTCTTGTGCGTATCCGGATCGGTGTGCGGCAGCGGCGCGCCTCCGCCCGCAGGCGCGAGCCGGTTGATGTAACCGATTGCGCCCGTGATCGTCTTGAACGGATGCGGCGCATGCCGCAGTGGATCACCGTACCAGTTGTTTGGTCCGCCATACTCAAGGATCGAGTGCGGCGCTTTCGGAGTCGCTGGCGTTCCCGTCCAGCACTCAAGCGATCCCCCGTCCGGATTGAAGAATCCACTCACACTCGGCGAACTCGCGCTCCAATCGTCACCGTAGACCGGGTCGACGTAGAGGTGAATCACCAAGTTCTCCGCTTGCTGCGCGCGAGCTGGAACCATTGCCGAAACCCAACATAAAGCCGCGAGCCCGAACCGGACTAGGACGGGACGGGACGGGACGGGGACGTTCGCGCGATCTGCCATGAGCAACACCTCCAGCGGCACCACAGCATATCCCGCCAGGAGAGGCTGGCAACATCGGTCAGTTCCAGATGTCCAGATTGGGCAGCCGCCCGCGCCATGCCACGCTGCGCCCCGTCGAGCCATGCGTCCGAACCCCGCTACAAGAGCCCTAACGAGACTTGGTGCATCCGTGTCAACGCACACTCACCTGCCATCGAGACTACTGTCGGGTCACCTGCGGCGCTCAGGCATCCACTGCCCTAGGGCACCATCCGCTTTACTGGAGTCCATTTCGAAGCCGAACGCCTGGATCGAATGCACTCCACGATCCGGGCACATGCCCTTCGATCACCGACGCACTGCCGACGAGCCAACAGGTCGCCCAGGCCCTGCACCTGCTCGGCGTTCCTTGCCGGTTTCCGCGCGCCGTGCATGCGCGGCCCTGAGCGTTCCCTACACTCGCCGTTCTGGCCATGAACACCACGCGATTGCGCTTCTTGACGGCGGGTGAATCCCACGGACCGTCCCTGACCGGCATCCTCGAAGGCATGCCTGCGGGCCTGCGCCTGGATGCCGGCATGATCGACCGCGACCTCGCGCGCCGGCAGCAGGGTTTTGGCGCCGGTGGTCGCATGAAGCTCGAGCGGGACCACGCGCGCATCACGGCCGGCGTGATGGCGGGCCTCACGACGGGCGGTCCCATCGCTCTGTCGATCGACAATCTCGACCACGCCGCGTGGGCCGATCGTGATATCGCCGCGATGACCATTCCGCGGCCTGGGCACGCGGACCTCACTGGCGCCGTCAAGTACGGCTACCACGATCTGCGCCTGTCGCTCGAACGCGCCTCGGCGCGCGAGACCGCGATGCGCACGGCCATCGGCGCGATCTGCCGCACGCTGCTCGCCGAGTTCGGCATCACGATCGGCGGCTACGTGACGAGCCTCGGCATCGTGCACATTCCAGCGGAGGATCCGCCTGCCGATCCCGCCGTGTTCAGCGATCGTTTCGCCCGCGCCGAAACCAGCGACGTACGCTGCTACGACCCCACGATCGCGGCGCGCATGCACGAGGTGATCACGGCGACGGTCAAGTCGCGCGACACCCTGGGCGGCATTCTCGAAGTCGCCGCGCTGAACGTCCCGCCGGGCCTTGGCAGCCACGTACACTGGGACCGCCGTTTGAACGCGCGCCTCACCGCCGCCGTCGCCAGCATCCACGCCGTGAAGGGCACCGAAATCGGGCACGGCTTCTTGTCGACGCAGCGCCCCGGCACGCAAGCCCACGACGCACTGCACTTCGCCGGCAGCACGATCCGCAGCAACAGCAACCGCGCGGGCGGCATCGAAGGCGGCATCAGCAACGGCGCGCCAATCGTCGTTCGCGCGGCGCTAAAGCCCATTGCGACGACACTGACACCGCAGGCTTCCATCGATCTCGCGACCGGCGCCGCCTCGCCAACCAACTACGAACGCAGCGACTTCTGCCAGGTGCCGCGCGCCGTGCCGATCGCCGAAGCGATGGTCGCGTTCGTGCTCGCCGACGCGCTGCTCGAGAAGCTCGGTGGCGATTCGATTGCCGAACAGAAGCCGCGGTTTGCAGCGTTGCGCGTGATGCGACGCGAAGACCTGCCGATGCACGGCACGCCGTGGCAGTTTGGCTACGAGACCAACGAGTAGATCAGGTGGTGCTCACCGGCGCGGGCTTCGCCTTGCGACGCGTGCGAAGGGGCGTCCTTTGCTTGTTTTGAAGCACCGAGAAAGCGACCGCGACTAACGCCCATGCCTCAAGGCCCACCGGTGGGTCCACCCGAAAGAACCACGACGCCGCGGCCCACAGGGTGAAACCAAGTAGCACCGCGAGCCCAAGCCGACGACGCCATGTGGGGGCCGTTCTTGCCCGCCCTGCGACCACGAGGAGCAAGCCAAACACGACGAAACTCGGCAGGATCACGACGCCAAGAACCTCCACCCGAACGAAGAGCAACAGGAACAGCAACGCCTCGGTGTAGAAGGTGTTCCCCGCCTTCTCCTTGGAGGCCGCCCAAAGCCGCAGGGCAAACCACCAAACACACAGGAGCATCATGGCGCACGCGGTGAGCACGTTCTTTCGTGACAGCCAGTCCCAGAGTCCATCGGGGTCCGGAAGGGCATCCAAATGCTCAGCCAACGGCGGCGAAAACCCCTGAGGAGCCTCCACTGCAAACTTGCGCAGCGTCTCCCCGAGGCGGGGGGTCCATTCCTCTTGCGGGAGCCTGGCGAGCCCACCCAGAGCCCTCGCGCGCACCGTGGCATTCGGTGAACCAACGGCAAGCCGCACGCCGACCTCGGCATCCGGAATACCATAAGTGTGCGGCCAGACGTCCAAACCTTCTTCACCACCGCCAGCCAGCATGAGCGCCAGTCGCGTCCCTGGCGATGCTGCATGCGGCTCATCGGGCAAGAGAATGTTCATGGTGGACAAGGCCTCGGGCATCGGCCAAAGCGACGCCGTCAACCAATCGGCGCCGAAGCGGCGATCGCTTCCGGCGGCTGATTCGGCGGCATTCGCGAACGTCTTCGCCACGGCGCTGCGCCACCACGGCAGTCGCTGATCCTCGTCCTCTGCCCCTTCGCTGATGCTGGCGAGCATCACGAAAGTGGAGAGCCGCCGATCTTCATCCCATAGGCGCGTAAGACTCTGGATCGCCGCCGCGCTACCTGCCCAGACTCGCCGGTTACCGGCAACTTCATGGCTCTGCGAACGGTCCGGCAATGAAACCTGCAAGGCAGCAAGTCCCATATTCGCATCCAGGCAAACCCCCATTCGAGCCAAGGCGACTCGCCCACGCACGAAAGCAAACATGCGCCCGCGGTCCGGGAGAAGCGGAATGGAACGGAGGCCCCGTGGAGAGACCGGTTGCTCGATACGCTGCAGCTCATCTTCCCACAGTGTGCGGAACGACAACGCGGACGACTCGACGAGATCCGCGCCGAGCTGGAGTTCCACTTGCTCGCCGATGCGTACGATCTTGCTCTGCTGCGCCACGAGCACTGGCTCACAGCCACCATCGTCGAAGCGTAGAACGGCAATGCGTGCCGTCAGCTCGCGAGAATCCGGCTGCGCCGCTGCTGCCAAGCAAGCCTTGCGCCAAACGTGACCACCGTCGGTGATCTCCGGCACACCCTCCGGTATTCGCTTGCCCTCCAGAATCTGCAACCAGGCAAGTTGTCGCCACAAGCGCGCCGTTTCGCGAGGCGCCGTCGCCGACCGATCGAGCGCCTCGACCAGCGGGACCTCGGCGTCAGCCGCCAGGCCCAAGCCCGTTCGCAGCAGTTCCGCGAAGGGCCGCTGCCGCGCCTGCTGCCACCATTCGCGCAGCCTCGCCCCATCGAGTTCCCCACTTGGCACGGAGTAACCCGTCCACAACACGAACTCAGCGACCAGGTGTTGTTCTGCGCCAGGGAACACAGGCGCAGATTCCGTGATTGCCTGCACGAGCAGATCGATGCGCGCCTTCAACGCCTGCTCGCGTGGCAGCGAACACCATGCGCGCCACGCCGTGATCGCCAGTGGCGCCGCATCCGCCACCTCCTGGGCAGTCGGAAACTGGCCGCCATCGGTCTCCAGTTCGCGCAGCGCATCATACATCGGCAGCCCGACGAGCTGGCAGAAGGCGCGGAACGCCACCGCTCGCGTCTCCGGCGACTCCGCGGCGGCCAACGCGAGGCCGGCAATCGCATCCTCGACGCT
>JADZDL010000547.1 GCA_020851075.1 Planctomycetota bacterium | reverse complement strand
GACTACGTGCTGCTCGACTTTCTGGGCGACGTGGTGTGCGGCGGCTTTGGCCTGCCGATTGCCCGCGACATGTGCCAGAAGGTCATCGTGGTGGGCAGCAACGACCTGCAGTCGCTTTACGTCGCCAACAACGTGTGCAGTGCGGTCGAGTACTTCCGCAAGCTCGGCGGCAACGTCGGCGTGGCAGGCATGGTGATCAACCGCGACGACGGCACCGGCGAGGCCAAGGCCTTTGCCGAGCACGTCGGCATTCCGGTGCTGTCGACGATCCCGGCCAACGACGACATCCGCCGCAAGAGCGCCAGCTACGAAATCATCGGCCGACCTGACTCCGAGTGGGGTCCGATGTTTGCCCAGCTCGCCGAGAACGTCGGCACCTCGCTGCCGATGCGTCCGAAGCCGATGTCGCAGGACGAACTGCTCGGGTTGTTCTCTGCCGCATCGGTCGGCCGCGACGTGGTGCTCGAACCTGCAACGCAGTTCGACATGTGCGGCAAGACCGAGAGCAAGAAGGCAACGCTCGAAGTCGTCTACGACGAAATCTGACCGGCCCCGCACCATGTCCAAGACCATCCCGATCGTTGCAGCCAACTCGGCGAGCGCCACGCCGCCCACCGCGCCGGGTGTCTCGTCGACGACGCTGGAGGGCGACGGCATGGGATGCCACGCCGGTGGCGATCAATTGCTGGCCGCGGCGAAGTCGGCCGGCAAGTCGGAGGTGCTGGCCCAGTACGCGAAGGACTATCCGAAAGACCCGAAAGCCGGCCCGCACGACCAGCCACAGAGCATGTGCCCAGCATTCGGTTCGCTGCGAGTCGGCCTGCGCATGCGTCGCACTGCGACGATCCTTTCGGGCTCGGCCTGCTGTGTCTACGGCCTGACCTTCACCTCGCATTTCTACGGTGCGAAGCGCAGCGTCGGCTACGTGCCGTTCAACAGTGAATCGCTGGTCACCGGCAAACTCTTCGAGGACATCCGCGAGGCTGTCCACAAGGAGGCCGACCCGGCGAAGTACGACGCCATCGTCATCATCAACCTGTGCGTTCCGACGGCCAGCGGCGTGCCGCTGCAGATCCTGCCCAAGGAGATCAACGGCGTACGCATCATCGGCATCGACGTGCCCGGCTTCGGTGTTCCGACTCACGCCGAAGCCAAGGATGTGCTGGCGGGCGCGATGCTGAAGTACGCCCGTGGCGAGGTGCTGGCAGGACCGGTTCAGGCGCCGCGCAACGGCCGCTCCGACAAGCCGACGATCGCGCTGCTTGGCGAGGTCTTCCCGGCCGATCCGGTGATCATCGGCATGATGCTGGAACCGATGGGGCTGGCATCCGGCCCTGTCGTGCCGACCCGCGAGTGGCGCGAGCTGTATGCCGCGCTCGACTGCACTGCGGTCGCTGCGATCCACCCTTTCTACACCGCGAGCATCCGCGAATTCGAAGCCGCGGGGCGGCCCATCGTGGGATCGGCGCCTGTCGGTCACGACGGAACCGAAGCGTGGCTGCAGGCCATCGGTCAGGCCACCAACACCTCGCAGGCGAATATCGATGCGGCCAAGAACCGCTTCTTGCCGGCCATTCGTGGCGCCCTGGCCAAGACTCCGATCAAGGGGCGCATCACGCTCAGTGGCTACGAGGGTTCCGAGTTGCTCGTCGGCAGGCTGCTGGTCGAAAGCGGCGCCGATCTGCGCTACGTCGGAAGTGCCTGCCCGCGTACCGCCTGGAACGAGGCAGACCTGCAGTGGCTGGAGTCGAAGGGCGTGCAGGTCCGCTTCCGCGCTTCGCTGGAACAGGATCTGGCTGCAATGGCCGAATTCCAGCCCGATCTGGCCATCGGCACAACCCCTGTCGTGCAGGCTGCCAAGGCCCAGAGCATTCCTGCGCTGTACTTCACCAACCTGATCTCGGCCCGTCCCTTGATGGGCCCGGCCGGTGCAGGCTCGCTCGCAACGGTCATCAATGCAGCCATCGGGAACAAGGCACGCTTCGAGCAGATGAAGGAATTCTTCGGCGAAGTCGGCGAGGGCCACTCGTCCGGTGTCTGGGAACCGTCGAACGGTGTTCCAACGGATCGCCCGGAATTCAAGGCCGATCAGCGTCGGCAGGCCGAGAAGCTCGCCCGCAAGCGCAAGGCCGAGGAGATGATCTGATGCTGGTCCTCGATCACGCTCGCGCGGGTGGCTACTGGGGCGCCGTGTACGTCTGCACGGCCATCAAGGGTCTGCAAGTCGTCATCGATGGTCCGGTCGGTTGCGAGAACCTGCCGGTGACTTCGGTGCTGCACTACACCGACGCGCTGCCACCCCACGAACTTCCGATCGTCGTCACCGGACTGGCCGAAGAGCAGCTCGGGCGTGAAGGAACAGAAGGCTCGATGCGGCGGGCGCATGCGGCGCTCGACCCCGACTTGCCGTCGGTGGTGGTCACTGGCTCGATCGCCGAGATGATCGGTGGCGGCGTCACGCCGTCGGGCACCAACATCCAGCGCTTCCTGCCGCGCACGATCGACGAGGACCAGTGGCAGTGCGCCAACCGCGCGATGTTCTGGCTGTGGAGCGAGTACGGCATGAAGAAGGTGCCGGCGCGCAAACCTTATGCAGAGCGACCGGCCGGCGAGAAGCCGCGCGTCAACATCATCGGCCCCTGTTACGGCACCTTCAACTGCCCGAGCGATCTGGCAGAGATCCGGCGGCTGGTCCAGGGCATCGGCGCCGAAGTCAACATGACCTTCCCGCTCGGCAGCCACCTGGCCGATGTGTCGCGGCTGGTCGAAGCAGACGTGAACATCTGCATGTACCGCGAGTTCGGTCGCATGCTCTGCGAGGCCCTCGACCGCCCCTATCTGCAGGCGCCGATCGGACTGCACAGCACGACGAAGTTCCTGCGCAAGCTCGGTGAACTGCTGGGTCTGGATCCGGAGCCATTCATCGAGCGCGAGAAGCACACGACCATCAAGCCGATCTGGGACCTCTGGCGCTCGGTGACACAGGACTTCTTCGGAACGGCGAGCTTCGCCGTGGTGGCCAATGACACCTACACCCGAGGCATCCGTCACTTTCTCGAGGACGAGATGGGACTGCCCTGTCAGTTCGCCATCTCGCGACTGCCCGGTGCCAAGACGAACAACGAAGAGGTCCGCCAGCTGGTGAAGGACAAGACCCCGCTGGTCATGTACGGCAGCTACAACGAGCGCATCTACCTCGCCGAATGCGGCGGAGGTTCGATGATGAAGGCGAGCTTCATACCGGCCTCGTTCCCGCTGCCGATCATCCGCCGCCACACCGGCACGCCTTTCATGGGCTACTCGGGCGCGACCTACATCGTCCAGGAACTCTGCAACGCGCTGTTCGACGCGCTGTTCCACATCCTGCCGCTGGGCACCGATCTCGATCGCGTCGAGCCGACCCTGGCG
>JADZDL010000546.1 GCA_020851075.1 Planctomycetota bacterium | reverse complement strand
TTGTCGGCGAGTCGCGGCAGGGCCCGCAGGTAGCGCTTGCGGGCGGCTTCCTCGGTGGTGCCGAGCCGCTGCGCGCAGTCCGGGAACGAGCAGCCGTCCCAGTCGCGCAGCTGGATCACTTCGCGATCGGCGGGTTCGAGCAGTTCGACGGCGAGCCGCAACCAGGCCTGCCGTTCGTTGCGATCGGCGTGGGTCGGCGGCTCGGTGGTCTGGCGCGCCGGCGCATCGAGCATCAGCACCGAGTCGTTCGGCAGGGCCCGGGCGCGGCGGTAGTCGCGCTGGTCGCGCTGCAGATAGCGGATCCGGTCGACGATGGTGTTCTCGACGATGCGCACCAGCAGAGCCCGGAAACCGGCCGGGCTGTCGACGACGAAGCGGGGGCCGTCGCGCAGCACGTCGAGCAGCGCTTCCTGCACGAAGTCCTGGGTGTCGCCGAACCGTCGCGCGACCGGCGTGAGACGGTGGCGTACGCGGGCCTCGATCCACGGCAGGTGTTCGTGCACGAGTTCCTGCAGAGCGGACGGGTCGCCGCGATGCAGTCGCAGCAGCCGGGCGGTGATCGTGGGTTCGCCGTCGGCACTCATCGGATTTCGTACTGGGTGCACAGTTGTTCGAAGTCGGTCCTGCCGCGCAGGGCTGCGAACCGCTGGTCGGGGAGCAGGCGCCGCAGTTCCTTGGCCTGCACTTCGCCGATCTGCTCCAGCGCAGAGACGGCAAGCTGGAACCCGGCCTCGGTACCGTCCGGCGTGACCTCGACGGTGGTCGTTCGACCCACTCGAACACCCGCTTGCGCGACGAGGCGCAGGGTCGCCACCTGACGCGGTGCGTTGGCGAGCGCTGCTTTGCCGGCTTGCAGCGCCGCCGGCCCCTCGGCCACGTGCGCCAGGGCATACGCGAGGTGACCCTGGTGGATGCCGAGGAACACGCGTGCCCGTCCGTCTTGCGGCGACAACTGCAGCGCCGCTTCCTGTTGGGCCACGGCGCGCCGCGCGAAGTCGACGGCAGCTGCGTGTTGGCCCACTTCGTTGGCGTGGGAAGCGAGGCTGTTCCAGGCTGTGCCGAGGTCGACGCGGAACTCGGTGTGCTTGGGTTGTTCCTCGATCAGGACCTCGAGCAGGTCGCAAGCCTGCCGGAACAGCTGCTGCGCTTCCTCGCCGGCGGCACCGGTGCTGCTGCGCATCAGGATGCAGTTGCCCAGTTGGATGTCGAGATCGGCCAGCAGGGCGCGTTCCATCCAGCTGTTGCCGCCCGACGCCGTGCTGGCGGCCGGGTCCACGCCGGTGGCTGCCTCGCGAAGGATGGCTTCGGCGGCCTCGATCTTGCCCTGGACGAGCAACTGGCTGCCGAGCACGGTCCGGCTCGACAGCAGCCGACGGCGCAGCTGCTGGGAACCGGGGAACTGCTGCAGGTAGCCGGTCGCCATGGCGATCGCTTCGCGCAGCGCGGCTTCGGCTTCCACCGGCTTCTTGAGCCGCTGCAGGGCGTGGCCGATCGACGCGACCGCGAGCGTTCGCTCGACGCCGAGCACCGGATCCAGCGGCAGCTGGGTCATGGCGGCGACCACTTCGCGCAGCATCTCCACGGCGGCCTCGGCTCGACCCGTGGTGAGCCTCACCTGCCCGAGCACGGCGCGGCTGCGCAGCGCGACGCTGCGCGCCGCGGGGTCCGCAGCAACCAGCGCGGGGGTCAGCATGCCGAGCCCCTGGTTCAGCAAGCGCTCGGCTTCCAGCCGCCGGTTGGGCCGCTCGCCGAGGGCGCGCGACCGCACCAGAAGCGTCTCGGCGTAGGCTGTCACCACGCGCGGGTCGGCGCCCGGGCGTTGGGCCAGTTCGCGCCAGTGCGCGCTCGCGCGGGCGAACTCCTCCTCGCCCCCACTGGCCTCGGCGAGCTGGCGCGTGTGCAGCTCGCGCAGCAGGATGCGGCCGAGTTGCGTCTCGGTAGAGGCCGGGTCGGCATCGCTCGCGGTGGTCAGCAGTTGGCGCGAACGGTCGCAGGCGGCCAGCGCGGCTTCGGTGCGGCCGAGCTGGGCGTAGATGCCCGCCAACACGTAGAACGCATGCGCGATCCGGCCCCGGCGTTGCGGCAGGTCGCTGCGCAGCAGCAGGAAGTTCTCGCAGAGCGCGACCACCGCGTCGACGCGCGGCTCCTGGCGGCTGCCGGGCCCCGGCTGCCGATCGAGCTGTTCGGCGAGCAGCGACAGGGTCTGTTCGATGCTCTGGAAGCCCAGTTCCTCGGCGCGGTCGAGCACTTCCCGCTCCTCGCCGATCACCGCGTTCGTCCGCTGCAGGTGCAGCGCGTAGCCAATGGGCGCGCCGATGGCGGTCGTCACCAGCAGGGCGCCGAGCGCCACGGGCAGGCGATGACGGCGGATCCACTTGCCGGCGCGCACCAGCACGCCGGGCGGCGCGGCGTGGATCGGCTCGATGCGGAGGAAACGGCGCAGATCGGCGGCAAAGGCGCCAGCCGTCGCGTAGCGGTTGCGCGGATCCAGCTCGAGGGCCTTGTGGCAGATCGTCTGCAGATCGCGCGGCACCGAGGGTTCGACCTTTCGGAGCGGCTCGAAGTCCCCCGCTTCGATACGCTGCATCACTAGGCGCGCCGTTTCGCCGTCAAACGGGCGGCGCCGGGCGAGCAGTTCGTAGAGCACGATGCCGAGCGAGAAGATGTCCGAGGCCGGGCCGACCGTGGCACCCGCCGTGATCTGCTCGGGACTGCAGTAGTGCGGCGTGCCGAGGAACTCGCCGGTGACCGAGTGCGGGTGCGCGTCGAGGGATTTGGCGAGTCCGAAATCCAGAAGCCGCACCTGGCCCTCGCCATCGACCATCACGTTGTGCGGCTTCACGTCGCGGTGCACGAGGCCCTGTTCGTGGGCGTGCTGTAGCGCGTCGGCGACGCGGGCAACCAGTTCGGCCGCCTCGGCGGCGCGGCTGCAGTCGCCGCGCACGCCGAGCCGTGCCTGCCAGAGGATCTCGTGCAGCGGTCGGCCGATCACGAACTCCATGCTGAAGTAGTGCAGGCCCTGGCACTCACCGACTTCGTGGATCGGCACCACCGCTGGATGGTTGAGGCGGCCGGCCGCGGCGGCCTCGTGGCGGAAGCGGGCGATTGACTTTGGGGACCAGGCGAGGTGACTGTGCAGCACCTTCAGCGCGACCCGGCGCTGCAGGGAGATCTGCTGCGCCTCGTAGACGGTGCCCATGCCGCCGCGACCGACTTCGCGCACCAGGCGGTAGTCGCCGAGGCACCGCCCCGGTTCCATGGCGACCGGATCGATTGCGGGTGGCTCCTCGTCGGCCTCGGCACCAGCGTCGTCGAGCATCGGCTCGAGCAGGTCGCGCAGGTCGGCATGGTCGCGCAGGAACTGCTCGCGGTCGGCGCGTGGGCCGCGCGCTCGCCACTGCAGCAGCGCGTCCATCGCCTCGCCCAGCCGGTGCAACCGCTGCGGTTGGGCGTCGTCGTCGCTGGCGCTGCTTGCAGGTTCTGTAGGCATGGAGAATGGGGACCAGCGCGGCCGCGGAGCATCCCGCGGGCCGCGGCGGGCAGGCTTACCGTGGTAGCGTCCCCCGCGGCCGCAAGCGGACAACGATTTTCGGGCCCCGTGCGTGGGACCGCCATCTACCGCGTCGCGCACCTGCCCGGCCGATGCGTCCCCCACACCGCTCGTTCACCCGCAGCATCGGCAGGCCCGCAGCGCGCTACCCCCTCGAACCCAGATCCGCCGGCTACGGCGAGGCCTGCGCCGCCGCCAGCACCGGAGTCGATGCTCACCCCCTCGCTTTCCCGAATCCCCTGCTGCATAGCCAGAGACCCAGGACGACTAGTACCAACCCAAATACCAGATCCACCCATCCTCTTCCGTCTGGTGCATCACTGCAACCCACCACAACCCACAATCCTCCAAGGGTAAGGTAGAGCAGCGCCGCAACACGATTCGACACAGACCCAATGCAATATCTCTTGAGCCAGAAAAGCATCGGAACCAACACCAGCAGACCCCACATCCACACAATCTGGTGGCCGTCGGGATTGGCGATGCTCCTCTGCTCACACATTCTAATGCCGACCTAACCTAGCACCACCCAGCCAGAATCCCCGCCACCGGCGCAAACACGCCGCGATACGACGACGGACTGAGACGCGCGAGCATTCGCTGTCCGCTCCGCGCACCGGGTAACGCTCCAAGAGTCAGTGGCTGCCGGTGGCGGCCCAAGCTCAGGAGTATCCCCGATGTTCGATTCGCGAGCGGCCCAGGCCGCCAGTTTGTCTTCGTTGTTCTGCTGCGCCCTTCTGGCGCAGGATCTGCCGCACGGCGTGTTGACGCCGCGCGCCACCCCCGTGCACACGGCTGCCGCCGACCAGGGCCATACCTAGGGGGTGTGGGCAACCGGTGGCAAGTACAAGGCGTCGTTCCACGACGGCATGACGTTCGTGCCGTACCTCGGTGACGAGTACCCGCAGACGGTCAACTGGTCGTGGCGCACCGAGGCGGTCCTCGCCGGCGGCGAACCGCTGGCCTTGCGCGACGCCGCGCCGCGCTGGACCGATTGGCGGGTCGAGTACGACCTCGGCGCGGTCGTCGAAGCCTACGACGTGCGCGTCGAAGGTCTCGAGCAGACGTTTGTGTTGCGCCAACGGCCGCCGGCGGGCGATCTGGTGGTGCGTGGCCGCGTCGCCAGCGACCTGCAACCGGTCGGACTCGGCGGTGGCCATCAGGAACTGTGGTTCGCCGATGACGCCGGTCGGCCGCTGGTCGGCTACGGCGCGGCGACCGCCGTTGACGCGCGTGGCGACCGCCAGCCGATGCAGACGACGTTCGTCGACGGCCGTCTCGAGCTGCGGATCGACGGGGCCTGGCTCGCCGAAGCGGCCTACCCGGTCGTGCTCGATCCCTTGCTGACGCCGACCACGATGGTCGTCGGCAGCGAGGTGACCTCGGTGGACCTCGTGCACGAGACCATCAGCGCGAGTGACCAGTTGTGGGTCGCGTACAGCCGCGCGGTGTCGGCAACCGACAGCGATCTGTACGTGCGTCGCGGCGAAGCGAGTGGGCTCAACCACTACCTGGTCTACCAGGATGTCACCGCAAACTGGTCGTCGTTCGAGGCGTCGATCACCTACGTGCGCGGAGCGGATTGCGTGGTCGCAGCGTTCACGCGCGAGTTCGCGAACGGCGATCGCAGCGTGCGCTTCCACCGCCACGACCGCCCCGACACTTCTTCTTCGACCAGCTACGTCGCCGTCACCACGCCGGTTGGTGCACACCTGGGGCGGCCGGCGATCGGCGGCTCGCGGGTCAGCAATGCTGGCACCCAGGCGCTCCTGGTGATGCAGCGCGACAACACGCCCGGCGCGTTCTACGACACCACCAGCAGCAAGGTGTACGCCAGCGTGCTCGACCTGTCGGGCACTGGCTCAGCCGGCCCGGTGTTCACAATCGGCGACCAGGTGGGCAGCGAGTTCGAACACCCGGCGGTGAACCGCCTCCACACCGACGCGAACGGCCCAGCCTATTGGCTGGTCGCCTGCCAGGCCGCCAACTCCTTCGTGGGCAGCACCAACACCACCTGGGACGTGCAGGTGCGGCGGGTCGGCAGTGACGGCTCGGTGTCGGCACCGATGACGATCGCCAACGGTGACACCGACCAGCGGCACGAGTTCTCGCCGCGCATCGCCGGTGGTCGCGGTCGCTACGTCGTCGCGATGGTCGCGTCGACGGTTGGTCAGCAACCGGTTCGCCCGGGTGGCCAGAACGGCCACAGCGTGCGGACCCGGATCGTGCACTGGGAAGCCAACGCGCCGACCGGCAGCCAGCCGTACGAACTCGAGACGATCAATGCCAACACCGACGCGCGCGTCGAACTGGTCGGGCTGGCGCAGGACCTCGACAGCCACACGCACTGGGGCCTCGCCTACCGCAGCAACGTCACGCAGAGCGTCTACTTCGCGACGCTCGGATACACCGGCAATCCGATCGAGACCGCGACGGCGCACAGCGGCAGTGCCGCAGAACCGACCCTGGCAGGTGGGATGGCCTACGACGCGCTGAATGACAACCACCTGATCGGCTACGCCGTCAACGGGGCTGGGGCGAGCGCGGGCGCGGTCACGCTCGGCCGCTTCGAACTTTCGAGCCTGCCCTCGCTCACGCAGTCCGGCATCGGCTGCAGCTCGGTAGTGGTCGGCTGGAACGGCAGCCATCGCATCGGTTCGGGCTATGGCGCGGTGACGATGTACGGCGCACCGGCCGGCTCGCTGATGACAGTCATGCTCGCCTTCCAGACGACCGCCCAGCCGCTGATCGGCGTGCCTGGCATCGAGAACGGCTGCTGGCTGCTCGTGCCAAACACCGGTGCGGGCCACCTCGGCGTGCTGCCGATCCAGTTTGGCCCGGCAGGCAGCTGGAACCTGCCGCTGCCGGAATGGCTGCCGCCGACGACCCTGTATGCGCAGGGTTTCCACAGCGACGCGGCGTTGAACCTGTTCTCCAGCACGCAGCGTGTCACCCTGCCGTTCCAGCGGTGACGGGCGGGCCAGGCGGGGAAAGAGCACGGCCACGACGGCGGCAATCGATCCACCTGGTCGCGTGAATCCCCCCGCCTGACCGGCGGCGGCTAGACTCGCGTGCCTT
>JADZDL010000545.1 GCA_020851075.1 Planctomycetota bacterium | reverse complement strand
CCGCCACCACCGCACGCAAACACCGAACCATCGCGGCCGCGCGCGATCGCGTGGAACCCTTCGCGACCAAACGACTGCCACGTGCGGCCGTGATCCGTGGACAGACTGCAGCCGCGTTCGCCGACTGCGAGCCAGGCGCCATGGCCGAGCGCCGCGACCCCAGATCGAAAACCGCCGGCCCCGGTGGCCTGCTCGTGCCAGGAACTGCCGCCATCCATGCTGCGCGCGACGGTGCCTTCGTTGGCCAAGGGGGCCGCATAGTCGCCGCCGACGACGACGAGTTCGTCCCCATCCACGCCGAGGCCAAACGCGCCCTGCGAAGCCGCCCCGCATCGCAACGGCAACGGCAGGGCCGTCCAGGAAGCACCATGGTCCCGGCTCGCCAGCAACCTCGACACGGTGCCCCCGGTCACGATCCGCACGGTGCCCTGCGTCACGTCGATGCAGGATCCACTGGCCGCGAACGCCGCCTCGGCACCTAGCGGCACCGGCAATGCGGTCGGATCGACGACGCGCCAATGTTCGCCGCGGTCGTCACTGCGCAGCACCGTGAACGCGCCCAACATCGGGTCGCCAAACAGGAAACCCGTATCGCCGTCGAAGGTGATCGCATCGAAGAACGCCTCGGGCCGCGCATCCTGATGCACGATCGCCCACGTGCGGCCACCATCCGCCGTGCGGTAGACGCGGGCCGGCTGCCCGGCCACCATCGCAATCGCCGTGTCCCGATCGAAGGCATGCACGTCGCGGAAGTCGCACCGGCGCCCATCGGGCGGTGCAACGTCCTGCCACGACTGACCACCATCGAGGCTGCGCAGCAACGTTCCCCCGCTGCCACCGACCCAGACCACATTTCTGTCGACGACGGTAAGGCCGCGCAGGCTGGCGCCAGGTCCCACGTTCGCCGCAGCAACCACGGTCTGCCACTGCGCCTGCGCCCAGTCGGGGCGCGCGACCGAGGAGCCCATCCCAACGACTGCGCAGCCCCCCGCGAGGCCAGCAACCAGGACGAGCAACAGACTGCCAACTAGGACTTTTGCGGCCATCGCGGCAGGTGTAGCCCCGCGGCGGCCGCAAACCAGTATGTTCCGGCACCCCGCCGCCCCCTATTCCATGGAACCGACCTCCTCGTTCGTCGAGAACCTGCTCGAACGGTGCATCCTCGCGCTCGAAGCCGGGGATCAGAACGGCGTCGATGCCGTGTTTGCCGCGCACCCCGACGTGGCCCCCCAGCTGCGCGCCCAGATCGAACAGTTGTCCGCGCTCGGCATCCTGCATGGGCCCAAAGCGCCCGACATTCCCGAGCGACTCGGCGAGTTCCGTCTGCTGCGCCAACTCGGACGCGGCGGCATGGGCATCGTCTACCTCGCCGAGCAGGAGTCGCTGCATCGGCAGGTCGCGCTCAAGCTCGTGCATCCCGAGCAGCTGTTCTTTCCCGGCGCGCGCGAACGGTTCCGCCGCGAAGTGCTCGCCATTGCGCGCCTGCAGCATCCCGGCATCGTGCCGATCCTCACCTGCGGCGAAGTGGATCGTGTGCCGTTCTACGCGATGGAGTTCGTCGCTGGCGCGAGCCTGTCGGAGATCCTCCTCGAGCTCGCGGGCACGGCCCCTGCCGCGCTCGACGGCACCGCCTTGCGGCAGGCCCTGCAGCGCGCCATGGCCAAGAAACACGAGACCGCGGCGATCGCCGAGGCTCCGGTGTTTCAGGGTTCGTGGACCAACGTCTGCTGCCGGCTCGCCCTCGATGCTGCGGAAGCACTGCGGCACGCCCACGAGCAAGGTGTGCTGCACCGCGACGTCAAACCCTCCAACCTTCTTCTGTGCGCCAACGGCCAGGTGCGCCTCATCGATTTCGGACTCGCCGCCGCCGAAGGCGAGCAGCGCATCACACGTTCGGGCTCGGCGTTTGGCTCGCTGCCGTACATGGCACCTGAGCAGGTGCGCGGCGATACCAAGGCCATCGACCTGCGCACCGATGTCTACTCGCTCGGCGTCACGCTCTACGAACTGCTGACCCTGACCTTGCCGCACGGCGACGGCAGTGGCACCACCCGCGAACGCATTCTTGCGGGCCTCGTCGAACCACCCGCCCGGCGCAATGCGCGGGTCCACCCCGATGTGGAGGCCGTCTGCTTGCTGGCCATGGACCCCGACCGCGATCGTCGTTATGCGACCGCGTCAGCGTTTGCCGACGATCTGCGCGCGTTCCTCGAACAGCGCACCGTGCGAGCGCGACGCCCCTCCTGGTGGCTGCGCAGTCGCCGCTGGGCCCGTCGTCACCCGGCGCGCGCGGCGTCGCTCCTGGTCGCGTTCCTGCTGCTCGGCCCGGTCCCGCTCGCGTTCGGTGTGCAACAGAGTCTCGCGGCAGGCCGGCTGCAGGTGGCCCTCGACGAAGTGTCCACCCAGCGAAAACGCGCCGAAGACAACCTCGACGAAGCCAACAAGCAGCGCAAACTCGCCGAAGAGAGTTTCAAGGAAGCCGAACATTCGCTCAGCCTCGCCGAACAGAACCTCGAGACCGCCCTGCGAGCCGTCGACAAGATGCTGTTCCGGCCAGCGCTGGAGACCCTCACGTCCCATCCGCGCACCGCGAAGTTGCGACGCGACCTCATGCAGGACGCGCTGGGCATCTACGAGCAGCTGCTGCAGACGACGCCGACCGATGCCGACAACCTGCGGGTTCGCCTCCAGCGCGCCCGCAGCCAGGTGCGCCTGGCGCGCCTTCTCGTGCCACTGGGCGACCACCAGAAGGCCCTGATCGCCGTTTCGGAAGCGCTCGCGACCTACGAGACGACGACCAGCGAACCACGCAGTCCCTCGCTGAATCGGGAGTTTGCCTACGCCTACCACCAACAGGGCGTGATCTATGGCCATCTCGAACGGCACAGTGAGCAGCAGGCGGCAGAATCGCAGGCGCTGCGCCTGTTCGAAGCCTCCAATGTGACGCCCGAAGATCGGGCCCAGGTCTGCACCATCGTGCAGGACACGCGCTCGTCGATCGCGATGTCGTTTGCCCGCACCAACCAGTTTGCCGAAGCCCACGCCCAACTCGACCTGGTCCTGCGCGAAGTCGAGCAACCTCCCGCGGCCCTGCTAGACGCTGGCTCTCGCCGCGAGTGGTTGCTCAATTCCGTCGAGGTACACGACCGTCGCGGCGCCGTCTGGAGCATGCAAGGCGAGTCCGACCGCGCCATCCAGAGTTTCGAGCTGGCACTCGACCAGCTCGAGCGCCTGCCCTCAGACATCCAGCAGCACGAACTGGCACGCGGCACGCGCCTTGGCCTGTTGCAGCGTTTGGG
>JADZDL010000544.1 GCA_020851075.1 Planctomycetota bacterium | reverse complement strand
TGCCGCACCGAGCGGAATGGCAAACCCCGCTACTGCAGCGTCAACGACACCGGATTGCTCACGTGCACGAGCTGCCCGTTCTGCACGACGACGGCGCTCATCGCAACGCTCAGTCCCGACAGCGCCGGCCCAACCGGTGGAACGAGCACAGCAGCACTCGCACGCCCGCTCGTATCGAGCACGCCGATGCCATTCTGCAGCGTGTTCGCCAGACCGCCGTTGGCCGACAGCACGAACAGGCCGTCGAGTTCGATCGGCAGATGGAAACCCGCAGTCGCAAAACCACTCGTGGTCGTGCGTGCGGCGGCGACAATTGTGTAACTGGCGCCACGGTACGGCACGCCAAGGTCGAGTTGCAGTTGTTGGGTGCCACCGCCCGTAGACACCACAAAGACATTCGCCTGCAGCGCGCTGGAATTGGTGAGTGCGCCAGGATCCGCGGGATAAAGGCGGGGCGCGCCCGCCTGGTCGGTCGCGAGTTGGAAGTGCGGATGGCCCCGGTTGTCGATCGGACTGCCGAGCCGTGGCCGCGCATCGATCGAGAAGCTCATCAGGTCGACGTGCACGAAGTCGCCGAGACCACCTCCCATCGCGTAGCCAGCGCCAGTCTGGTTGCCTGGCCCAAATAGCAGGTTGCCTGCCGCGGTGACCCCCGCGTCGCCGATGCCAAACCAGACGCTGTAGGAGTTCGTGCTGTACATCACGTTGTTGGCGAGCACCATGCCAGCGCGACCGCCCCAGCGCGCCAAGGTCGCGGCGCGGCCAGCGCTGACGAACGTGTTGTGTACGACCTGCAGGCGCGAGGAAGTGCCTTGGTGGTCATGGCTCTGGAACGCCGCGCTGCCGCCGATCGCCACGTTGTTGCGCACGATCGCTTCACCCTGCACCTGCAGAATGGCATCGTCGCCGTCGTAGCAGAAGTTGCCGTCGATGACGTTCTCGTCGATCCCACCCGTGCCATAGACGAGAATGCACGGATTCCTGCAGCCGTGGACGCGATTGCCGAGGATCCAGTTGCGCGTCGAAGCCTGCTTGAGCTCGATGCCATCCCCCTGCCCCACGAGGGCACCGCGCAGGTCGTGCACGTGGTTGTAGGCGACCACCGAATCCGTCACCTGGATCGAGCCGAAGTTGCCGCCGAGGTACATACCTTCGCCCGGTGTGCCAGGGCCCGGCCGCGCCACCTCATTGCGCGAGAGGTAGAGATGGTTGCAGCTGTTCGTCTGCACGGCGATGCCAACCCCGTTGCCGTCGTGCAGGTAGCAACCATCGACCCACACATGGGAGCCGTCGTAGATGCGCAGCAGATCGCCGCCGCCCGTGAACTCGAGGTTCTGCAAGACGAGGTAGCGACACGGTCCATTGCTGCCGACGTTGAGGCAGTTCTGGCTCGCGTTGGGCCGCGTGATGATGGGGCGGTTGGTGGGGTTGGTGGCGACGATGCGCACCGGTTGGCTGGCGCTCGCGACGATCGAGAGGTCAAAACGATTCGACACCGTCCAGACGCCGGGGCCCACACTGAGGGTCGCGCCGGGTTGCAGATTCTCGGCGAGGTTCTCCAACGCGGCGCCGTTCTGCGCACTGGTCTTCGCCGGATCCCAGGCAAGTAGCGTGACGTTGCCCGGGTTGTTGCCCCAACTCGGGAACGGCGAACTCGGCAGCCAGGCCTGCGCGGAGAGGGCGCCGGCGAGCGCGAGGGCACAGGCCGGGTGGAGGACGAAGGGACGTGGCATCACCGGATGCAAGACGCGGCGAACGCGTCAGGTGGTCCGCATTCTTCGGGAATCCGGTGTTTGGCGATCGTGCGGTCCCGGCGCCATGGGGATGCGTATGCTAGCGGGCGGACCGACCACCATCGCGCCACGCGCGGCGGGTTGGTTTGGCCTCAGGAGATCTATGCACTTTGCACGGCTTGCAGTTGTGTCCCTGGTGTGCGGCCTTCTGGCTGCTCAGGACCCCACCCCGAAGTTGCCCACTCTCGAACGCGCGGGTGTCGTACCGGAGGGCGGCGTCACGCTGCAGGTTCTGGTCGATGGATCGTTGGTGATGCTGGGCAATGACAAGGTTGGCCTATCGCGCGATCAGGTGGCCACGGCGTTGCGCACGTTGCCAGGGCCACTCGTCGTGCACGCGGATCGGGAAGCCCGCGCCGAAGGAATTGGTGACCTGCTGTCACTGTGCGTGGCGGCGCAGGTCGGCAAGGTGTTCTTCGCCGTCCAGTTGCCCGACGCCAGCATTGGCACTCTGGTGCTGGCCTTGCCAGCTGGCGCGTTGGAGGCAGATTGTGTCGTCCGGCTGCATCGCGAACGGGAAGGTCTGCCGCCGGCAGCGCTGGTGCCGTTGGTGCGGCGCCTGCAAGGGCCGCCGGGAACGAAAGCGAACCCTCGACCGACGTTCGCATTGGCATGCCCTGGGGATGTGGCATGGGCGCCGCTGCTGAAGGTAATGGCGGCCATGGCCGAGTCGGGGGTCGAGTCGCTGCTCGTTCGTTGCACCGCGCCCGTGCCCGGCGCCGCCCCCCCGGCCGCCGACGAGCTGCTCGCGATGGACGTGGGGCCCACGCCTTGGCTGCAGGTGCCGCGACTCGGCCCTGGCGACATCCGCCCACTCTCGCCAGCAAGACCTGTGGTGGGTTTTGCAGAACCACCGACCGCCAGCCGGTTGGCAGCCGGGGGACGTATCGGCGGCAGGTATGGCGGGCGGGCTGGAGACCGAGCCGAGCCCGATGCAGAACAGATGCGCCAGAAGCAGGCTCTCGCCAACGGCCTTCGGTGGCTTGGGCAGCGCCGCGGTGCGGACGGGGCCTGCTCCGACGACGCCGGGCGCCCCGACGTGGAAGCAACCGCCTTGTCGATGCTGGCGGCGTTGAGCAACGGTGCGTCCCTGAACTCCGAAGCGGAGGCCCGCAGCATGGGCTGGTTGTTGTCGCGACAGGATGGTCACGGTGGTTTCTGCTTGCCTGGACCTGGTCAGGTGCGAAGTCACGCCGTCGCCGTTTGGGCGCTTGCTGAGGCTAGCGCCATCTCGCCCGGTGGAGGCCTGCTGCGCGGTGCTGTGCGGGATGGCCTCGATTGGCTGATCGCGGCGCGGCGCGCCGATGGCGGGTGGAACGATGGCCGGGCGGAGCTAGCGAGTGACACGATCACCACGGCGTGGTGTTCGATCGCGCTGTCGTCGGCGCGCTTCTACCACTTCGAAGTGCCAGTGAGCGCCGAGGATCAATTGGGCTTCTTTGACCTCGTCGTCCAGCCGGATGGATCGCATCACCTGCGTGTGCACGAAGAGCGGAGCGATGCTGCGCTGCTTACAACGAGCACCGCGGGAGCACTCTTCAGCCGCTTCGCGTTGGGCCAGAGTTCACGAAGTTCGACCGTGATGCAGTCGGCCATCGAGCGCCTGCTTGCCAGTCACGAGGACTACGATCCACTGGTCGCCTACTGGGGCACTCAGGCGATGTACCAGGCTGGCGGCGACGCGTGGCTGGCCTGGTTGGTTCGGGCGCGGCGGGAGATTCTCGACTCCCAGCATGTGAAAGGCGAGTTCGTCAATTCGTGGAATCCCGCGCCCGGCAGTTCGCGCGCGACGGCCACTGCCCTGCGCGTCCTCACCCTGGCGAGCTTCGACCGCTACGTGCGGATGGTGGTGCGCTGAAGACGAGGTCGCCGCAGTAGCGGATCGCGCTCTCAATCTTCGCGAGCAGCACGAAGGCACCTCAGCAAACAACACGGCAATCCGCGCGCCGTTCACCTGCCGACCATCACCTCGAGCGCGTTGGTGGCCAAGGCACCGGTGGGATTGGCGTTCGCCACCAGCGTGAAACCCTGCGTGAAGAAGCCGAGCCCTAGCAGGTTCGGGTCGTTTGGCAGCGCCTCGTTCCAGGTCGCCACCTGGTTGGTCCGGACCAGGAAGCGCGTGATCTCGGGCGCCAACAGCAACGTGCAGCCCGTCATGCCGAGCGTGCCGAGGTCCCACGGCAGCGGCACCCCCTGCCACGCGTCAGCTCGGAACCCGACGACGCCGAACGTCGCCGAGGCGGTGGCGTTGAGCCCGGTTATCCGCATCGTGAACGTGGTGCCGAGGGCCGGCGTGGTGGTCGCCCGCAGCGCCGGCTGCAACCCGCCGCCGCTGCAGCTGGTGCCGTATTCGAAAGTCCACGGGTACTCGCGCAGCTGGGCCAGCTCGCGCCAGAGGCTGCGGTACGCGGCCGCGCTGGTGTTGTTCAGCGGCTGCAGCATCAGGTCGGTGGTCTCCCACGGATCGTTGGCGAGGTCGTAGAGTTCTTCGCCCCCCGCCCCGGTCTGGCCGCGGAAGCGCAGCAGCGTGAACTGTGCATCGCGGATCATCTCGCTGTCGCCGTTGCTCGCCATCGCGGTCGCACCGCCGAAGTCCTGCGAGTACGAAAACTGGCGCACCGGGGCCTGG
>JADZDL010000543.1 GCA_020851075.1 Planctomycetota bacterium | reverse complement strand
GCCATCTTGATCTCGTCGGTGATGTGCGGGATCACCTGCACGGTCTTGCCGAGGTAGTCGCCGCGGCGCTCCTTCTGGATCACCGACTTGTAGATCTTGCCGGTGGTGTAGTTGGAGTCCTTGTTGATGCGCGCGGGCGTGAAGCGCTCTTAGTGGCCGAGGTCGAGGTCCGCTTCGGTGCCATCGTCGGTTACGTAGACTTCGCCGTGTTGGAACGGCGACATCGTGCCGGGGTCGACGTTGATGTAGGGGTCGAGCTTCTGCATCGACACCTTGAGGCCGTTGCGCTCAAGGATCCAGCCGATCGCGGCGGAGGTGAGTCCCTTGCCGAGCGAGGACACGACGCCGCCGGTCACGAAGATGTACTTGGTCATGGTTGTGGGTGCTGTCCTGGTCGGTCACTGCCGCTGCAGGCGGGCGAGGAACGCGTCGTAGTCGCTGCGAGTTTCGATGCCCCAAGGATCGCCCTTGGCGTCGAGCACGTGCATCGGGATGTCGTTTTCGAGGAAGCGCAGTTGTTCGAGGCTCTCGGTTTCGGCGAGGCCACTGCTCGGCAGCGGGGGAATGCGCAGCAGGGTCTCGCGCTGGAAGCCGTAGACGCCGATGTGCCGCAGGATCGGGTAGGTGCCTTCTTTCTGGAACGGCACCACCGCGCGACTGAAGTAGAGCGCCTTGCCGTGCAGGCCGCGCACGACCTTCACGACGTTGGGGTTCTGCATGACCTCAGGGTCGTGCAGCGGCACGCAGAGGGTGTTGCAGACGGCTTCGCCGCGCAGCAACTGGTCGACGATCGCTTCGAGGTCGCGCGGATCGACTTCGGGCCAGTCGCCCTGGATGTCGAGCACCGCGCGGCACGGGATCGCGGCCGCGGCTTCGGCGCAGCGTTCGCTGCCGGTGCGGCACTGCGGGCTCGTGCGGACGACGAGGAAATCGTGTTGGCGCGCGAGCCGTTCGACCGTGTCGTCATCGGTGGCGACACAGACGCGGTCGATATTGCGCGCTTTCCTGGCCTGGTCGCACGTGTGCAGGAACAGGGCCTTGCCGCTCTCGGTGAGCAGCGCTTTGCCGGGCAGGCGTTGGCTACCTACGCGCACCGGGATGATGGCCAGGGCCTGGATGGGCGCGGCTTGGATGGGCGCTGCCTGGCTCGACGCTGCCTGGCTCGATTTGGCGGCGGTCACTGCTGCTTCCCCTGGACGGCTTGTTTGCGCTGGACCTCGAGCAGCCGGCGTTGGGCGGCCTGGGCCTCGGCGCGCACCCGCTCGTTCTCGCCGCGCAGGTCCACGTTGCCCGTGTGGTAGGCCGTGGCGCCATTCCAGACCGACAGGAAGTAGGCTTTGGCTTCGTGGAACGGTAGTTCGTCCTGCTGCATGCCGGCTTGCCGGCGGAATAGGACCCAGCGTTGGCCCTTCTGCTCGACGAGCAGCGCGTCGCGGGCGTCGGGGGGCACACTCTGCGAGCCGGAGCTGTGCAGGCCCTTTTCGGCCAGCACGTCGAGCAGCGCCTGCAGTTGGGCGTCCTTCACGACCTTGGCCATCGGATCCTGCTTGGTCGGGTCCTTCGGGCTGTAGACGTCGCTCGCCGAACCGCTGGAGAGGTTCTGCAGCGACATCGTCTGGCCGTCGGAGAACTGGACCAGGCGGACGGTGGTGCGCTGGCCTTCCAGGACCTGCACGACGCGCGGCAGGTTCGGTGTGCCGACACAGCCGCTGACGAAGGGGAATGCCGCGGCAAGCAGCACGGCGAACCTAGAGGGCAGGAGCACGACCATGCAGCGCGCCGACAATAGCGACACGCCGGCGAAAGAAAACGAGTCGTTGGTTCTGCTGCTAGAATGGGGGCCCGTTCCCCCGTCGAGAAACCCCCGACTTGACCCTCTCCCGCGACCCCGAAGACCAGGAACAGCTCGTCCGCTATGTGCGGGAGGCCCTGGCTCGCATGGACGCGGGGCAGCCGGTGGTGCCGCTGGAACTCTGCGCCGCCCACCCGCACCTCGTGCGCCCACTGGCGGAAGTGCTGGGCCTGGCCGCGGATCTGCCGGATCTGCAGCAGGCGGCGCTGCGCGAGGACCCGCTGTCCGGGTTGCTGCTGGCCGGGCGCTACCGGCTCCAGCAGTGCCTGGGGCGCGGCGCCATGGGGGTGGTCTACGAGGCGGAGGACCAGGAGCTGCGGCGCGCGGTGGCGGTGAAGATCCTCGATGCGCGATTGTTTCGCGATGAGCAGGCCGAGCAGCGCTTCCAGCGCGAGGGGGAAGCGCTCGCCGCGCTGCAGCACCCCGCCGTCGTCGCCGTCTACGACCGCGGCCGCACGCCCGAGGGCATCCACTTCCTCGTCATGGAACTGCTCCGCGGTGCCACCCTGGCGAACGTGCTCGACCGCATCGTGGCGGGTGCCGAGCCCTTCGCGGTGCTGGCCGAGGTCTGTCCGCAGGGCCTGGCCGAGACCCACTGGCCGCGCCTCGGCGCGCGCTGGGCGTTGGAGCTCGCGGGTGGACTCTCGGCGGCGCACGCGCACGGTCTCGTGCACCGCGATGTGAAACCCTCGAACGCGTTCGTGCGCAGCGACGGCCGGCTCGTGCTGCTCGACTTCGGCATCGCTTCGCGCGGCACCGAGGATCGTCTCACGGCGACGCAGACGACGTTGGGCACACCCTGGTACATGGCGCCGGAGCAGGTGCGCGCAGGGGGCCTTTCGGTGGCCGAGCCGACGCTCGATGTTTATGGCCTCGGGGCACTGCTCTACCATCTGCTCGCGGGGCGGCCACCTTACCAAGGGGATGCGGCGGCGGTGCTGGCGGCGCTGCAGACGCGGGATCCGGCGCCACTGGCCGAAGTCGCCCCCGAGCTGCCGCGCGATCTGCGCGCCATCGTCGAACGTTGCCTCGAACGCGACCTCGCGCGTCGTTACCCGACCGCGCAGGCGCTTGCCGAGGACCTCGAAGCGTTCCTGCTGCATCGACCCGTGAAGGCGCGGCCGCTGTCGGCGTTTGGGCGGCGGTGGCGCGCCTTCCGGCGAGCGCCGAGCCGACCGATTGCGGTGCTCGCGCTGCTGGTCCTGGCCCTCGTGCTCGCGATCGCAGTGCCGATCTACCGTTCGCAGCAGGCTCTTGCGAAGCGCCGCGAGAAGGAGCAGCTCTACGCGACCTTGCCGTCGGTGCTCGCCGTCGAAGGTTGGCCCGACGAACGGGTGCTCGCCGAGTTGCGCGGGGAGCACCTCGCGGCGCTGGGGCTGCTCGACCACATTCTCGAACTCGACGACGACCTGCCGGTTCGTCTGTGGCGCGCCTGCTTGCGGCTCGATCTCGGCGATCGCGCGGCGGCCGCGGAGGATCTGCAGGCGATCGCGCAGCGGGGCGGGCAGTACTTCGCAATCCTGGCGCAGCGTTACCTGGCTGCTGACCCGAAGCTGTCCGGGGCCTACGCGATCGACACCGCTGGCTTGCCCGAACCGCAGTCCGCGGCGGAGTGTTACGTGGCGGGGTTCCACGAACTGCGCGCCCGCCACGTCGCTGGTTTTGCGCAGCGCGCCGATGCGCTGCTGGCACGCGCGGCGGCGGAATACCTGCCGGCGCGCGACCTGCGCCTGCTGGCCGTAGCGGCCCTTGCCGAGCAGCCGCAGCAGCCGACGCGGTCGTTGTTGCAGTTCCTGTACGACGAGACGGTGGCGTTGGAGGCGTTGTATGGCGGCGAGACCGCGCGCACGCAGGCGATGCGGGGCGTGGCGCTGTTGATGCAGAAGAACTATCGCGAGTGTGTGCCGTGCCTCGAACGTTCGCTGCAGCTGCGCCCCGAACGCCACGGCCCGCACCAGAATCTCGGCATCGCGTTCCTGCGCCTTGTCGACTACGACCGCAGTGAGCAGCACCTGCAGGAAGCGCTCCGGTTGCGGCCGTTTGCATGGAACACGCTGTACACGCTGGCGCAGCTCGAACAGGCGCGAGGCAACTTCAAGAAAGCCCGCGAATGGGCGGCAAAGGTGCCGACGCAGGGTCACAGCGGGCAAGCGTGGAAACAACCGAACCTGCTCGGCAGCATCGCCACCGATGAGGCCCTGACGCTCTACAACACCGACCCGGAGGCTTCGCGCATGGCCGCGCAAGGGGCCGTGGTTGCCTATGAAGCCGCTTGCAAGGCGGCCCCGAAGAATGCGATCCTCGCGCGACGGCGGGGTTTTGCCCAGGCGTTGCAGCAGGGGAACCTGCAGACCGCCTTCGTCGAGTACGCGCGCATTCTCGTCGAGGATCTAGCCCAGGACACGGTCGATGACCCTTACCAGTTGCGCAATCTTGCGTTCCTGCTGCCGCCGTCGGGGCTCGACGAGCGCGGGGTGGCGTGGGTCGCGGCATTGTTGCGACGATTGAGTCTGGCGCGCGCGGCGGGCGACGAAGGATTGAAGGCGCGGCTCAAGCAGGACCTCGAAGAGGGCCTGCGTCGCTTTCGTTGAGTCGGGGGAAGTGCCCGGGGCCATTTGTCGCATTCCTGCCGCGACCGTGCGGATGGCACCCTATCCGGGCTTTGGCTGGGTATCATCGCGAAGCTGCCGTGGCCCGGTAGCGCACCTCCGACCTCGTCAACAACCATGAACGATCTCTCCGTACGCCTTCTCGCGACCTTCGCGCTTGTTCTGCCCGCGGTTGCTCAAACGAGCCTCACCACGGTCTACACGGCCGGCAACAGTCTCAATTCCCCGGGCTCGGTGATGTGGAACGCAACCGTGCTCAATGCCAATGGCCTCGTGGTCACGGGGTTTGACGTCAATTGTGAGAACACCCGCAATGGCCCGGTTGGGTCCGTGTTTCAGGTGGATGTGTACCTGACGGCTTTGGGGGGCACCTATGTGGGCAACGAAGCCAATCCCGCGGCGTGGAAACTGGTCGCGACGGGAACCTCGGTTTCGCTGGCGACGGGAACGCCGACGTTTGTGGACACGAGTGACTTCTTCCTGCCGTCGGGTCAGTTTGGCATGGCTTTGAACTTCGTCATTCCGACGGGGCAGCTCGGCACGGCCTACGCCTACACCAACGGCAATACCACCAACCAGTCCTTTGCCGATGCGCACCTGCAACTGGATCTGGGGTCGGCGAGCAGTGGTGTGTTCACAGGTGCGGTGTACACACCTCGCGTCTGGAATGGCGCGATCTACTACGAAGCGGGAACGCAGGCCGCCTACGGCCCGTATGGAACCGGGTGTGATGGTGGTTCACCGCTGGGCGCGCCGACGTTGCGGCCGAATGTCACGAATGGCGTGCCCCGCCTTGGTGGCACGTTCGAGCAGTTGATCGGCAACCTGGGCTCCGTGCCGGACGTTGGCATCATGGTGTTTGGGCAGTCGTTCCAGACTTGGGCCGGGCTCACTCTGCCGCTCAATCTGCAGATGTTTGGCATGCCCGGCTGCCTTGCCTACATTCCGCCGGACGCGCAGACGTTCTTTGTGCATGTCGGTTCCGGCAGCGAGGTCTTCACTGCCAACCTGCCCAATTCCCCGGGATTTGCCGGGCTCGTGCTCGGCACCCAGGTCTTCATGCTGGACCCGGCCACGACCAATCCGCTCGGCGCGAGCATCACGAACCTTTGCGCCGGTCGCATCGGCACCTGAGGCACGTCGCGGTCGTCTGGCTGGGGCGCAAACCTGGCCCAGACGGGCCCAATCGGGCTCAAAGCGGGTTCGGCGGCGCGGTTTCTCCGCCGGGATTTGCCCGAATCGACCTGGGGACCCTGCCGAGCGCTACGCTGGAGTCTGGTGAAGCCCATGCACTCCTTCGAACGAGCCCTGATCGTCCTCTCGGTCGCAGCCGCGAGCCTTCCCGCCCAGATTCCTTCGCAGGGGCCGCTCGCGGGGTCTCCCTTGGCGTTCCAGGTGCAGGGGGGGCTGCTTCCCAACCCCGACGCGAGGACGTTGCTGCACCGCAGCGGTTTTGCTGGCACCGCCCCGGCGACGTTCCCGCCGCCGGCGGTCTTCCCCGCCGCCCCGGATCTGCAGGCCATCTGCGCAGCGAATGGCGCGCCGGCGCTGCAGATTGACGACTTCAGCACGGGCCGCGACGACGTCATGGTCGACGGCAATGGTGTGCTCGTGGTGCCGCCGCAGGGCTGGGGTGTGTTTACATTCTCGTTCCGCAACGGGGCCGTCGGCGCCGTGGGGTCGCGCCTACGTTCGCTGCTGCAAGCGGCCGCGCCGGGCGCTGGCGGCTCCACCGTGTTCTCCTGGGTGATGCCGGGCAGCGCCGTTCCCGCCGGGGTTGCCAACCAAATGCAGCAGTCGCACTCGCCTGCCGAATTGGGGCTCGTTGTGTCCTCGGCGCAGCAGCCCGAAGTCGATGCGCTTGATCTGCCCACGATCATGGGGTTTGACCAGCAAGGGCTGCAAACACTCGAACCGGGGTTCGCGAGCCTGCTGCCGGTGCCCCAGGCCATCTACTTCACGGTGTCGCATGCGTCGCGCGGCCTCGTGCCGCCGGCGTGGTGGAATGTTGGAGGCCAACCGACGTTGTCGAGTGGGGCCACGATCTTGCGCGTGCTGAGAAGTTCGCTCACGGGCAGTTGGTCGCCGCCGCACGTGTTTGCCACGTATGTGGACTTGGGCCTGCTGCGCGATGAGGACATCGACGCACTCGCGTATGACGAAGCCAACGAGAAGCTGCTGTTCTCGACGGTTGGCAACCAACGCGACCAGTTGTTGTTCCTCGACCTTTCCACCGACGGTGGGCCGGTCGTGCCCATTCCGGTGAAGAAGACCGACAACACGCCCGTCAGCGATGCCGTGGGCACGGCCGGCAACGACGATATCGATGCGGTGTGCACACTGGACCCCAACATCCGCAGCGGGATCTACGTGCCCGACGACTTTGGTGCTTCGGTCGGCACACCGCGGCCGCCGTACCTGCCGCAGACCTATCCGATTGGCATGAGCGCATCGGCCTACCGGCGGTTTGCTGGCGGCCAGTCGCACTACGACACGTGGTTGGTCGGGTATCCACCGGCGACCGGTGTGGGGCCAGGCTTCGCGATGCTCGTGATCACCTTGGGCGATTCCTTGTCGCCGGCGATCACGGCGTCGTTCCAGGCGCGCGTGCCCACTTCGCTGATGCCTGGGGATCCCCGCGAATACACCCTCCACGTACCACCAAACTACGCGCTGGTTGGCCTGCCCGTCATGTTCCGCTGGTGGGCGAGTGATGCCGGGTTCGTGCAGTTGGCGCAGGCGCTGCCTGTGAAGGTGTTCCTGTGAGCGATGGTTGGTCCGAACTGCACGCGACGATCGTTGCGGCAGCTGCTGGCGATGCCGCGGCCAAGGAACGGCTCGTCGCTGCGTGCTACACGACGGTGAAGGCGCGTGTGCACCGGGAACTCGAGCAGGACTTCCGCAAGCGGCATCGCTGGATCCTGCCGTTGTTCAGCACGCAGGATGTTGTGCACGAAGTGCTGAGTGCCGTGGTCGCGGACCTCGCGGACACGCAGTTTGCGGGTCCGGAGCCGTTCTATGCGTACCTCGGCACGTTGGTGCGGCACCGCCTGCTCGATGCCGTGCGCTTCCACGAAGCGGCGCGCCGCGACGGCCGCAAGCTCGTCGAAGCGCCGACTGCAGGCCTTGGCGCCGTGGCCGCCGACGCGCGCGAAGCTACGCCTACGCTGGCGGCATCGCTCGGCGAACGGGCGGGACTCGTGCGCGAGGCGTTGCTCGAATTGCCGGAGCGGCACCGCCGATTGCTGGAGCTGCGGCTGCTCGAAGATGCGACGTTCCCGGAGGTTCGTGAGGCGCTTGGCTACGCGTCGGATGAGACTGCCCGACAGGCGTTTCTCGATGCCCAGGCGCGTCTGCTCGTCAAACTTCGCATGCGCGGGTTCGGCAAGACGTTGGGTGGTTGATGAAACCAAGACCACGCAATCCGGCCCGGTTGCGGCAGGCCTGTGAACCTGCACGG
>JADZDL010000542.1 GCA_020851075.1 Planctomycetota bacterium | reverse complement strand
GGGTCAGAAGGCGAGCGTGAAACGCAGACGCTGCGTGAAGGACAAGCCGAGGCCAGGGAAGTTCGGGCACGGATTCTGACCGGTGCCAAGCAGCGCCCATTGCGTTTGCAGCGTGATGCCGAGGTAGGACGCGTGGGAGCACGGGATCGGGAACGCGTAGGACGCCGTTCCACCCGACGGCAGGATGAACACCGCGGAGATCGTGTTCGACAAAGAACACGGGCCGCACGTCGACTCGCCGCCCGGCAGGCTCCAGAGCAGGAACGGCACCGCGGTCGGCAGCGCGCCCGAAAGGGTGATGCGGAAGTCGGTGTTGCCGATTGCGGCGAGACCGTTCGCGCCGATCGTGCCCGGCACGCCACAGTTGGTGCCGTGCAGCGTGATCGCACCACCTGGACCGAGTGTCCGGTAGCGCGAAGCGACGAGGTCGCTGGCGAACGGCGGTGCGTCGTCGGCCTCGGTGAACGTGATCAACGCTTCTTCGCTGGCGGCGCCGCCGCTGCGTTTGCTCGCGATCGCAGGCTGGAACTCGATGCTACGCGTGAGGCTCGAATTGACGCCCTGCAGAGTGAACGAGGGGCCGCAGGCCGTGCCGCCGAGATCCCGTTCGCTGCCCTTCAGATCGAAGTTGTAGGCGCCCTGGAGCAGTTGGCTGCTGTAGAGCACCAGGTACTTGTAGCCGCACCACGCGATCGACGGCTGCATCTGCTTCGTGCCCACCGCGGTGTCGACGGGGACGTAGCCATAGAAGACCTGCGCGCCTAGGGTGTCGGTCTCCAGCAAGGCGAGCCAGATCTCGGAATCGCCGCTCGCCGCGGGGTCGTACTGGTAGGCGACGAGAAAGGTGCTGCCGTCGCCATCGACGTCGACGAGGCCCCGCTCGAGACCTCGGACCGCGTTGTCGACCCCGAACGACGTCCCTGGCACGCTGCCGTCGCGCAACGCGGTCCGCGTGAAGAGATCGTCGTTGGCCACCCAGGCGAGCTCGTAGGGGCTGGTCGACGGGTTGCTCTTGCTGATCGCAACGTCGGTCACCGGCGCGTTCGGCACCTGCACGTTGTTGCGCCCCGTGAACACCGGCGTCGCCGCGAAGCCACCCACCGTGGCGCGCGCCAGTTCGACCGTCGAGTTGCCGGCGCCGGCATCCTTGGCGTAGACGAACAGGGCCGCATCGCCGCTGGTCGTGTTGTCACCAGCGATGTCGACCGCGGTGACGGGGCTGTCGACGATGAGTACGCCCCCGAGGATGTTGATGCCGGCGGCCACCGTGCGCGCCCGGAGTTCGGCGGACGCGAACAGCGACGACGCCTGCAGGTAGCCGACGACGAACGTGTCGCGTTGGTTCAGATCCGCGACCTTCGGCGAATCGAGCCACGACGCGCCGGCGATCGCGAGCAGGCTGCCGAACGGCACGCCCGCGCTGTTGAGGAAGTTGCCGCGGATCTCCATCGACACGTTCGACAGCGCCTTCCGGTAGACGACCAGATAGCAGTCGCCGGAGACGTCGTAGGCGACGTCGGACTGCGAGTACGAGCTCGGCGTCACACTGGCGAGGAACTGCGTGCCGACCAGCGGGTCGAGCACGAGCGGATATTGGGCGGCATCGACGAAGGCCGCAGGCAGGCGCATTTCGACGCAATCGCCGACGAGCTGCAGCGAGCCGCGCACGCGGGCACCGGCGGCATCGAGGCCGGTGACGCCGCCGATCGACACGCCGCCCACCTCGGCGAGCAGGAACGACAGGCCGTCCGCGAGGGCCGGCGCGGCGGTGAGCGAAGTGTCGAGCCGGTAGCGCGCGACGAGGTCGCCGCGGCCGGGCAACGGCTGCGCGAAGGCGAGGCTGAGTTCGATGCCAGCGGGCGTCACAAAGAAGCGTTCGGTGATCGGGCCGTGCGCGATCACCGCGCGCCGTTCGCTCACGATCGTGGCAGCTGGCCGTTCTTGCGGCAAGAAGCCGATCGTCTCGCCGCGGCGCACGTCGACGAGCGACAACGCGAGATGCTGCGTCGAAGCCGCGGCCGTGCCGAGGGCCGGCGTGTAGTGCAGGCCCTGCGCGGTGATGCGGGCGCGATAGTCCCAGCCGAGTGCCAGCAGGCCATCACCATCGTCCTGCAGTGCCACGGCGCTGCGCAGATTGGTTGGCGAAGCGAGCGCCTGCATCGGCGTAGTGGTCGGCTCCTGGGCGAACAGGACCGCGGTGAAGAACAAACCGCCGAGGGCGGCGAGGGAGCGGTTCATGGTGGGAGTTCTCACTCGATGACGGTGCGGAGCGCAGGGCTCAGATCGCTGCCAAACAGGTAGCAGCCGGGCGTGACGGGCTCGACCAGGATCCACTGCAGGTAGAAGTCGACGCCGAACGCGGCCACGCTGGGCGGGATCGCGGTCGCGAACGCCGCGGCGCCGCCGGAGTCGGTGCTCGTGAAGTGCACGTAGCCCGCATAGGGATCCGGCACGAAGCGGCAAGGGCCGCAGACGATCGACGATTGGTGGCGCGACAGCACCAGGATCGCGGTGGTGTTGGGCACGGCATCGATGCAGCGCACGGCAAACCCGGCGTGCCCGGCGCGCGCGCAGTTCGCGTAGATGGAACCGCCGTTGCTGCCACAACTCGGGCTCACCACGGTGCTCACGCCGTCGTCACTGCGCCAGCGGGTCGCCAGCACGTCGGGGTTGGCGCCGCGGCGTTCGACCGCGAACAGCGCCTCGTCGACCGCCTCGCCGCCCGAACGGCGCGAGGCGCCCGTGATCCCGTAGTCGTCAGAGAGGCTGGTCACGACCCGCGTGCGTCCAGCGCAGTCGGCGCACGAGACCGAATCGATCGAGTGCACGTAGTTCTGGCTGGTGCCGGCGCTCGCCGAGCTCTCGTAGCCGATCAGGGTCGCATCGCCGGTCCAGCACACGCTCGCGTTGCTCTCGTTCACGTTCGACACTGCCGATACGAGCACGATGCCGCTGCCGAGCACCGCGCTGCCCGGGCTCACGAACTGCACCGACCGCGCGGCGATGTCGTTCTGCACCGTGCTCGGTTCTTTCACGTGCCACGCGGCGATCCAGCTGACACCGTCGCCGTCGGCCTCGACGCTGGCGGTGTTGTTGACGGCGCTGTCGAACGAGAGGAAGGGCATCAGCAGCGTGAGTTCGCGGTCGACGATCGCACCGTGCGGGTCGTAGTCGCCGACGCCGTAGTCGTGCATCCACACGATCAGGTGGCGGCCCGTGGTGCCGCCGCTCTTGCTGAT
>JADZDL010000541.1 GCA_020851075.1 Planctomycetota bacterium | reverse complement strand
TGCCGATGCTGCCGCAGTGGACGTTCTCGGAGTACTTCTTCCCGGTCGTCGCGTCGGGTTCCACGCTGTTCGTCTGGCGGCAGGCTGCGAACACGGGTTGGGATTTGTGGCGCACGGATGGGACCACGGTCGATTCGACCCCCGTGCTCACCACCGCGCCGATGAGCGGCTACTTCAATGTCTGGGCTGTGGCGGCGAACGGCGGCCTGTTCGCGGCGTTCGACGATGGTGTGCACGGGCGCGAACCGTGGTTTGTACCGACGCAGGGCCCCGCGATGCTCATCGGCGACCTCTTTCCCGGCACCTCCACCTCGACCACCAACTTCGTCACCGGACTCGGCAACGAGGTCTGGTTTCCTGCCGACGACGGCGTGCACGGCATCGAACCGTGGGTCTGGTCGGCAACGACCGGGGCAGCCCACATGGTCGCGGACCTGAGCCCGCCACTGCCAAGTAGCTCGGCCCGGCCAGTGTGCGCAATCGGCGAAGATCTGGTGTTCACGGCGCGCACCGATGCGGTAACCGTCGGACTGTGGCGAACGGACGGCACGCTGCAAGGTACGGTGCCGCTGCAGTTGTGGCCCACATCCGCAAATCCTGGCGCCGTGCCACTGTCCTGGTGGCTGGCCACGGACCACCAGCGGTCCTGGCTCAGCCATGACGATGGCATGCACGGACGCGAGCTGTGGGTCACTGATGGCACGGTCGCGGGTACCGCACTCGTGCAGGACCTCACGCCGGGCCCGGCCGAGTCGTACATCCAATCTGCCGTGCTGCAGGGCGATCGGCTGCTGTTCTGCCGCTACACGTCCCTCGGCAGTGAACTGTGGATCTCGGATGGCAGCGCGTTTGGCACCTCGCTGGTGCAGTCGCCATTCCAGGCCAGTGAGATGTGTCGCATCGGTGACGTGGCCCTGCTCGCGGCCTACGCGAACGGCTCCGGCAACGCGCAACTGTGGCGCTCGGACGGGACCGGGCCAGGCACGACGCTCGTGGCCACCAACTTGAACGTGCAGAGGCTCGTCGGGCTCGACTCGTTCGCGCTGGTGTTCACCTACAACGCCGGGTTGTGGCGCAGCGACGGCACGGCGGCTGGCACCTGGCAGGTCCTCGCCAACGCGCCCCAGCCATCTGGAATCATCGCGCGCTGTGGCGATTGGGTCGTCTACAGCGGGAACGACGGCCAGGGTTACGAACCATGGCGCAGCAACGGCACCGCGGCCGGCACCTACCGGCTCGCCGATATCAACCCAGGACCTTCCAGCAGCACGAGCACACTCTTCGGGGCCGCCTGCGCCATGGACCGCGTGTTCTTCACCGCCTGGTCGCCCAACGAAGGAACCGAGCTCTGGAGCACCGACGGCACACCGCAGGGCACCAACCTCGTGCGCGACCTGATGCCCGGCCCGCTGTCGGCGCTGGCCAATGGCCGCCTCGCGCTCGGCCAGGACGGTCGGGCGCTCACCGAGAATCGTCGGCTCGTGTTCCTCGCCGAGGATCTCGTGCGCGGTGAGGAGTTCTGGGTCACCGACGGCACCGCTGCGGGCACGCAGCTGCTCGCCGATGCCGCGCCCGGCAGCGCCTCGTCGTGGACACAGAGCTTCGTGCGCGCGGGCGAACGGATCTACTGGCAGGGTTTCGACGCCGTAACCGGGTATGAGCTGTGGAGCCTGTCGCTGGCCAGCGCGGGCCTGTCTGCAAAGACGACGTTTGGTACTTCGTGCGACCTCGGCAACACCGCCCCACGCATCGCGGCGGTGGATGTACCACGCCTTGGCAACCCGGCCTTCGGCCTCCGCCTCACAGCCGCACCGCCGAGTGCGTTTGCCCTGCTGCTCTGGAACGTGCTCCGCGAAGACACGCAGTTCGGCGCCTGCACGCTGCATCCGAGCCTGCCTGTGCTGTCGATCGGTTTCGTCAGCGACGCCGCTGGCAATGCGTTCGCCACGGCGCCGATCCCGAACGACCCGGGGTTCCTCGGTATGTCGTTGTTTGCCCAGTGGCTCGTTGCAGCGCCGGGTGGGCCACTGCTGGGCCTCGGCGTGGCCAGCGATGCAGTGCACGTCGTGGTCGGCAGCTGATCGAGGCCGCCACTCCCACACTCGCCCCACCGACAGGTCCTCAAGTCGACGTAGGCGCGCGCGAAGGTTGGCACCACCCGCAATCTGGTCTTCCTTTCACTACAAAGACTGCGGTTCTCGCCCCTTGCCCGCGCTTGATAGTGCATGAGCCAGACCAACCGACCAGCTCTACCAATATCCCTGCGCAATTCACTATCCCCCGCGGACCTCGACCAAGTCCGCATGCTGAAGCCAACGGAGATCCAGTCGTTCCTTGATCGTGCCGACCAGATTGGTTGGATGCAGTGTGACGAGAACCACTCACCCTGCGGCTGCCTCGCGCAGGCGCACTTCGCCGGAGGGTACCGCTTCCGCAGCCCTGAGGTTACGGACAGACCTATCCCCGAACTCGGCTCGTGGCTCGCCGACTGTGGAGTAGGTGACGACGCGGTCACGCAGATCGTCTACAGCGAAGACGTTGGCGTCGAACTGCCTTGGCGCTTGGTTGCGCAACACATGGCAACATCATTCCTCGGCCGCGAGGATCAGTTGATTGCCGACCGCGATGGCAAGTGGATGCTCGGCGTCTGCCATCACGACATCCTCACCTTTGGGCGAATCTAGAGAACGGAGGCCGACGGAACGGCGGGCAATCGGGAACCCAGGATGGCAGTCACAGGCCGAGGCGGCAACGACTCCGGCATCAGTATCCTTCTAGCTAAGTTTTTATCCCCTAAGCGCGTCACCCAACGACTCACACGCACCGAGACACCGAACGAGCCACCCACAACTACTTGCTCTAAAACACTCTACGGCGTTCCCAGAGAACCCCGCACAGCACGGCACACCATCTGCCTAGAGGATCGCGTCGCGAGCGGGACCGCCGCATCGGAAACAGCACCCATGGCCAATCGAAAACTCATCGCCGAAGTTCGCGCCCTGCGCGACTGGGACGACGAACTGGAGACCCCGTTCTCTCGGCACCAGCCGGCCGATGGGGCCAACTCCCGGACCGCCGCGACCAGATCGCCGTGGCTGGTGACCAATGAAGCTGGTGGCGCCGCCTACCCACTGACGGCGGAGCAAGCCCTCGCGCAGTACGCCGGCACAGGCTGTCTCTACGGCACCTACTATGCGAGTGCACGGGACCAGCTGAAGACCGTGCTGCAATTGGCCGCAGCCTGTACCACCACATTCATCGCCCAGACCGCGCTGTTTGCGCGGGAGCGCGGCGCCATGAAGACAATGCCAGCGCTGCTCTGCGCAATCCTGGCGGCCCGCGACGGCGAGTTGCTCGAACGCATCTTCACCCGCACCATCGACAGCGGGAACACGCTGCGGTCGTTTGTCAAGATCCTGCGTTCGGGAGTCGTCGGCCGCCGTTCGCTCGGCAGCCTGCCGCGACGACTGGTGCGCCAGTGGCTCGCGGTGCGCAGCGACCGCCAACTGTTCCACGCATCGATCGGCAAGTCGCCATCGTTATCGGACGTTCTCCGGATGGTCCATCCAAAGCCCGCAACGCCGGCGCGCGACAACCTGCACCGCTACCTGCTTCGCCAGCCGTTCGCGCTGGAACTGCTGCCGCCGGAAGTGGCGCAGCTCGAACGATGCAAGCTCGGGCAGGCAGAGCCACCCGACGTCAACTTCCAGTTTCTCACCAACCTCCCGCTGACCACCGCGCAATGGCAAGCCATCGCCCGGCAGGCCAGCTGGACCACCACTCGCATGAACCTCAACACCTTCCTCCGGCACGGCGTCTTCACCGACGACGCGACGACCGCGGCCATCGCGGCGAAGCTCCGCGACGAGGAGGCGATCCGCCGTGCGAAGGCCTTCCCATACCAGATCCTGTCGGCGCTGCAAAACGCCTCCGCCGAACTGCCGGCGTCTCTGAAAGCGGCGCTTGAGCATGCCCTCGAAGTGGCCACGACGAACGTCCCCACCATCCCAGGCCAGATCGTACTGGCCATCGACATTTCCGCCTCGATGTCGTCGCCGGTCACCGGCCATCGAGGCACTGCCACAAGCAACGTCCGATGCCTCGATGTCGCGGCGCTGTTTGCGGCGGCGCTCCTGCGGCAGAACCCGACCGCAATGGTCATTCCCTTCCACTTCACCATTTGCGAAGTCGCAATCGACCCGCAAGCAAGCGTGATCCAGACTGCGCAGCAGCTGTGCGAACTGCCCTCGGGCGGCACCAACTGCTCGGCGGTTCTCAGCCATCTCAACCGCTGCAGAATTGCTGCCGATCTCGTCATCTACATCAGCGACTGCGAATCCTGGGCGGACCATGTCGCCGGCCCGGCGACCGGCACGGTCGTCGAGTGGCGCCAGTTCCGCGTCGCGAACCCCAAGGCACGCCTGGTCTGTATCGACCTCCAACCTCATCGCACAGTCCAGGCTTGTCCGGCCATGGACGTCGTGCACGTCGGTGGCTTTTCCGACGAGGTCTTCGAGGTCCTCCGCGCAGTCGCCGCCAACGAACACTCGCCGGATCTGCTGATCGAGCGCATCCGCGCTATTGCCATCTGAACGGAACTTCGGGGCGAATGCCCGACGGGACTACATCCAATAGTCGCAACGTCTCGTCCACTTTCGTCGCCCCGGAGTTCCGTTCTTCCTTTCTCCCAATGCGCAACCTGCGACAGCGAGCAACCGCGGTCCTTGGCATGGAGCCAAGCCGCCTCGCAGTCACGGCCGGCGCAACCCTGGAGATAGCAAGGAACCTGAACCAGCCTCAGGCCAACACGGAAGTTGTCCATGGCGTGTGGTGCGCCTGACTCGCGGAGCTACTCGGCTTCGACGCAGAGCCCAAGACGCGCCCTTCCTCGCCATGACCTACCTCCTCCCTCCTCCCCCCTCTCCCCACGCTCCTCGCTTCCCTCACGCTGCTAGCAGCGTTGCCCGCCCAGAGCGGGCGCACCATGCGCTTGCAGGCCCCGGTGCTGCTCGGTCACACCGGTCGCATCGAAGTGATGTACCCGCCCGCGGCAACCGGCAACTTCTTCGCCTGCCTCTGGTCAGCCCCCTTCTCCGGCAGTCAGCCGGTCGCCGTACCGGGTTTCACTGTGGTGGGTCAGGCGCGCATCTGAACTGATGGCGAGAATGCGCTTCTTTGGAAATTTCCGTAACCGCTGAGGGGGTGCGAAGCACAGAGCACTTGCCTTGGCGCGAGGATGCGCCGGGCGGAGTCTTGCCGTGTTCGTTCCCCCACGTTGCCCTCGTCGTATTTGTCCTGCGCACCAAGCACCCT
>JADZDL010000540.1 GCA_020851075.1 Planctomycetota bacterium | reverse complement strand
GCGTGTCAACGAGGATCGTGCGTTTGGAGAGGAAGCGGTGGACGCGGCCCACGCGCTGCTCCAGCTCCATCGGGTTCCAAGGGACGTCGAGATGGACGAGTCGACGCGCCACCTGCAAGTTGAGACCCTCGCCACCGGCTCGTGAAGAAACCAGAAAGCGTGGCCCTTTCGAGTCCCAGAATCTCTCGATCTGCCCAGCGCGTTCGGCCTCGGTCTGTCCGCCGATGACGAGAGCCGGCTGCTGCCCCGTCCGTCGCTCGAGGACTCTCGCGACTGTCGTGACCGTTTCGATGGGCTGTGCGAATAGGACTACCTTTTCGTCTCCAGCCGGCGCGAGAACGCGATCGAAAAGGACGTCCCATTTTGAGTCGCCCGACGCCTGAAGGATCTGCACGCCGGCACGCAGCAGCTTGCTCAGCTGCCCGAGATCTGGCCGCCACGTGCCCCCATCATCGTCTTCCTCGATGTCCTCGATGTCGGCGTCCGCGACCTGCCGCGATACTTCGCGCGCGATCCTGGCGAGTAGCTTGTCGACTGGTTCGTCCACGGGGCCGAGTCGGTAGGGCCGGATGGCAGCGAGCGCGTCCTTGAGGCCAGGCAAAGACGTCGGGGTACAGCCCGCGCGAACCGCCTGGCGAATAAGGTACCCAAGACCTGCTTGGACGCTCGACGTCGCCCACTGAAGTGCCTGGCCAGCTCGCCAGCCAGCGGCGCGACGTTGAGCGGCCTTTTCTGCTTGGCCACCGCGCCCCGGCTCGAAGAAGTCGTGGAGTGCAGCGCGCCACGCTGCGTGTTGTGGTCCGAGGTCTATGACGATAGGCGAGTTCACCTGGCGACCCGGGAACAACGGCTGGTCGGTCCAGTCTCGGACGTCTTCCTTGGTCCGGTAGATCACCCGCCTGGCGACATCAGCAGTACTCTCGCCTTTTGACTGGAGCAACCGGAGAACGTTGCGAAAGCGGTCGGCGTGGCCCTGGTGAGGTGTGCCGCTCATCAGGAGAAGGCGACCGTGCTCACCAAGCCGGGCCGCAAGCCGCTCCACGAGCTTGTACTGGGCCACCGGGCTGCCACCGCCCTTCGCCCAATCGGAGAGGTGATGGCACTCGTCCACGACGACCATGTCCCAGGGAGGTGCTGCGAGCACCTCGTCGATGCGGCCCTCATGACACGCGCGATGGATGCTTGCTACTACGCGTGGGTCCTGCAGCGTCGCGTCGCGATCAGAGGTGGCGACCCAGGCACGGAATCCGAGGCCAAGGCGGTCCAATTCGCCGCGCACATTGCGTGCCAACCTTGCCGGTGCCAGGTAGAGGACGCGTGCACTCGGATTCTGGGTCACGACCTGCTTGATCAAGAGGCCCGCTTCGACCGTCTTTCCCAGGCCGACCTCATCGGCAAGCAGGACGCGCCGCAGTGACGGCTGGTGGAGAATGTGCTGGACGACGCTCGCTTGGTGGGCGAGTGTGACGACCGGTTGGGCCTCGAGTCGACGCTGCGGGTCCTCGGCCACAAGAAACCAGGACAACAAGCGTGCGACACTTCGACGGGTCATCGCCGACCAGGTGTCGGTCGGAACGGCCGAGAGAAGTTCGGCGGGGGTGGGCAATGGCGTTGTGCGCCGAACGTCGACGTGCGCCTCGGCACCCGATGGCGCCACCGCACCATCGGACCAGAAACGTCCAGGGGGCCGCAGTAGGTCGACCTCTTCGATGCCGAACTCGCTGTGGCGGCGGAGCAGCGCATAGGTGTGCGGCTCGTCACCCTTGCGGAAGACTAGGCGCTGCCCGCTCACTGGTCGTCACCCGGCAACGCCGCTAGAATCGCGTCGGCTTCTTCGAAGACCTTGCGGCGTCGCTTCGCGTCGCTGCGGCGGACGCTGTCTTCGTGCGACGTCACGATGCTGTCGCGCGCCGCTTCGAGCGGGTTCTTGTAGCCGCGAAAGCGTTCGAGGATCTCTTCCTGGACTCCTCGGTAGTTGTCGATGAGCACCTTCGTCGCGATCGGTTGCGCGATGTCGGCGACCGCGTTTGCGAGTTCGCCATGAAACAAGTCCAAGATGCGCTGCTTGGCTCCGGTGTTCTCGTGCTTCTTCTCCTTCACAAACGCTTCGCACCGTCTCCGGACGCGCTCTACCAGCTTGTCGTAGAGCTGCTCGCGAACCTTCTTCTTGAGCTCATCGACGGCCTCCTTCCCAATCGATGCGAGGTCTTTGGTCTGCGCCGCGAGGTTGTCGTGGAGCGCCTCAACGAGGCGAGGCGTCACGCGGGCGTGTTGCCCCTTGGCCCAACCGACGACCTCGCCGACCAGGGCGACGTAGTCCGCACCCAAGGCTGCCGTGCGCTTGCGAAGGGACGCCAGGATGTGCTTCGACCAAATCACGGCCACCGGCTCCTCGAATCGGAGCGCGAGTTCGTTGGGAAGGTCGATGTGGACGTTCCTGCTGCTCACATGTGCGCCGCCCTTGCGGACGACGGCTTGCAGCGTCGCCCAATGGAGGTTCCCGAGTCGGCGAAGGTACTTGCTGATGTCATTGCGCGCATGCATGGTCGCTTCACCGACGCGGACCTCGATTTGAGTCGGGACGCTCTCCTGGAGGAACTCGTAGAACGCGCCCTGCCGGACCGTCAGTTCTTGCTGGCGCGGGGCGAGGAAGATGTTCAGCTCATCGGCGAGCTGAAGTGCCTCCTCAGCGGCCCGGGTGTCAGCCTCCCACTGCGCGCGCACGAGCTGGAGCGTCGTCCGTGCGCGCTGTCGTATGTCCCGCTCAGCGCTCGAGGCGCGCGAACGAGCGCGTTCTCGGTGGGCGCGCGCGAGCGCTCGCAGCGCATCGCGGACGCCTGGGATACGCGACTCTTCGCCCGTCTTGATACGTGCGGGATCCTCCTCATCGCCGCGGCAGAACTGGCGATACTGGGGGGCCGACACGGGATGGATCTGTAGGGTCTCGAGTAGACGCCCGAGCGCTGCTTG
>JADZDL010000539.1 GCA_020851075.1 Planctomycetota bacterium | reverse complement strand
TGGCCAAGGGAGGCCTCGGCGGCACTCCAATCGGCCACTCGCAACATCGCCGCCGGCGGCAACGAGGGCGCCTGGAACAGCGCCGCCAACTCGAAGAGCTTGCCAAACTGATCCCGGCTCGGCCCCACTTCGCCAAACACCGCAGTGAGCCCCACGGCCTGCGCAAAGCGCTCTACCTGCGCCTGCATCTCGCTCGTCGCGCGCTGCAGCCGCTGCGCCAGAGGCACGACGTCGCGCGCGAGTGCGGGCGTCCATTCCACGCGCTGCACACCCCACCAGGGCTCCTGCGCGGGCACGCCCAACACCGCACTCGCCGCGGCAAGGTCGTCGACCGCACCGCGCGCCGCGACAACATCCGCTGGCGAACCCCGCATGAGCTCGGGCATCGGCAGACGCTTGCTGTCGCGCAAGGTCACCAACTTGCCAATCGCACCAAACACCGAAATGCCGTGCTCGCGGCGCCGATGCATGGCCTCGACATACGCGTTCAGCTGATCGCGCTGTTGCTGCAGATCCACGGCAATCTGCTGCCATTCGGCGGGTTCGCGGCGCATGCCCAGATCGAGTGCACGCCGCAGCTGTTCAAGCACCGCCTTCGGCCCACTCTTGCTCGAATGCAGTTCCAGGCAGAACGCGCCGAGCCCGACGTCATCCAGACGGCGCTGCACAACCTCGAGCGCAGCGCGCTTTTCGGCAACAAACAGCACACGCTTGCCGTTCGCGAGCGCCTGCGACACGAGGTTGGTGATCGTCTGCGACTTGCCGGTTCCCGGTGGCCCTTCGAGCACGAACGTGCGCCCCGCAGCCCCCGCGAGCACCGCGGCGAGCTGCGAGCTGTCGGCGTCCTTGGGGCAGAACACCTGCTCCGGCGGCTGGTCGTCGAGCTCTTCGCGGATCGCTTCGGGCACTTCCTGCGCAAAACCAGCCCCCGGCTTTTCGACGAGATGGCGCAACACCGGACTCTGCAGCAGATCGTCGCGCGCCGCGAGATCGAGCCACATCAGATACTTCGTGAACGAGAAGAAGCCAACGCAGGCCACGTTCTCGACTTCCCACCGCGGCATCGCCACGGCCGCCACGCGGAATGCGTCGAGCACCGCGCGCACATCGACGCCGTTCTCATCTTCGGGCGGCGTATCGCCGAGCCCGGTCTTCACGTCGTGATCGCGGTGCAGCATCTGCAGCAACGTCTGGTTGATGCGCGGCTCCGCGTCGTCGAGCGTGAAGCGGAACCCCTCCTGCACCGAGATGCGTTCGATCGTGATCGGCAACAGCAACAGCGGCGCCCGACGCGGTTTCGTCGACTGTGGCGACTCAAACCACTTCAAGAAGCCGATCGCGAGATACAGCGTATTGGCGCCGCTCTCTTCGAGCGAAGTGCGCGCATGGCGGAAGATCTCGACGAGCCGCGCGTCGAGATCCTCGGGTTCGAGATCGACGCGCATGCGTCCGGCGCGCAGTTCTTCGGCCAGGAACTCTGCAGTGACGTCTTTACCACTGCGCTGCTGCGCCAATTCGAGATCGCGCGGATCCGAACCCTCCTGGCCAAAACTCGGCCGCGGATGGGCCCGCAGGCGGCCACCTTGCTGCAACCGGTCTTCGAGCACTTCGAGGTCGTGCGCGCACAAACGCAGGGTCTTCTTCGACTCGACGAAGTTCAGCAACCGATTGAACATCGTGAGGTCGAGCAACTTGCTCTTCCAATGTTCGAGACGATCCTTGGGCGGCTCCGGCGCGCGCGGGGACACGGGCTCAGCCACCACATCCTCGATTGCGTGCTCAGGTTCAGAGCCAGGCTCGCCAGTCGCGGCGAACGACTTCGGCGCCGCCGCCTCGTCCACCGCATCGACCGCCACGAATGCCTGCGTGCGCAGCGACATCGGCTGCACACCGGCCGAACGCGCGGCCGCCACATCCAACACGCCGGCAAACTCCTGGTCCGCGTCGAGATGCCGACGCCCCGCCGTGACAGCGGTCGCAAACGGCTGGCCCGCGCCACATGCCAGAGTGCATTCGAGCACAACGAGTGCGCCGAGATCCGCGCGTTTGCGCAACTCAACCGCCAACCCACCAGCAAGCCACGTTTCCGGTGCCGAACCCGCCACCAACCACGCTCCGACAAACGCGTGCCCATTCTGCAGCACGACCAACGGCCGCAACCCGATGTGTTCGAGCACCGCCGCATACAGCACCGCAAGGTCCAGGCACGTTGCGAGCCGATCCCCGAGCACCTGCTCGGGCGTGCGTACCTTCTGCCCCATACGTTCGAAGCTCGGCGGCGGATTCACGTAGGTGATACCGTGTGATCGCAGCGCTTCGTGCACGGCGCCCACGAGCGCCAACGCGCGTTTCGAGTCGTTCTGTTGGTACCCATCGAGCGCGCTGCTGCCAGTCGTCGCCAACATGCGCGCTCCGACCTCGCGCAAGACGCCGGCGAGCACCGGATGGTTGGGCTGCACAAACGCCGCGAGCAATGAAGGCAGTGCCACCAGGCCCGGCCATTCGTTGTAGGCGAGCACTTCCAGGTCGGTGACAGTCTGGGCGAGCAGTTCGTCACCGCGGTACGCACTGACCCGCAGCTCCGCACGCTGCCGTTCGACGAGATTGGCGAGCGCCTGCACGTCGAGCCGCGGATCGAGCCGCGGCAGCGCGAACGTCCCGTTCGCAGGCACCGTGGTCACCAGTTCGGTGTGCGGTTGCAGCAACGCCGGCGCGAGTTCGATCGAGAGGCGCACGTCCTCGATGGACTCGCCGCTCGCATTGTGCAGCGCGATGGTGTGCAACCACGGCACCGCACTCTGCTGCATCGCATAACACAACCGCGGTTCGTGGCGGACTTGGATGGACAGGCCGGAGCTGGTCACAGCGAGAGGCTACGGGGTGGAGGCGGAAGGTCTACCCTTCAGG
>JADZDL010000538.1 GCA_020851075.1 Planctomycetota bacterium | reverse complement strand
GGCAGGTATTCCGAGACCAGCGACATCCAGCTGCGGTCGTCGTCGTCGTTGTAGGCGATGAGGTTCAGCGACGAGGTGCCGTCGCGCAGTTCCATCTCGGTGTCGGTGACGACGCCGTCCGGCCCGGTGCCGACCTGGGCCAGGACGCGGCCAGGTGCGGCCAGCGTGAACGTGAACCAATCGATGTCGCCGACGTAGCTGAGGCGGGACTCCACGTGCCAGCCACATTGGGCGAAGGTCGCCTGGCTTGGTGTGTCGTTGGGTTCGAATTCGGGAATGGACTGTGCCGGCAGCGCCGCGGCGCAACCCAGGAGCAGGAAGCGGAGGAGATTCAGGGACATTGGTGCCTTGCCTTGGACTTGAAGATCACGAAAGACAGGGCGGCATGTTGGCTGCCGTTGGCAAAGCCGAGGCGAACGTCGCAACAAGTGTTGCCGGTGAGCTAGGCGAATCCGTTGCTTGCCCCAGGTTGCCTGCCGCGGGCCTCGTCGTCGTGCACACCAGCAACGCGGTGCGGTGCACGATCGGGCTCCAGTGAGGACTGGGGCCGGCTCAGCCAGTGCGTGAGCTGCGCCAGCCCGTGAACAGTCCGATCGGTAGCGCCAGCACCGACGCGAACAGCATGAGCAACGCCACCGATTGCAGCTGGCAGCCGCACAGATCTTCGGCGAGCACGAGGTAGTCGTTCTTCATCCCCAGCGAACCGCTGCTCGCGTAGTGCGCGCGCGCACCGGCGTCGGAGAGCAGGCCAAAACAGAGCCGCAGGTTGGTGGTCTGGATGAGCGCGCCGGCCATGGCGCAGGCGATGCGTTCCTGCGGCGTGTCGGTGCGACCGCCGGTCCAGCAGAGGTGGTAGCAGTAGGCTGCGAAGGCGAGTTCGCCGAGGTGGCCACCGGCGGAGATCAGCACGCTGCTCACCGGCGAGAACGCGATGGGTGGGATCGCCAGCGCGGTGATGCCGAGCGCAATGCAGGCGGGCAGACGGGCGCGCACCAGATAGGCACCGGTCGCGGCGGCGGCCGCCATGAGCCACACGAGCCAGCCGCGCAGTTCGGCGATGCCGGTCCAGGCTTCGCCGTGCAGTGCGATCGCTGGTGCCGAGGGATGGCCGAGCAGGCAGCCCACGCTGGCGTGGCCCATCTCGTGCGGTAGCGCGCAGAGAAACCACGTGAAGTTGCAGGGCAAGAACAGGTGCGCTACGGCGGCGGCGACGAACCCAAGGGCGAGCCAGCGCCAGCGTGTGGTCGACTCGTCAGGTTCGAGTGAGCAGGGGGCCGCTGGCTCGGCAGGGCGGTAGCCGTGCGTGCCTCGCACGGGCGGCAATCCGGGCTGGTTGCCGTGTGGAGCAGGAGGCTCAGAGAGGCGCGGGTAGCGACTGCGCGGTGGGGATGGTGGTGGGACCACGACCCGTCATCGACGCGGTGCCAGGGCGGCCTTGACGTGGCGATTGGCACCCCGCCGCCGTGCGCGAGCAGCGGCTGCGGGGTGGCGAACCCGCCATGCGATCAGACCGTTTCGCGGCTGCGGTCGCTGCGCTTGCGATCCGTCTCCTTCAGGTACTGCTTGCGCAGGCGGATCGACTTGGCGGTCACTTCGACGAGTTCGTCTTCGCCGACGTACTCGAGCGCGTCTTCGATGTTGAACTGGCGCGCCGGCGGCATCTTGACGAACTGTTCCTTGCCCGCGCTGCGGATGTTCGTGGCCTTCTTCTCGCGCACGATGTTGACGACGAGGTCGTTGTCCTTGCAGTGCTCGCCGACCACCATGCCTTCGTAGACTTCGGCGCCTTCCGGCGTGAAGAACGTGCCGCGATCGCGCAGGCCGTCGAGGGCGTAGAAGGTGACCTGACCCTGCGCCATCGAGATCAGCACGCCCGCGCTGCGCTCTTCGATCGCGCCGCGGAAGGTACCGTAACCGTGGAACACGTGGTGCATCGTCGCTTCGCCGGCCGTCGCGTTGAGCAGGCGGCTGCGCACGCCGATGAGGCCGCGCGCCGGCACCGTGAACTCGAGGCGCGTGAAGGTGCCCTTGCGGTCCATCTTGAGCATCTCGGCTTTGCGGTTGCCGAGGATCTCGATCACCTTGCCGACGGCTTCGGCGGGGGCGTCGACGGTCAGGTATTCGATGGGCTCGTGCTTGTCGCCGTCGATCTCCTTGTAGAGAACCTGCGGTTTGGCGACCGCGAACTCGTAGCCTTCGCGGCGCATCGTCTCGAGCAGGAAGCCGAGGTGCATGACGCCGCGGCCCGAGAGCTTGAAGCTGTCGGCCGTGGCGCCCTGTTCGACGCGCAGTGCCACGTTGACGCGCAGTTCCTTTTCGAGGCGCTCACGAAGGTGGCGCGACGTGAGGAACTTGCCGCCGTCCTTGCCGGCGAACGGCGAGTCGTTGACGCGCATCACGATCGTCATCGTCGGCTCGTCGATCGCGATGATCGGCATCGCTTCGGGGTGCTCGATCGAAGCGAGCGTGTCGCCGATCTCGATGTTCTCGACGCCGTAGATGCCGCAAAGGTCACCGGCGTCGATCTGCTTCGTCTCTTCGCGCGACAGGCCGACGAAGCGGTAGATGCCGCGCAGGTTGACTTCCTTCTGCGAGCCCGTGCGCGACAGGTGCACGACGCGATCGTTGCTCTTCACGCGGCCGCGGTGCACGCGGCCGATGGCGATACGGCCGACGTAGTCGCTCCAGTCGAGCGAGGTCACGCGGAACTGCAGCGGCCCCTCGGGATCGTCCTGTGGCGGCTTGATGTAGCTCAGGATCGCATCGAACAGCGTGTGCAGGTCCTTGCCTTCGCCACCTTGGCGCGCGGCGGCGAGGTCGCTCGTCATCCAGCCTTGGCGGCCCGAGCCATAGAACACCGGGAACTCGAGTGCGGCTTCGTCGGCGTCGAGGTCGATGAACAGGTCGAAGACCTCGTTCACGACTTCTTCGGGGCGCGCATCGGCCTTGTCGATTTTGTTCACGACGACGATCGGGCGCAGGTGGTGCGAGAACGCCTTCTGCAGCACGAAGCGCGTCTGCGGCATCGGCCCTTCGGCGGCATCGACGAGCAGCAATACGCCGTCGGCCATCGACAGCACGCGTTCAACTTCACCGCCGAAGTCGGCGTGTCCCGGCGTGTCGATGATGTTGACCGTGATGTCCTTGTAGGTCACCACCGTGTTCTTCGCGAGAATCGTGATGCCGCGCTCCTTTTCGAGCTCGTTGCTGTCCATCACGCACTCGCCGACGGCCTGGTTGTCGCGGAACGTGCCGGTCTGGCGCAGCAGTCCGTCGACTAGCGTGGTCTTGCCATGGTCGACGTGGGCGATGATGGCTACGTTGCGGATATTGGGGGCCATGTTCGTTGGCGTTCTCTGGCGCTGCGGCGTTCGGTCGCGGACGGACCGCTGGCGTTACGGACTTCGGAAGGGAAGCCGTAGCCTTGGCGGGTCGCCGCGAAATGAGGGTGAAGGATTGTCGCCAACGGCGACCCGCGGTCAACACCGGCCCGGGTCCGGAGGCCGGAATCGTCTGCGGGAGGCGAAATAGTCGGCGCGGCCTAGGTGCCACAAGGTCACAAAGCGTGACAAATTGGAGCCATATGCCTGCCGAAGGCGTGGCCGAACGAGGTCCAGAAAGGCTTCGCTCAGGCTTTTCCTCGACGCTCCGCTACCCTGCGCGCCTGTGCCAGGCTCCAGCCACGTTGAACCTGCGCGCGTCGACACTGCCGTCGCGGGTCGCTCGATGAGCGTCGCCGGGGTTGCCGCTTCGCCGCGCACGAAGGCGCGCGGGCGCTTGGTGCGTTGGGGG
>JADZDL010000537.1 GCA_020851075.1 Planctomycetota bacterium | reverse complement strand
CTTCGAACCGCCCGGCGAATCGACCACGGTGTCTTCGATGGTGCTCATGCTGCCTCCAGAACGACTGCTTGTCCCTGTCCGCCGCCGATGCACAACGTCGCGAGCCCGTAGCGTCCGCCGCGCCGGCGCAGTTCGTGCGCGAGCGTGAGCAGCAGCCGCGCGCCCGTCGCGGCAATCGGGTGGCCGAGGGCGATCGCGCCGCCGTTCACGTTGAGGCGCGCGGGATCGAGTTCGCCGAGGGCACCAGGCAGGCCGAGGTGCTTCCGGCAATAGTCGTCGCTGGCGAAGGCGCGCTGGCAACCGAGCACCTGCGCCGCAAACGCTTCATTGATCTCGACGAGGTCGAGGTCCTTCATCTGCACGTTCGCGCGTTCGAGCGCCTTGGGCGTCGCGTGCACGGGGCCGAGGCCCATCGTCGCTGGTGACAAGGCGGCCACGGCGTGGCCGCGCACGATCGCGAGTGGTTCGAGGCCGAGGCTCTTCGCCTTCTTCGCCGACATGCACAGCATGGCGACGGCCCCATCGGTGATCTGGCAGCTGTTGCCGACCGTGACATCGCCGTTCTGGCGATCGAACACGGGCCGCAGCCTGGCGAGCGCTTCGAGGGTCTGTTCGCTGCGAACACCGTCATCCTGCAACAGGGCGCCTCGGTAGTCGGGCGGTGGCACGTACGGCGTCACCTCCGCTGCAAGTCGTTTGGCCGCCTGCGCCGCGGCGGCGCGTTGGTGGCTTTGCAGCGCGAACGCGTCCATCTGGCCGCGCGTGATGCCAAACTGGCGCGCCACGTTCTCGGCGGTGTTGCCCATCATGAGGCCCGTCGTCTGGTCGGTGAGGCCTTCCATGATGGCGAGGCGCGGCTTCAGCGACCGGAAGCGGAATCCCGCGAGGGCGCGCAGACGCTGCAACAGCGAGCGGGCCTTGCCGAGCCGCGTGAAGAACTTCACGAGATCGGGCCCCATCATGAGCGGGAAGTTGCTCATCGATTCGGTGCCGCCGACGAGGAACACTTCGCCTTCGCCGGCCCGCAGGCGCTGTTGGGCCGCGGCGATCGATTCCATGCCCGACGCGCAGTTGCGCATCACGGTCATCGCCGGAATCGACTCTGGCAGGCCTGCGCGCAGTGCCGCCACACGCGCGATGTTGGCCTCGCGGGCGTCGGGCCCCGCACAACCGAGGATCACCTCGTCGATGAGTTTGGGATCGATGCCGGTGCGGTCGAGCACTTCGCGAATCACGTGGGCGGCGAGATCGGCGCCATACGCGCGTTGCATGGCTCCGCCCGCTTTGCAGAACGGCGTGCGAAAGCCCGTGACGATCGCGAGATCGTGGGAGTTGTCGTGTTTCTTGCTCATACCTTGGGCCTCGCGTCGACGAAGCGTTTCTCCTTCATCTCGGTCTCCATGCCGATCTTGTTCAGCATCGCTTCGAGGCCAAGGAACTCGACGTGGTTGGGAGCCACTTCGAGGCGGCTCTTGAATGCTTCGCGCACCTGGATGGCCGCCTGTTCGGGCGAGAAGCCGGCTTTCACGGCGAGGTGCACGGTGAGCTCGTCGACCTCCATCGGGTCGTCATCCTTCTTGCGCAGTTCAATCTGCCACTCTTCGACCTCCGGCATCGCCCCGAGCAACATCGCGCAATCCTCGAGGTTGACGAGCGTGCCCTTTACCTTGAGCAACTGCAGGTCCTTCAGGCTCGATTCGCGGCCGATATCGCTGCTGATGCGCGGCACGGTGCGGCCGCAGTGCGGGCATGGTTCCCAGTGCAAACCACCGCGCACGAGGTCGCCGGTGCGGTAACGGAACACGGTGCTGGCGCGCGCCTGCAGCGGCGTGAACACCAGTTCGCCGTCTTCGCCGTCGGGCACCACTTCCCCGGTCTTTGGGTTGATGACCTCGAAGATCGCCAGGTCGGGATACAGGTGGTAGCCCGTGTAGGCATTGTCGCGCGTCGGGCATTCCGCAAACGCCATGCGCGCTTCCGTGAAGCCATACGTACCGAAGACGCGTACGTCCTTGGCCCCGCACTCGGCGAGCAGTTGGCCGATCTTCTGCTTCATGCCGGGGGGCACCCGCTCGGCACCGAGCACGACGCACTTGATCGACGAGAGGTCGAGGTGTTCGCCCGCGGCGCGCCGCAGCAGGTGGTAGACGTAGCCTGGCACACCGATCAACGCATCGGCCTTCAGCCTCGTCAGCGCGCGCAGGTCTCCGCTGCTGCCCATGACCTTGCCGCCGCCGGTCGACAGCACCATCATGCCGGTCTCCTGGCCCGCGAAGAACACCTGCCAGAACGCGAGGTGCGGCGCATACGGAAAGACGTTCGCGATGCGGTAGTCGGGCAGCAGGCCCATGATGTCGACGAGGCGCGAACCGGTCGTGTGCAGGTTCTTGATGTCGTGCGGCGAGTAGAAGAACGGCACCGGCTCCGCGGAGCGCCCGGTCGTGAAGGTCATGAAGCACGGCGCAAACTCGGCGCGCAGCTGCTTCTTCACCGCGGCGGTGCCCTGCGTCCATTTGGTCCAGAGCAGCGGCAGCTTCTTCTGCAGTGGCCACGCGGCTTTCACGGACGCGGGATCGGGCTGCAGGATGAACTTGCGGAAACGCTGCGGATCGTCGGCCGTCGGCAGCAGATCGCGCTTTTGACTCAGTGGCAACCGGCGCAGGTCGTCGACCGTGCGGATCTGTTCGGGGCGCACCCCGGCTTTCTGGAACAGTTCCCGGTACCACGGGGAGAAGGGAAAGAGATACTCGCGCACGTAGCGCTGCAGGAGGTGGTCCTGCAACGTTTGTTGCTCAGCGCGCGATAGCCGCTGCAAAGCTGTCCAAGTTGTCATCGATCGCAAGGCCTCCCTTCTGACCCTGTACTAGCTTGTCGGCTGCTTCGGGTTGCGGTCTTCAGGCAACCTCCTTGCTTGGTCGATCTAGAGACTGTTGTGGCGCCGCCGGTCCCGGACCGGGCTCTGCCACCATCGCCAAAGTGAGAACTCCGCTATTGCATCAGGGGCCCGGCAACGAGGGCGGATCCGTCGACCAGGGCGATGCCAAGGGCGCTTCCCTCGCCGCACCGCGGGCCGGCGAGCCGATCCGCCCGCGCAAGACGGTGCTGGTGCTCGGTGGCGGTGGCATGCGCGGTTTCTGCCACATCGGCGTCATTCGGGCGATGGAACGGCTCGGCCTGCAGGTCGACGAAGTCGTCGGCACGAGCATGGGCGCCGTGATGGGGGCGCTCTACGCCTCCGGCCTCGACAGCCGCCAGATCGAAGAAGTCGCGGGCGAGATCTCGCTCAAGGACTACTTCCGCCTCAACCTGCTGAAGTTTCTCGTGCGCGGTTACCGCCACCCGTCGGTCTACAAGGGGCGCGCGTTCCATCACTTGCTGAAACGCTGGTTGCCGCACGGAGCCTTCGACGAGCTCGCGCGGCCGTTCTTCTGCAACGCGCTGTCGCTGACCACTGGTGCCTCGCGATTCTTTGGCCTGCCCGGCAGCGAACGTATGCCGGTGGCGGACGCCGTCTACGCCAGTGCATGCCTGCCGACGATCTTCGAGCCCGCTGAGATCGGGGGGGATCACTACGTCGACGGCGGCATGACCGAAACCCTCGCGTTGCGCATCGCGCGGGCCCGCCGCGCGGACCTCATCATCGGTGTGGATCTGTCGCATCGCGACCTGCACGTGAAGATCCCGTACAAGGCGAGTCTGCCGCACATCCTGTTCCAGACCTACGAGGTCATGGGCCAGGCGCTCAACGAACACAACCTGCATCGTTACGCCGACGAGAACACGGTGG
>JADZDL010000536.1 GCA_020851075.1 Planctomycetota bacterium | reverse complement strand
TGCCAACCACGAGAACGCCCGACAATCGGCGGTTTGGCCTTCGGTTTCCGAGCTGAGGCCGCGCCCGGCACCGTTATTCACCGTCGGAAAACGGATGGTCGAGGGCGCATTGCCTTTGGCATGCGACAAGACTCGGTCGCGCCAAAGAAAGCCTTCGACGGGGGGCGACCCCGTGCCGAAGTTCAAACCTGCACAGGGTTCGTGGTATCGGAGATGGCGCGGAGAACCGGTCTCGTGCGACAGAGCTGATTCCGAATGCTCAACTCAGGCCCGACGGTAGACAATCGGAATCTCCAGCGTCTGCGCAAGCCGTCCCAACAGACGACCCAACGGATGATCCTTCGGAACCGCGTGGGCGATGACCGCCAGCAGAGAGGGGACTCCAGGCAAACGGTCCACCTCCGTAACGTCCATGATCAGATCGCAGAAAGGTGCCCCGTCGTCTGACGCCGTCAGCACTCCGACATGCCGAGGTAGGTTCGTTCCAAGCAAGAACGCTTGACGCGATTCGTCCTCGAAGTGTCCGCCTGCTATCCGGGACTTGACCTCGATCCCGCTATCGAAACGGGCGCCATAGTTCAGTCGCTTGACGTCAAACACGCTCGGCTGAACGAAGGAGAGGAAGTGCTGGAACACCACGGAGTTCTTCAGGAGATCGGGCACCGACAAACGCAATTTCTCTGGCTTGGGGACCAGCGCGGCGACCACAGTCAGGCGATCGACCTTCCAACTGGTGGGGCGAGGGTTTTGCGCATTGCCTCGCTCCAAAACCAGTTGCGGCGCGTTGTTGGAATCAGCGACGTCGAGCAATTTGTAGTGCGCATGAGGACCGAGGTTGTCGTCATGAACGTAGACGATGCTCAGCCCCGCAGAGAGCATGGGAATCACTCCGTTGCCCGGGGTCCGCATCTGCTTCACATTCTCAGGCTCGCTGTACCCGGTCACCGCCACTGCATGGCCGATCCCATTACCGACAAGGAGAAGCACGACGGGAAGACCAGAGTCGAGACACGCGACCAGTAGCGCGCGAAACCAGTCATGGTTCCCGCTTGGTCCGAACAGGTCGGCGATGTAGCCGAGCTTGCGCAGCGCGGTCGCCATCGCAAAAGCGCTCAAACCATCTGTCGCTGGAAAGGGACTACCCGCTGCAGCCGTGATCGCATTCGGTGTTGGTGTGCGGTTACCCGAGACCCTCGCGACGCTCTGGAGTGAACTCCATAGCGCAGTGGATGCGCAGACAGCAGCCCCACGATCCTGGTTCTGGAACGCGAGTCCGTTGACCGTCAGCTTGAGCCCAGCCAGATGCACCGAGTAAACCCGCGCCACCTCGAAGTGACGGCGTCCGTCGGCAGGGTATGTGCGCAGAACGGTGCGCCCTACCGGGGCGCCGGTGAGTGGCCGACGGACGATGAAACCAAGGTAGTTGTCGGTGAGTTGTCGCTCCACGTCCCAACGACGGTCTGACCCAGAGATTGCGTCCACACACTGCTGTCGCAACTCCTCGGCTGTCCAGCCAGCGAAGAAGTGCAGACGGGAGCAGTGCACTGCCGGTGGCCTGAACGACCGTGAGTAGTAGTTCGCGTACTCGTCCAGGTAGTGGCGGTCCACGTAGTGCGGCTCACGGAGCACCGCAGTCGCGCCTAAGTCCAATAGGTAGTTGCCTAGATAGTCCGTTGTGACGCCGAGGCCGAGAGCGTTGATCAAAGCCTCTAGACTGAAGTCACAGAACTCGACCGCGCTCATCATTGGAACCTCCGCCGCCACAGCTCGCTCCGATCAACCGAAGCGGAGAGTAGAATCGATGCAGACAGTCTGCCTCGGTGCTCTCTCCAGCTCCTCCAACGCGCGCCGCGCGCGCTCGATCGCGTCGTCGATCTCCTGCTGAGAGACGCTTTCGGCTGTCCGAAGCTCATCCGAGTCCGTCGGCAGCGAATGCAGGCCCACCGGACCGCTTCGCTGGCCGTCTCCTTTACGATCTCTACTCTTGGTCATCTTGGTTCCTCCTTGGGACGAAAGCGGAAGCCGACGAGAGAGGGGCGAACACGTTAGCGATCAGCCCCTCGATCGCCAGCGGCCTCGCGGTCCACCAGCAATCCTGCGACTTGGGCATCTTTCAAAGCCGCGAGCAATCTCTCCGAGAGAAGGCGCTCGGCGACTGCGGACCGACTGTTTCCGAACAGCCCCGTCTCCACGAGACGATCCAGGTGTCGGCAAATCTCGACCGTCGTGTGGATGGTCAGCTGTTTCGAATCGCGCCGCGTTGCCACGTGACGCAAGTGTATCCACGCCCGGCGCCGACGGGAAGGGGAACACATCGGAACCGAATCGGAACCGCATCGGAACCGCATCAGAACCGATGTGACTCTGCCTCTGCCCTACGACCGACGGCGCCGATCGCACTGTGGTTGAAACCGGTCCTCCCGTTCGATGCGTACGTTAATACCGCTGGCGCATCCCCCGTTGACGGGCTCGCGAAGGTGCCCGACAACGCAACCGGAGCTGGTTGCGAGATCCCGTGGTGGGGCCCTGCTGGAACTGTCGTATCCCTTTGGCAGCCGGGGACATCGCCCGAATCAAAGTCGCATTTCCTGCCGAATGTGCCGCTGGGAAGTTCGCCCACCTGCTACGGCATGGAGCGGTTCCTGCTGCGGGCCGCAAACCGGAAATGCGCCTTGATGCGCTCGGCGCGGCCATGGCTCAGTGTGGCCGTGAACCTCCAAGCCGCACTCCAAGCGTTCCTTCTCCAACTCCGAGCCGATGGCCGCTCCGAACACACCGTGGGCCAGTACCGCCGCCACGGCAACGCCCTGGTGGCCTGGCTCGCCGCGACCGGCACCGGCACCGACGTCGCCGACTTGACGCCCACGGTCCTGGCCACGTTCTTCGCCTCCGACGCCGCCCGGTCAAGCTGCCGGGGCGGCCCGAAGAAGGCCACCAGCACCAACGCGATGCGCACCAGCGTCCGGTGCTTCGCCGCGCACTTGCACCTCAGCGGGCTCGTAGCCCAGAACCCGGCAAGGATGCTCCGCCGGGCACGATGCACTGCCCCGGCGCCCCGCGCGCTCCACGCCGACGAACAGGAGCGGCTGCTCGCCGTCCTTGCCGCCGCGACCGGGGGCGAGGCGGAACGAGACCGGGTGTTGGTGCGCCTTCTTCTCGGCACCGGAGTTCGTCTCGGGTCCGCGCTGGCCCTCGACGTGTCGGACCTCGACTTCGCACACGGCGAGCTCGCGATGCGCTGCACGAAGAACGACAAGCCGGCCGTGGTGATGCTGCCGAAGGCCCTCGGCGAAGAGCTCCGGCGATTCGTTGCCGGCCGGAAGGGGCCGGTGTTCCTCGCGAAGGACGCCCGGATCAGCACGAGGCACGCGCAGCGACGGCTCGCCGGCTGGTTCGCAAAGGCCAGGATCACGGGCAAAAGCGCGCATTCGATCAGGCACGCCTTCGCGACCGACCTGCTCGCCCGGACCGGCGACCTGCGGCTCGTCCACGCCGCGCAGAACCACGCGTCGATCGATTCAACGACGATCTACACGGCGGTGGACCGGGCGCGGCTACGG
>JADZDL010000535.1 GCA_020851075.1 Planctomycetota bacterium | reverse complement strand
GAAGCGCTCCGAGATCTTGCGGTAGGCGGGGTCCGTGATGAGCGCGATGTCCGTCGTGAACATGATCGGCAGGTGCGACTTGTTCGGGTCGTGCGCGTCCGGCACGTCGGCCTGTGCGTTCTCGTTCTTCGGCTTCCACTGCTGCGCGCCGCCGGGGCCCTTCGTGAGTTCCCATTCGTAGCGGAACAGGTTGCGGAAGTAGCCCTGCGACCACTGCACCGGGGTTGCGGTCCAAGCGCCTTCGAGGCCGCTCGTGATCGTGTCGCCGGCGTTGCCGGTGCCGTACGTGTTCTTCCAGCCGAGGCCCTGCGCTTCGAGGCTCGCCGCTTCGGGTTCGGGGCCGACGTGCTTGCCGGGGTTGGCCGCGCCGTGGGCCTTGCCGAGCGTGTGGCCGCCCGCGATGAGCGCCACGGTCTCCTCGTCGTTCATCGCCATGCGACCAAACGTCGTGCGGATATCGCGCGCGGCGGCCATCGGATCGGGAACACCGTCCGGCCCTTCGGGATTCACGTAGATGAGGCCCATCTGCGTGGCACCCAGCGGGTTGGCAAGCTGGCGATCGCCCGAGAAGCGCTTTGCGCCAAGCCACTGGCTCTCGGGGCCCCAGAACACGTCGCTCTGCGGTTCCCAGACGTCTGCGCGGCCACCGGCGTAGCCAAACGTCGTAAAGCCCATCGACTCGAGGGCCGTGTTGCCCGTGAGGATCATGAGGTCCGCCCACGAGATCTTGCTGCCGTACTTCTGCTTGATCGGCCACAGCAGGCGACGCGCCTTGTCGAGGTTGGCGTTGTCGGGCCAGCTGTTGAGCGGTGCGAAGCGAATCGTGCCGTCGGACGAACCGCCGCGGCCGTCGGACACACGGTAGGTGCCCGCGCTGTGCCAGGCGAGGCGGATGAACAGCGGGCCGTAGTTGCCGTAGTCGGCGGGCCACCAATCCTGCGACGTCGTCAGCATCGTCGCGATGTCGTTCTTCAGCGCGGCGAGATCGAGCTTCTGGAACTCGGCCGCGTAGTCGAAGTCCGCGCCCATCGGATTGCCGGCGGGTGGGTTCTGGTGCAGGATCTTCAGGTTGAGCTGGTTGGGCCACCAGTCTTCGGTCGTCATGACGCCGGCTGCAGTGTTGCGCGCGCTGGTGTCGCCGTCGGTCTTCGGGTTCTGGTTCATGGCATCGTGGCTTGTGGAGTCGTGGTTCATGACCGGGCACTTGCCGGCGCTTGCTGCGGCGTTGGCGTGGTGGGGGCCGTGATTGCCCGAGGACGCGCAGCCGCTGACGCCCGCGAGGAGCGCAAGCAGCCAGATGGAATTGGGGCCGCGAAGGCGGAGACCGGGGGAGGACCGGTGTGGTCCAGCGGCGGATAACAGGAGGTTCTTCTCGAGGTCTGGCATGGGATTGTCCTTGGGTTGGGTTGGTCTGGTTGGTGTGGGTTCAGGGGCGCTGGGGGTTTGCGACGGGAGGTTGCGTGGTCTCTGGGAGTGCTTTGCCCCGCGTTGGATGGCCCTGGGAGTCGGCACAGAGGGGCGCTGCACCGTGGAGGTTCTGTTGTCCAAATCTAGTCCGAAGCTAGAGAAAGTCAAAGGTTAGACGAAATCTAGCGCTGGACCGGGTAGCGACTATTCCGCTACAGGTCTGGGCGAACTCCCCGTGTCACTGCGGCATTGGGCCTACGGTGCCGGTTGCGCGCCCGTGGGGCGGTCGTCAGCGGAGTTCGCTGATGCAGAACGCGAAGGCCTCCAAGGGCCCGGTCTTCGGGCCCTGCCAATCAAAACCGGTCGCACTCCATTCGCGGCGGAACCGGAATGGGCCGCTGTCGCCGTGGAGTTCGATGTCGAGGGTGAGCTTGTGCCGGGTGTCCCGCGTGCCCGGCGGGTTCAAGGCGTTGCGCATCCGGAAGGTGCCGCCATCGAGCATTCTCTGCAGGTTCTCCCGGAAGAGTCCGTCACTTTCGAGCGAGCCTTGTCGCTTCTGGGGTGCCTGGCCCTGCGACTTCGGGTCGAGCAGCACGTCGCGCCATTCCAGCCGACCGCCCTTGCGTTCGAGATGCCATTCTCGGGTGACGGTGGGGGAGTCTGCACGATCCGCATCGAGCGAGGAGTCTGATAGATGGATGCGGCAGTCGGCCAGGGATTCAGGCTTTGCGAGGTATCCACGCACGATGCGCTCCGCACCCGCCGCGAGGAACCAATCGGCGAGCCCGGCTTCGCCGTAGGCCTTCTCCCAGCTGTTGTGGCCGACGCCAGCATAGATCGTCAATTCGGCGTGGCCGCCGGCCTGCTGCACCGCGGCGGTCAGATCCTTCGATTGCTGCACGGGAACGGCCTTGTCGGCATCGCCGTGAAAGCACCAGATTGGCATCTGCGTGAGCGCAGGGGCGATTTCCGTGGCGTTGGCGTAACCACAAACGGGCGCGATCGCCGCCCACAGGTCCTTGTGCTTTGCCCCGAGCACCCAGGTGCCGTGGCCACCTTGCGAGAGGCCGGTGAGGAACTGCTGGCGTTCGTCAACGGCGTAGTCGTGCTGCGTCTTCTTCAGCATCGCCATGAGCGCCTCGTCGTGATCCTCCCAGGCGCTGCGGCGGTCGGGCTTCTGCGGCATCAGCACGAGGAAAGGCCACTCCGCGGTCGCCTTCATCATCGCGGGGGCGAGGCCAACCGCGACCTGCAGCATGCCGTCGTTGCCGCATTCGCCGGCGCCGTGCAGGAACAGGATCAAGGGCCAGCGCTGTTCGGGCGTGTAGTTGCGCGGCACGTAGAGCACGTACGGGTAGTCGGTGGTGCCGATGTGCACCGTTTCACTGAGGAAGCCGGTCGGGGTCGCCGCGGCGTCTTGCTGTGCTGGGAGCCACGAAGAAACAACGAAAGCCGCCAGCATCAGGGATCGTGCCATGGCAGCACGATAGCGCACAGATTGAGAATCCGAGGTCGAAGAGCGCGGGCCGGCAATCATGGGCGCTGCAGGCGCGGCGCGCTGTGGCCTTGTTCGCGCAGGCGGTGCAGCAGGGTTTGCAGTTCGGCGACGATTGCGGCGTGCTCGGCGCTCACGTTGTTCCTTTGGCCAGGATCGGCGCGCAGGTCGTAGAGCGCTACGGGATGCGGGTTGTCGAGATAGCCCTCGGCCTTCTTCTGCCAATCAGGCTCTTTGCGGTGCAGGCCGTCCTTGCTGTCGACGAGCAGCCAGTCGCCGCGGCGGATCGCCCACTTGTTCGCGTAGGTGTTGTGCACGAGGAAATCGCGCACGTTGTCCTGTTCGCCGCGCAACAGCGGCAAGAGGTCAAAACTGTCTTCGGCGGCATTGGCGGGGAGTGGGTGGCCAACGAGGGCCGCAAACGTTGCCATCAGATCTACCTGGCCGATCAGCGCGTCGGTCACGGCGCCTTCGGCGATCACGGCGGGCCAGCGCACGAGCATCGGCACACGATGGCCACCTTCGAACACGTCGCGCTTGAGGCCGCGCAGTTCGCCGGTGCTGTGATGCCCGGTCTTCTGGATACGGTCGTAGGCGAAGATCTCGGGCCCGTTGTCGGAGCTGAACACGACGATCGTGTTGTCGGCGAGGTCGAGTTCGTCGAGTGTCTGCAGCACGGCGCCAACCGTCGCATCGGTCTGCATCACGTAGTCGCCGTAGGGCCCCGCACCACTGCGCCCCTTCCATTCGGCGGTCGGCACGATTGGCGCATGCGGCGAGGTGAACGGGAAGTAGAGGAAGAACGGCTGTTCTTGCCCCGTCTGTTCGCGCAACCACGCAATGGCGTGTTCGGTCAGCGTCGGCATCACGGCATCGAGCCGCCAGCCGGCGACCATCGGGCCTTCGCGCCCCTCTGCGGTGCCCTCGTCGGGCTTGGGGTCCGGCGTGAATGGCACGCTCGGCGGCACCACGACGCGGTCGTTCTTGATCCACGCGTAGGGAGGGAAGTTGGGCACGTCATCGCCGAAGTAGTGGTCGAAGCCGTGTGCGCACGGGCCGTCGGGAATCGGCTTCTGCCAGTCGAACGCGGACGCAAGGAAGCCTGCTGGTTTGCCGTTCTCTTGCACCTGCTTCGCGTCGGGCTTCTGGAGCGCCTGCCAATCCCAGCCCAAATGCCACTTGCCGATGCAGGCGGTGCGGTAGCCGTGTTCGCGCAACATGTCCGCCATCGTGAGCCGTCCCGGCTGGAACACCGACGGCCCGAACGAGTCGACGATATCGTGGAACTGGCGCCAGTGATGGCGCCCCGTCAGCAGCGCATAACGACTGGGTGTGCAGATGCCCGACGAACTGTGTGCATCGAGGCAACGCAGGCCCTGTGCCGCGAGGCGATCCAGGTTGGGCGTTGGGATCTTCGAGTCGAGCGCGTAGGTGCCGAGGTCGCCGTAGCCGAGGTCGTCGGCGTAGAGAATGACGATGTTGGGCAGGCGTTTGCCAGGTGGAGCCGCTTTGGTGGCTGCCGTCTGGCAAGCAGCTAGGGCGGCGAGGCAGATCCACGCAGCGTGGCGCGTCGGCATGGCGAACATTGGTGCACGATAGCGGGCATCGGCGGCGTCTTTCGTGGCCATGTCCGCGGGAAACCCACAACAAAGTCCTGCACCCAAGGTGGAGGGGAGCGTGGACCACGATCGTGCCTTCCAGTAGGGTCCGCGCACCCCCGTCCCGGCGGGCGCCCCGGTCCATGGCGCCACCTCGTCCATGGAATCCCGCATGGTTCGGCGCGCTGCAGTGCTGGTGGCCGCCCTCGTTGCGTTACTGCTCGTGTTGGGCCTGCACGGGTGTGCAGAACGGCCGGTGGCGCCCGCTGCGCGGCCGGCGAAAGCGCCGATCGTGGCCAATGCGGGGTTGCCGCCGCGCGAACGGGGGCTTGTGCTGCTTGGCGAGCTTGGCTGCGTGGCGTGCCACGCCGAACGTGCTCGTGCGGGCGAGGCGAGGCCGACGATCGAAGTGGCGCCTGGGCCGGATCTGCTCGCGGTGGGGACTCGTGTGCAAACGGACTATCTCGCGCACTTCCTCGCGGATCCGTTGACCGTGGAAGCTGGCACGACGATGCCGGATCTGCTGCGCGAACGTTCCGATGCGGACCGGGCTGCGGCGGCGATGGCGCTTGCGCACTACCTGCGCTCGTTTTCGGCCGCCGGGCCCGCAACCGAGTCGAGCGATCGTGAGGCCGCGTTGCGCGGGCGGGAGGTCTTTCACGCCGTTGGGTGCGTTGCGTGCCACGCGCCGCGCGACGAACAGGGCGTTGAGGTGTCGCTGGCGGATTCGGTGCCGATGGCTCCGCTGGCCGAGAAATACACGCTGGCCTCGCTGCGCGCCTTCCTGCAGCAGCCTCACGAAGCGCGGCCAGCGGCGCGTATGCCGGACCTGCACCTGTCGCCGAATGAGGCGCACGAAATCAGTCATTACCTGCTGCAGAAGGCCTCGGCTGCGCAGGTGGCTGCGCCCGTGGATCCGACTCAGGTGGCCGCCGGGCGCACGCTGTTTGCCGAACGCGGCTGTGCGCAGTGCCACGCGTTGCCGGATGCGCAGCGAATGCCATCGCGCGGTGGCAAGCCGTTGCCCGAACTCGACGCGAGTCGCGGCTGTTTGTCGGGCGAGGTCGGTGGGTGGCCGTTCTACGCGCTGTCGGCGGCGCAAGTGCAGGACGTGCGCGCGGCGCTGGCCGCCCAGGCCGAGCCACTCGCTGACGAAGCGCTGCTGCAGGTTCGGCTCGTGGCCCGTCACTGCACGGCGTGCCACACCCGGGGGGAACTCGGCGGCGTGGTGCCCGAACGCAGTGAGCACTTCCTCAGCACGGATCCGAGCATCGGCCTCGAAAGCCGCATTCCGCCTACGTTGACGGGGGTTGGCGCGAAACTGCAGCGCGCCTGGCTCGAGGATGCGATCGCCAATGGCCAGGCGGCGCGGCCCTACCTGCGAACGCGCATGCCGGGTTTCGGGGCCGCGTGCGCAGCCGAACTTGCGTCGGCCTTGGAACGCACCGATAGCCTGCCGCCGCTCTCGATCGCGCCGTTGCCCGAGGACGAAGCGTCGGCGCGCGCGGTCACGGATCTTGGTCGGGAGCTGGTCGGCGACAAGGGCATGAACTGCATCACGTGCCACCTGTTCGCCGGGGAGAAGGTCGGCACGATGGGGGCGATCGATCTCGTCGAGTCGACCGCGCAGCGTCTGCGACCGCAGTGGTTCGCGCACTTTCTGCGGACGCCGTTCCGCTTCAAGCCCGGCACGTTGATGCCGCAGTTCTTTCCCGATGGCGTGACGACGCGGCCCGAACTTGGTGGTGGGGACACCACGAAGCAGATCGAGGCGATCTGGCACTACCTCGCGCAAGGGCGCAATGTGGGCAAACCGCGCGGCATGCGGCGGCCGCCGATCGAACTTGAAGTTGGCAGCGAAGCGGTGCTGCTGCGGCGCAGTGTGCAGAACACGGGCAAACGCGGCATCAGCGTCGGTCTGCCGGGTGGCGTCAACTTCACGTTCGATGCGGAGCGGCTCGGCCAGAACCAGATCTGGTGGGGCAAGTTCGTCGATGCGTCGCCTGTGTGGACCGGCCAAGGCAGTGGCGAAGCGCGCATTCTCGGCAAGGAGCGTGTAGCGCTGCCAAACGGGCCGTGCTTCGTTGGGCTGGCGAGTGCCGACGCGCCGTGGCCCGAGGTATCGCGGCGCGAGCTTGGACAACGTTTCCTGGGTTACGATCTTGATGCGCAACAGCGGCCGACGTTCCGCTACGTCTGCGAAGAGGTCGAGATCGCCGATGCTTCGATCGAGGTGCCAGTGCCCGACAAACTGCCAAGGCTGCGTCGTACGCTGTCCTTCACGAGTGCTCGAGACACGACGCTGTCGTTCCGCGCGGCTCGCGCGGCGGAGATCCAGGATCTCGGTGGCGGCCGCATGCAGGTCGGCAAGCAGTTGCAGATCACGGTGCCGGCGGGTTCGGCGCGCATCCGCAGCGCGGGCGACGAACGCGAACTGATCTGTGACCTCGCGATCACCAGCGGGCGCAGCGAACTGGTGCTCGAATACTCGTGGCAGGAGGGTGGCAAGTGAACGTGCTCCAGGGATCGATGGTGGCTCTGTTCGCCGGCGCGGCCACGTTGTCGGCGCAGGAGCTCGGCGACGCGTGGGGCACGGGTCGGGCGGAAGCCGAGTACTACCGCCTCGTCGAAGTGCCGCTGCCGCGCGAATTGGCGCTCGAAGTCGGCAGTTTCTGCATGTTGCCCGACGGGCGCCTTGCCGTCGGCACACGCCGCGGCGAGATCCTGTTGGTTTCGGGTGCGTTCGACGAACGGCCGGCGCCGCGCGTGCAGACGTTTGCGAGTGGGCTCGACGAAGTGTTGGGCCTCGGCTACCGCGACAGCGCGTTCCATGCGATGCAGCAGACCGAGCTCTCCCGTATCACCGATCGGGATGGAGATGGCCGCGCGGATCGGTTCGAGAACCGGAGCGACGTCTGGGGGTTTGCCAACTACCACGAGTTTGCGTGGGGTTCGCCCGTTCAGCCCGATGGCAGCGTCTATGTCGTGTTGGGGCTTTCCGAATCGTACCACTACCGTGCGCCGTTCCGCGGTTGGGCGTTCCAGATCACTGCGGATGGGCGTTCGATCCCGATCGCAAGCGGCATTCGCAGCGCTGGCGGCGTAGCCCCCAATGAACACGGCGTGATGTTCTATGCCGAGAGCCAAGGCCCGTGGAACGGTTCGTGTTCGTTGAAGCACTTGCAGCCTGGCAGCTTCCAGGGGCATCCGATCAGCTTCCCGGCGTACGACCTGCCGCTGGCTGCGGGGATGGGCAAGAAGCCCATCGAGCCACATTCGCAGTCGCGGTTGCGCACGGAGTGCGAACGGGTCGAACAACTGGTGCCGTACGCCGTGGTGTTCCCCTACCGCAAGATGGGGCAGTCGATCACCACGTTCCGGCCGGATGCCACGAATGGGCGATTTGGGCCGTTTGCGGGCCAGTTGTTCCTCGGCGATTACAGCCTCAGCATCGTGATGCGCGCGACGACGGAGCTTGTCGACGGCGTCTGGCAAGGCGCCTGTTATCCGTTCCGCGAGGGGCTCGGCAACGGCATTCTCGCGGTCGAGTTCTCCCCGCAGGGTTACCTGATCACGGGCGGTACCAACCGCGGTTGGCCTGTGCGCGGCAATCGGCAGTACGTGCTCGAACGGCTCGAATGGACCGGTAGGACGCCGTTTGAGATCGAACGCATCGAGGTGCAGCGCGATGGGTTCCTGGTCACGTTTACGCTGCCCGTCGATGCGCGCGCCGCGGTCGTGCCGGACAACTACCAGGTGTCGAGTTACACGCACATCTACCAGGAAGAGTACGGCAGCCCCGAAGTCGACCAGACCAGACCTCGCGTCGTGCGCGCGGAACTGCAGCCCGACGGCAAGCGTGTGCACCTCACCGTCGAAGGCATGGTGCTCGGCCATGTGCACGAGTTCGACCTTGCTGGCGTACGTTCCGCGGCCGGCGCGCCGCTGTTGCACAAACACGCCTACTACACCCTGAACCGGATCCCCAAGTGACCTACCGTCTGTTTGCGTCGCTCTCGTTCGTGCTGGCGGGTTGCGCCATGCATGCGCATCCCGTGCCCGACAGCCCACGTTGGCTTACCTATCGCGGCGCGGAGGGGTCTGGCCATGGCAAGCACATCGTGCTCATCGCCGCGGATCAGGAATACCGCAGTGAAGAAGCGCTGCCGATGCTCGCGCGCATCCTGTCCGAACGGCACGGATTTGACTGCACCGTGCTGTTTGCGCAGAACCAGGATGGCCTCGTCGATCCGACGCAGAAGACGCGGCAGGAAGACAAGGCGATCGTGCACGACATCCCCGGCATCGAGTATCTGCAGCGTGCGGACCTCATGATCCTGTTCAGTCGCATGATCACGTTGTCTGACGAGCAGATCCGGCCCGTGATCGAGTATCTCGACTCCGGCAAGCCGATCGTCGCGATCCGCACGGCCAACCACGGTTTCCTGCAGAACTTCCCGTACGTCGTGAACGGCAAGCCGGTGCGGTTTGGCGAGGACGTGCTCGGTGGCACGTTCCGCAACCACCACGGCAATTGGCATCAGGATTCGACGCGCGGCATCCTGGTCGAGGCGCAGCAGGGCAACCCGATCCTGCGCGGCGTCGTGGACATCTGGGGCCAGTCGGACGTCTATCGCACCTACCCCGAAGGGCAGGCGCTGCCAGCGGATTGTACGGCGCTTGTCTACGGGCAGCCCCTGGTCGGTCGCAACCACGACGACGCACCCAATCCGGAGAAGGAGCCTCTGCCGATTGCGTGGACGAAGACGTGGACGGGCCAGAAGGGTCTGCCCGCGCGTGTGTTCCACTGCACGATGGGCAGCGCGCGGGATTATCAGAGTGCCGGATTGCGCCGCCTTTCGATCAACGCGGTCTACTGGTGCCTTGGTCTCGAAGACCAGATTCCGCCTGCCAACAACGTCGACCTCGTTGGCCCCTACGATCCACTCGACAGCGGTTTTGACTACGCCGAACTCGGCGTCGTGCCCAAGCCCGTGTCCGCGTTCCGCTGATCCTCCCGAGCTCTGTTATGCCTACGACTCTGCCTCCCAGCATCTTCAACGACGTCGTCGGTCCCGTCATGCGCGGGCCGTCCAGTTCGCATTCGGCGGCTTCGGTGCGCATCGGCCGGCTGGCGCGCGACCTGTGTGGTGGGGATCCCGACTCGGTGCTCATCGAGTTTGATACCGAAGGCTCGCTCGCGACGACGCACGAGAGCCAGGGCTCGGACATGGGCTTGTTTGGTGGGCTGCTCGGCTGGGAAGCGGACGATGCGCGTTTGCCGGAATCCGCGGCGGCCCTGCGCGCCGCCGGCATCCAGCTCGAGATCCGCATCGCGACGTTGCACGACCCGCACCCCAACACGTACCGCCTGACCCTGCAGAAGGGCGGCGTCGAACACCGCCTCGTCGCGTTGTCGACGGGTGGTGGCATGATCGAAGTGGTCTCGATCGATGGCGCCCCCGTGACGTTGTATGGCGACAACGACGTCACCCTGCTCTATGTGCGCGATGACGGGCGAACGACTGCGCTGGCCCTCGCGGCGCGCGCGGATCTCGACGAAGTCGCGGTGACCGGCACGAAGCCCGTGCTCGTGGTCTGCAAGGCGCAGGCGTTCCTCACCGAGGCCGAGGTGGCGGCGCTGCCAGCGGTGTCGCGTGTGCGCCGGCTAGGTGCCGTGCTGCCCGTGCGTTCGCGCAAAGGGCTTACTGTGCCGTTCCTGCACGCCGGGGAGATGGTGGCCACGGCCGACCCGACGCAGCGCAAGCTTTCGGAGTATGCGCTCGACTACGAATGCGCTCGCGGCGGCATCGACCGGCCGGCCGTGTTGGCGCAAATGAGTCGCATTCTCACGATCGTGCGCGACGGAGTGAAGCAGGGGCTGCTGGGCACCGAGTATGCCGATCGTATCCTGCCGCGACAGAGCCACCGGTTTGCGGCTTTGCTCGAGACTGGCAAGCTGCTCGATGGTGGCATCCTCAATCGTGCGATCCTCTATGTGACCGCGCTCATGGAGGTGAAGAGCTCGATGGGCGTGATCGTCGCTGCGCCGACCGCCGGTTCGTGCGCGACGTTCCCCGCGACGTGCCTTGCGGCCGCCGAGGCGGTTGGTGCGTCGGAGGAGGTGACCCTGCGTGCGATGCTGGCGGCGGGCCTGATCGGGGTGTTCGTGGCCACCCGGTCGAGTTTCTCGGCCGAGGTTGGTGGTTGCCAGGCGGAGACCGGGGCGGGGGCCGCGATGGCTGCGGCGGCGCTCGTCGAGCTGGCTGGCGGAACGGCCGCGCAGGGCCTCTCGGCGGCGAGCCATGCGCTGCAGAACGTGCTTGGGCTCGTCTGCGATCCGATCGCCAACCGCGTCGAGGCGCCGTGCCTGGGCCGCAATATCGCCGGGGCCGCGAATGCGATCGCGTGCGCCAACATCGCCTTGTCGGGTTACGACCACCTGATCCCGCTCGACGAAGTGCTCGATGCGCATCGGGCGATCAGCGAGAACATGGCGCGCGAACTGCGTTGTACGGCGCTCGGGGGGCTGTCGATCACGCCGACCTCGAAGGCGATCGAAGCCCGGCTCTGCGGAAGTGGCGGCTGCGGCAGTTGCGGCTAGTTCACTTGCTGGCTGGCATTGCCGCCGCGTATTGATCGCGCAACGCATCGGTGCGGGTGCGCAGCTTTGCCAGCACCTCGGCGTACGCTGGAACATGCACCAGGTTCTGCACCTCGTCGAAGTCGGCTTGATGGTCGTAGAGCTCTTCCTGCAGCGGGTCGCTCTCGAACCAACGCAGGTAGGTGAAGCGCTCCGTGCGAACCCCTTCACTCTTCGGGATCGACTTGTGGTGGAACAGGTGCTCGTAGAAGAAATCCGTTCGCCAATCGACGGGCGCCCGACCGCGCACGAGCGGCATCAGGCTGTGACCCTGGTAGTGCTTGGGAGCTTGCAATGCGGCCAGGTCAAGCACCGTCGGCGCCAGATCCACGTTGAGCGCCATCAGGTCGCACGTGGTTCCCTTGCGAATATCTGGTAGGCGCGGGTCGGCGAGGATCAGTGGTATGCGCACGCTCGGCTCATACGCATACCACTTGTCGGCAAAGCCGCGTTCGCCGAGGAAGTAGCCGTTGTCAGAGCAGAACACGATCACCGTGTTGTCCGCGAGCCCACGAGTCTGCAGCTCTTTGCGCAACCGACCGATCACGGCATCCACGCCGCTGATCATGCGGTAGTAGCCGCGCACCATCGTCTGGTACTTCTCGGGCTCGTCGAAGCGCCACAGAAAGCGCGTGCGGCTCTCCGAGGTCTGCAGGAACGGCTGCTGGGCGGCGAAGTGCTCCGGCGCCATCGTCTTCGGCACCGGAAACACGGTGTCCGCGTACCACGTGTCCATCGCCTTTGGCCAGAAATACTGCTGTGGATCCCCGTCCACGGCATGCGGCGCATTGAAGCTGATTGACAGGCACCACGGTTGGTCCGGCGTGCACGAAGCGAGGAACGCGACGGCGCGGTCGCCGGTGATATCCGTGAAGTGGCGTTGGCTGCCATCCGGCTGCTTCTGCCAATACGAGCCCGGCCCGAGTGGCGCAAACGAGTCGAACATGCGAGCCGGGTCGCCCTTCGTCGTGCCGACGCCGAACTTGCCGACAAAGCCGGTTCGATAGCCTGCGTTCCGGAGTTGCACGGGGTAGCTGGAGACCACGCAGTCTTCGCGCAGCGGTGGGGTGCCGAACGTCGAGCGGTGGGAACGCTCGTAGCGCCCCGTGAGGATCGACGCACGGCTGGCCGCGCAGATGGCGGTTGTCACGAACGCGTTCCGGAAGCGTACGCCGTCGTTGGCCAGGGCATCGAGGTTGGGCGTGATGGCGAGTGCGTTGCCAGCACAGCGCATCGCATCCCACCGCTGGTCATCGGTGACGAGCAGCAGGATGTTGGGGCGGGGTTTCTCCTCCTGCGCAGGCAAGGCGGTACCGAACGTGCCGGCAATCCCAAGCAGGAGCTGGGCGGCGAAGGCGAGGCTTGGCCCGAGGGGGCGGAGAGGTTGCGAGGGCATGAGGAGTACGTGCACCGCTGCCTGGATTGAGCACAGGATCGTCCTGTGCCTGGGCGAAGTCGCGGGAAATCAGGCGGCTTGGACCCAAGTTCGTGGCGGCGGGTTCTCTCGCTGGCATGGGAAAACACGCCGCGGCGCCCCTTCCCGGTGCGATTGCTACAGGGTTCCCCCCCAGGACGGTCGATAGACAGGACAGCCAATGGGTAAGCGCGTCCTAGTCGTTGACGATTCGCAGAGTATCCGCCAGCACGTTGGCGCGACGCTCGTGGCGGCGGGCTTTGAGGTCGTGGAGGCCGTGGATGGCGTTGACGCCTTGGAACGGCTCACGGCGGGTCTCGACGTCGCCCTGGTCCTGTGCGACGTCAACATGCCGCGCTTGAACGGGTTGGAGTTGCTCGACAAGTTGCAGGCACAAGGCCTGCTCGCGCGGGTGCCGGTCGTGATGCTCACTACCGAAGGGCAGCCCACCATGATGCAGCGGGCCAAACAGGCGGGCGCGAAGGGCTGGATCGTAAAGCCCTTCAAGCCGCCGCTCCTGGTGGCGGCGGTGCAGAAGCTGACGAGCCAATAGCGGAACTGGTGCCATGGGCCTCGCACAGACCATCGACAATCTGCTGTTCACGAGCGCTACGGGCCTGTTCAAGGCCTACGGCGTGCCGCTTGCCGAAGATCCTGCGGGTGCGGGCGACGGCACGGGGGACGGCATCGCGGTGGTCGGTTTCCACGGTGCGGCCGTGAGTGGCACGTTGCTGCTGTGCGTGCCGAGCGGCGCACTGCGCGCGAGCATGCCGGTGGCGACTTCGACGGAGCGTGACTGGCTCGCCGAGTTGGCCAACCAGATGTTGGGTCGGTTCAAGAATCGCCTGCTTGCCTACGGCGTCGAAGTCGTGGCGATGACGCCCACCGTGCTGGCGTCGATGCGCATTCTGCCGGTGGCCGTGCCAGGGCGTCTGCAGGGGGTTTCGATGGTGACCAAGGACGGTGCTCGCATCACCGTTTGGATCGACTACCAGGTCAACGACCACGAACGGGTGGCCAACCTGGTGCGCGGGGAAGAAGTGATCGGCCGGGAAGGGGATCTGATCCTGTTCTAGGCACACACCGGACTTTGGACCAGAAAGCCCATGAACCTCAAAGCCAAGGTGTTGTTGCTCGTCGCCGGCGCGGTTGCCGCATTGAACGGGCTGCTCTACGTGGCCACCGATGAGTTGGTGATGTCCGGTTTCCTGCGCCAGGAGACCAATGATGCCGATCGTGCGGTGCGTTCGACGCGCGAGATCGTCGGCACGATGGTGGAGGAGAGCCTCGCCCGCATGACGGATTGGGCGGAATGGGATGCTACGGCGCGTTTTGTCGAGGGCATCAATCCGAACTACGTCGAGGAGAACATCGAGGCGAGTGCGCTCGCGGCGTTGCGGTGGGATGTCGTCTGCGTGGCAAAGCCGCAGGAGGGCACCGAGAGCCTCGCGGTCGAGTTGGATGCTGCGCGCGAGAACGTGCGCGAAGTCAGCGCCGCCATGCTCGCCGAATTGCGCAATGCGACGACGCACTATCGTATGGGCAGCCCGACGACAGGCTTCCTGGTCGTCGACGATGCGCTGTGGATCACGGTTTCGCGCGATGTGAAGTTCACGGACAAACAGCCCGCCAAGGTGCCAGGTCGCTTCATGACCTGCACGCGCGTGGACGAAGCGTGGTTGGCGCGGTTGCGGAAATTCACCGGGCTCGCCATCGACTTCCGGCGGCTCACGGAGCGACCCGCCGACCCTACCGAGCAAACGGCGCGGGAGGGGCTGGGGGGGGATCTGCGCGGGGTGCAGACGCTCGCCGTCTCGGAAGAACGCACCTCCTCCTTCTGCTGGATGCCGGACCTCTACGGCAAGCCCGCGTTCCTCGTGCGCGTAGACCGCGATCGGCCGCTGCTCGCCCAAGGCAAGAGCATCCTGCATTCGTCGATGCTCGTCATTGCGAGCGCTGGCTTGTTGCTGTTGCTGGTGACGTTGTGGGGCGTGTCGCGCGTGCTACGCCGCGTCGATGCGCTGGTCGGTGGTGTCGAAGCGTTGCGCGCCGGTTCGGCGGTCGCGGTGCCGGTTTCGGTCCATGATGAGATCGGCACGCTCACGGTTGCCTTCAACGAGATGTCGGCCAAGATCGTCGACCGCGAACGTTCCTTGTCGGCGATGAACGACCGCATGAAGCTCGTGCTCGACAGCACCGGGGATGGCCTGATTCCCTGTGATGCCTCGGGCAGGGTCTCGATGGGCGAATCGCGCTCGGCGGTGGCCTGGTTTGGTGGTGGTGATGGCAAGATGGTCTGGGACTACCTGTTCCCGGACGACGAGGTGCGCCGCTGCGAGTACGAACTGGGCTGGCAGCAGCTGGCGGATGATTTCCTGCCGTTGGAGCTGCTCGTCGAGCAGATGCCGCGGCGCCTGCGCCGTGGGGATTGTGAACTCGCACTCGACCTGCGCCGATTTGAGCAGAGCAGTGGCCAGGCGGGGTTCCTGCTGGTGGTGCGCGACATCACGGCCGATCTCGAACGCGAACGCGCCGAGCGCGAATCGCGCGAGCTGCAGAGCATCACGGCCAACCTGCTGCGCGACCCGGTGGACTTCGAGAGGTTCCTCGCCGAGATGGAGAACCTCGTCGCGTGGCAGACGCAGGCGGTCGACGAGCAGTGTCGCAAGCGCAATCTGCACACGTTGAAGGGCAACGCTGCGGTCTACGGTTTCCTCGGATACTCCGAATACTGCCACAAGGTCGAGGATGCGCTCGCCGAGGGGCAGGCATTCGAAGAGTTCGCCCCGGCTCTGCAAGCCGAATGGAAGTCCGCCGTGCAGCGCATTCGGCAGTTCCTGCCCGAGCGCCACGAGAACTCGCTGTGGCTCACGGCGGAGGAGCACAGCAGGTTCCTGCAGCAGTTGCGGCGCGGCACGAATCGCCGGGAACTCATCGGTCTGGCCGAAATGTGGCCATTCCCGCCCGTGGCGACGGTCTTCGCGCGGTTGGGGCGGCAGGCTTCCCGCGTCGCCGCGACGCTCGGCAAGGAGATCACGGTCGAGGCGCACGCCGGCTCGCTGCGCTTTGATCCAAGGGCCATGGGGCCGTTCTGGGATGCGGTGGTGCACGTCGTGCGCAATGCCGTCGATCACGGCATCGAAACCCGCGACGAACGCCTCGCCGCGGGCAAACCGGCCGCCGGCCGTTTGTGCCTGCGGGCGCAACTGGCAGGTGAAGGGCTGCTCGTGCAGTTTGAGGACGATGGCCGGGGCATCGCCTGGGCCGCCGTGGCGAAGTCGGCAGAACGGCGCGGGCTGCCGTACACCACCCACGAGGATCTCGTGGCGGCGCTGTTTGCGGATGGTCTGTCGACGCGCGAAGTCGTATCGCAGCTGTCCGGCCGCGGGGTTGGCCTTGCTGCCGTCAAGGAAGCGTGTGAGGCCCTCGGCGGTGTGATCGAGGTCCAGAGTCGCGAAGGCCAGGGCTCCAAGTTTGCGTTCCACTTCCCGGCGCGCCACTGTGGGGATGTGACCACTGCGTTTGGCAGCGAAGCGGACGCGGTCGCGCTGTCGTAGGAACGGCAACGCGCGGCGTGGCCTGGCTCAATGGCCGCGCAGCCGCGACAGATTGTGCCGGGCTTCGGGGTTGCCGGGGTCGAGCTCGAGTGCTTTCTGGAACGCTCGTTCTGCCACCTGGTTCGCTCCCGCGATGCCGTTGGCAACCCCGAGCCCGACCCAGCTGGGAGCGCTCGTTGGATCGGTATCGACGGCGCGCTGGAACGCCGCTAGGAGCGCCGGGGTGCGGCTGCCGCGGCGCCCCTGTTGTTCGATCAGCATGCACCACGCGAGGCCAAGTCGGGCGGGCGCGAGGGCGCGATGCAGAAGGTCGGGGCGCTCGTTCGCGGCGAGCCGTTCGGCCGTTGCATACCAGGACTGCGCGGTTGCGAGAGCCACGGGATCACCTTGCTGGGCGCGCAGCAGTGCCTGGTCGCCGGCCATCACGAGCAGCGTCGGGTCGTTCGCCGCGTGCTGCAGCGCATTCTGCACAAAGCGCTGCGGATCGTGCCATGCCCAGGTCTGCACGAACGACAGAACGCCAAAGGTGGCCGCCAGCAAACCCGGCAGCAGGCGCGTTCGCGGCGTGTTGGCCAATGGTGCGAGTGCCAGCGCGAAGCCGAGGGCCGGCAGGTAGAGGTATCGATCGGCGATCGGGTAGGAACCCAGCGACTGCCAACTGAGCAGCGGTGGAACCAGCGGCACGAGCAGCAGGGCGATCGCGAGGCGCGTGGGGCCCGCTAGACGGCGCCAACCGAGCAAACAGCCTAGGCCGATGCCGAGCGCCAGAACCACGCTGAGCACCATGGTGACCACGCTGGCTGCCGGCAACGATCGGCACGGCGTGAGCGGATGCGGCCAGACCAGCAGCGCGAGGTGGCGCACAAGCAGTTCGGCTGGTGCCGTCAGCGTCTGCAGCGCATTCGCGGACGGGGGGGCGGCCGGTCGCAACAGGCCGGCGGTGAGCTCGCCGAAGACGAGTGCGCGCAGCAACCACCAGACGGCAAGGCCCGCGGTGACCGCGATGGCGGCCCTGCCGACGCGGGATGGCGCCGAAGGATCCCGCGGCGCGCTGGTGATGGCGACGAGCACGAGAGGTGCTGTGGCGATCGCGTTCTCCTTGCTGAGCAGCGCGCCGAGGCAATAGAGGCTCGCGAGCCAGGGCATGCTGCGTTGGTCCTGCTGGCTCGAGCCAAGAGCCCAGCGGACGCCACTGTGCATCGCGAGCAGCGTGAACAGGCCCCAGAGCGGGTCGTTGATCGCCGAGCACCAGGCCGCGCTTTCGACCTGCACCGGGTGCAGTGCAAACAGCAGCGCGAGCCAGAAGGCGGGGCGCGCGTTGCCGAACAACCGCTGGCCGAGTTGGAACGCGACGAGGGTCGCCGCCGCATGGAGCAGCAGCGCCAGGACATGGATGCCCGCAGCACCGCCGAGGCGATTGCCGAGCCAGAGCAGGAGCGAGGTGAGTGGCCGCCAGTACCCCGCCTGTTCGAGGCCTTTGGCGCTGCCGTAGAGAGGTTGGCCCAGCAACGCCACGAGGTCCCCGTTCTGCAGTGCGGGGTTGCGCACGATGAGTTGCACATCGTCGTAGACGAAGGTGCCGCCGACCGCTGGCCAGAACACGATCGTCATGGCGAGCAGCAACAGGGCGGCTGGGCGCTTCTGCATGCCTGGAACGGTAGCAGCGCAAAGCACTGCGGCGAATATCAGAGACCGATCTGGTGCGCCACGGCGCCCGAGACCGAGATGCCGGCCGAATCCGCGTGCAGCCACTGGCTGTAGAGGATGAGTCCGAGCAGCCCTTGGCCGGCGGGCACCGGGATCGGTTGCGCGCCATTGCCGAGGGCATCCAGCAGGCGGAAGACGACGGCATCAGGCGACACGTCGAGGTGGCAACCGCCGGGCAGGCCCACCGGCAACGCCGGCGTGTCGCGCAGACCGATCGTGATCACCGCGTAGCCGTTGGGCTGCCCTTGCACGGTGATCGCGAAGGTGCTGCCCGGTTGTTCGAGGCCGGTCCAACCCTGGAACAGCGTCATCGGGCCGCAGCGATTCGAGAACTGCAGGCCTTGCGCGCCGCTCGCCCCGCCGCTGCAGAAGTCGATCGGAGAACCGGGCAGCGGGGGACTCAAGAACGTCACCGCCCCGCTGAAGGGGTCGATCGAATACAGGCGTGGCAGCGCGGTGCCCCCGAGCACGGTCGGGAACCCCGCGAGTGGCCCCGGCAACATCGCGACCGCGCCACCAGGGGGCACGGCGATCGAGGTGTTGACGACCTGGGGGGCGCCGGTGGCCGGCGTGAACAACGAGAAGCTGCCGTCGGCAAATGCCAGCAGCTGGCGCGGCACGCCGGTCGGCAGGTCGACGGCGCCCGTGAGCAAGAGCCCGGTGGGATTCAGGAAGGTGTCGGGTCCGAGGTAGAACTGTCCCGTCGCCGAATCGACGACGGCGGTGCCCGACGTCGTGGCCCCCGTGCCCGGTCGTCCGGTCCACGCGATGAGGATCGGCGCACTGTTCGCGCCGTAGCCGTGCATGGCGGTCAGGTTGTCCTGCGCCAGCGCGAGGCTCGCGTTGCCACCGCGCCGCGGCGCGTTCCAGACGCCTTGGCCACCGTCGCTGGCGACGACGAGCGACTCGCCGTTCACGTGCATCGAAGAGACGGCGCCCGGCACGTCGCACATGGCGTACTGGATGAGGCCGGTCGGGGTGCGTTCGAGCCGGACGATGCGGCTCAGGTTGGTGCCGAGGTTTAGAGCGACCAACAGGTGGCGATCAAACGGATCCATCGTGATCGCCAACGGCGGCAGCACGTCGGCGGGAAACCGACCCAGCGAGGCGAACATGCCCGCCGCGGTGTCGACTTCGAGGATCTCGGCGGCGGGGTTGCCACTCGGGTGCGCGGCCAGCACGAGGTGGGGGAACGTGGGCGTCTGGGCCACGGCCATCGTCGCCGCGGTCGAAACTGCGCTCAGCAATACGAGGGCATAGTGCCGCAGGGTTGGCCGCATGGTGGGACAGGATAGTCAGCTCGGCGGAGGAGTCACCGAATCGGGCCCCGGACCGCCCATGCATTTTTGGTGAAGGAGCATGGGCCAGAAGGCCACCCAGGCGGCCGCTCCTAGGCCAGGAACGACATTGCCGCGGTGACGGAATTCGCCACCAGGGAAGCACTTACGGCTCGCTTGATCGGCATTTTGGTGACCAGGGCATACGCCGCGGCTTCGACGGCGGCGACGCCGGCTTCGAGGGCCAACCATGGCATTTCGCCGGAGGCAAACAGGTACCACGCCAGCGGATGGGTGAGCAGGTTGGCGGCGAGCGAATCCCACGCCGCGCGACGGCGCAGGTTCGTCGGGGCGATCCAGGCCACGATCGGCAACTCGACTGCGCAGGTGAGGGCGAACGCCGTAGCCCAGTTCATGCCGCCCCCGCCGCCGTCGGGAAGCGCGGCGGCAGGCCGCACGCCAACGTCAACACCGGGATCTCGAGCCAGGCGTGCAGGGCCGCAAACACCGAATAGACCCCGCGCGTGCCGCCGAAGTCGTTCACAAAACCGAGGCTGAACACGGCGCCGAGCACGACCACGGCAGCGACGAACGTGCGACCTCGCGGCCAGGCCAACGTGGCGCCGCGCGTTTCGCCGCCACCCGCCAGTCGAGGCAGCACATGTAGCACGACGGCGTAGTGCATGCACTGCAGGTAGGCCGCGCAGACGAACAGGCGGTCCGCGAACGTGGTGCCGAGCAGGGGCGGTGGCACGAAGGCCGGCAGGTGCGCGGCGAGCGAGCCGGTGCCGAACGGTCCCGCGGCTTCGGCGGGCACGAGTGGTGGGAGCAGGTCGGGCACGATCCCCAGCAGCAGCAGCGCGGGCACGGCGCCGAAGACGAACGCGCAGGCGAGCAGCGCCCCGCGCCGTTCGGCGCCGCGCAGGCGTTCGGCGAGAAACCCGACGGGCGTGAGGTTGTGCAACACCGCCAGCGTGACCAGCGTGGTCACCGCATCGAAGCAGGCACCAAGCACGAGGGCGGCCAGCACGAGCCACGCGAGCAGGGCGCTGCGCCCCGCCAGCAGCAGCGGGATCGTGCCGGCGACGAGCACCGCGCCGCAGCCGAGTTCGGTGGTGACGCGCACTGTGGTATCGCCGATGCCACACAGTGCGAGCAGGCGCAGGGCGACGATGGCGCCTAGCCCGAGCATGAGCCACCACATCATGGTGCGCGGCAGGCGCGCGCCGAAACGTTCGTCGACGTAGCGAAGTTCGACGATCACGTGCGGCAACCCGAACAGCAACAGCGACAGCGCGTAGGTCCATACCGGCGCGATCGCGGCAAGCGCAGCGGTGCCGAGTGCGCCGCCGAGGATCAGGAAGGCAATGCCCACGTTCATCCGATGCCAACGCCGGGGCGGGACGTCGAGGGGTTCATGATCGACTCCTAGGCAATCTCACTTCTTGGCCTCGTTCATGACTTCGCGCGCCGACTGCGCGGCGCCTTCGTCGATCGGTAACAGAAGCGTATGTGGGCCAGGACCATCCGGAATGGTGACTTCGGCCCGCCAACATTCGCCATACTCACCATTGCCGCGCGGCGCTTGCAGGATTGCGGTGAACTTGCCATGGCCGTCGGGAGTCACGTTCCAGCTGGTCGCGGTTCCCGTGACGATGAGCACCTTGGTGTCGAGCCAGGGCCGGTCGTCGGCGCAGAGGATCAGCTGCAGGTTGGCCGGCAGGGTGATCTTGGGGGGCAGGGCGAGCAGGACCTGGGGGCGGGGCGTCAAGGTGAGCTTCAGGTCCGCGGCCGGATCGTCGACGACGATCGACTCGCAGGCGGGGCCGAACACTGCCACCTTGCGGTGTCGCACGACGAGAAACGGCGAAGGAACATGATCCAACGGGCCCATCCCCTGCCACGAGAAGCCGTTGCTCTGCACTTCACCGACCATGAGCTGAGCCTGTGCTTGCAGTGCCTGGTCACCTTCGACGGTGCAACGCACCAGGCGCAAGTAGTCCTGCCAGTCGAGCACGCGCAAGCGGGGATCCTCACAGCGAGCACCACTGTGCACCTCGAAGCCGCTGATCCGGTGTGCAGCGCCAGCGAGGCTGCTGGTGCCGATTTCGAGGTCGTAGGTGCCCGGCCGCAGGCCCTGGAACTCGAGTCCGTTCGCAGTTGTTTCCTTGGTGGGAGTATCGATGTCGAACGAGCCAGGGCCTTGGTTCTCGCTGCGTCGCAGGGCCACGCAACGCACGGAAATGCCCGTGGGCAGACCGGGCAGTTGCACGATGGCGCTGCCTGGGCGCGCACCCTTGAGCAGGACCTTCTGGTCGTCTGTCTGCACCGTCACGTTGTCGAGCAGGAACACGTCCCCTTCGGGCTGCACGAGCAACTTGGTAGGGAACGGCTCGAGTTCGCGGAACACGAAGTGCCCCGCATCGTCGGTGCGCACCCGGTGCCTGGGCACTTCCTGCTCGGCCTGTTGGACTTGCGCCGACTGCAGCACGGACAGGCTGGTCGTGAGCACAACGCCAGCCATCGGCTTGCCATCCGGGTCCACCAGCGTGCCTTGCACGGTGGCAACTTCCTCCCGCAAGGGCACGTCACCGCACGCGCGGGTGCCGTGCCACTCTTCCGCAATCGTCACTCGCGCCGCACCGAGATAAGCAGGGATTTCGCCCCCGCCGCGGCGCACGAGATGCAACAGCGCGTCGGGTTCGCCCACGAAGCCGGGCGGCAGCAGATAGCGCAGCATGCCGTTCGCATCCGTGGTCAAGGAGGCCGTCTTGCACGTCTGGTTCGTGCGCAGGAACGCGCCGAGCGTCGTGTTCGTCGCGGGTGCACCGTCCTTGCCGACGATGCGCATCGAGAGCAGGTTGGCCGCGCGCAAGCGCAGATCGATCACGACGAGTTCGCCGGCGCGCGTGGGGCCGGCCTGTTGTGCGAGCAACGTGCCATGGGTGTCCTGCAGGGTGGCCGTGGCGATCAGTTGCTGGCCGAGGGCCACGCGCGCGAACAGTGCGCCTTCGGCCTGCAACACGCCCACCGGGCGCATACGATCGAAGAACCGCTTGTTGCCATGCAGTGAGAGGTCTACGCCCGTGACGCCGGCCAGCGGATGTTCTTGTTCGTCGTAGGCGAGCACGCGGACCTGGCCGAGCGGTGGCAGGCGCAGGCGGTAGGGAGCGTCGCCATTGGGTGCAGTCTGCAAGCCGAGGCGGATCGGTGGCTCTGTGAGGATCTGCGCCTCCGCGAACAGGTTCTGCAGCGGTTGCTGCGCGTCACACTGCAGGAGTGCGGTGCCCTGGGCGTCGGTCGTGACGGATGCTGCCGGGATTAAAGAGAAGCCGAAGACATCGCCCGCGTCGTGGCCGAGCGCGAGCGTGACTCCTTTGGCGGGCCGCCCACGATCGTCTTCGACGATCACACGGAACTGGTGCTTGTTGGTGGCGGCTTCTGTGCCTTGGTCCTGGCCGACGAGCACGGATAGCAGGCTGAGCCACGCAAGCGCGGCAAGGGGAGCGGGCATGGTTCGCAAGAATGGCGGGGACTGCCGGCCGGGAACAGTGGCGCCTGGACGCAAAGTCGTTTGCCGGGTTCGCGCGCCCCATCCGGCGGTTAGAGGTCCTGCTCGTTCGAACCCGCTTCCAGCGTTCGCATGGCCCATCGCTTCTCGATCATGAACATCTGCGCATTGCCGGGCAGTAGACCGACGAAGCAGGCATAACCATCACGGTCCGTGACCGTCCAGAGGAGGTCGGGGCCGAGGTTGGAGTGCGACTGGCTGTACAAGACGCGGCGTGCGGTGTGCGGCTCCTGGCTGATGCGCAGTCGCACGCGGGCAGCTTCCTGCAGCGTGACCTTGCCGAGGTCGATGGTGGTTGCTTCCCCGACCTGGAATACGGCTTCGGCAAAACCCTCCTCGCACGTCACCAGGCAGCAGAGCGTCTCACTCGTGCGCAGGTCGAGGGACTGGATCTCCACGTTGCCATCGAGGTCGCTTGTGCCAAAGGCGATCGGCGCGCCGCGACTGTGCATGGGCTGCAGCAGCCCCGCGATGGCCTGCGCATTGGGCAGGGCTTCGTAGACGGCCACCTGGGCGCCCGGCGCGGGAACGTGCTTGCGATCCAGGACCTGCAGTTGGATACGATGCGCGGGTTTCACCGCGATCTCGAGGGACTGCGATTCGTACTTGGTGAGGAACCAGGTTCGACTTTCTCGCGGCTGGCCGATCGCCGTGATTTCGCCGTCGAACGTGCGTAGGGCAACGGCGCCACCGCGGTCGACCGGGCACGGGATCAGGAACGTGCCATCGGCTCCCGTGCGCGCGATGGCGCGGCGGTAGGTGAGGTTCTGGCCGTAGTCGACCGGCTGCGCGATGAGGCCACAGTTCTTGAGGGCCTGGCCATCGGTGCCGACCAGTTTGCCGCGCAGGCACAGGGACTCGTCGTCGACGGCGAAACGGTGCGTGCTGCCGCCGCGATCGGCAAACGCGGTGTGCATCGGTGGTGCGATGAGGGCCCCGGGCAGCTCGAGGCGCACACGCAGTTCGTCTTCGTAGGGCCAACCGCGGATGCGAAAGGCACCTTGCGCGTCGGGGCGAAGGGACTGCAGCGCTGGCGGCAGTGGCACCGGCATGCCTTTGTGCCACGCGTCGACGTGCAGTCTTGCGAAGGGCAGTCGTTCGGGCCTGGCTCCGTCGAGCACGAACGTGTGTTCCTGGCTCGCATCGCGTTCGATGCGGCAGTCGAGCTTCTCATCCTGGCTGCTGTCGAGGCCGCCGACGAAGCCGTCGAAACCTCGGGCCCAGGCGCGCACCAGTACGGGCCCCATGGCGACGTGGGTGAGTTCGTAGTTGCCTGCGGCGTCGCTGAGGGCCGTGCAGCTGGCGAACGCAAACTCGATGAGGTCGTTCGGCGCCGCACCAACAAACGCACCCGCGACGGGCTGGCCACTGTCATCGAGCACCCGGCCCGTGATCTTGCGCGCGGGCATCGTCGTGATGCGCGCAAACTGGCGGCGATTGCCGAGCAGGTCACACCACCTGGCGCCGATATCGGGTGCCGCCGTCGTCGCGCGCACGATGACGAAGTCGGCCGGCAATCGGCCAAAGATGAACGTGCCCTGCGAATCGGTTTGGGTGCGCGCGACGATCACACCGTGGGCTTCGGCGGTGACCTGGGCGTTGGCGACCGGGCGCTGCTGCGGATCGACTACCTTGCCTTCGAGCCGGGTCAGCTCGGATGGGGCCTGCTGGGCGAGTAGAACCTGTGCTGGCAGGGACAATGCCAGCAGCAGGACGTGGAGAGGGGTCCGTTCCCGCATCGCCGCATGGTAGACCAACGTGATTGCCGCGGGGAGGGGGGCACGAAAGTCGCGGCCGCGGTCAGCGGACTTCGATCTCCGCCTGTTCGTTGGCGAGGAGCTGCACGCCTTGCTGGGGCGAAAGGGTGCCGAGCCGTTCGACGACGCAGAGGCCAGGCATCAGCCCACGCAGCAGGAACTGCCCTTCCCGGTCACTGGCGACGACCTGTTCGTAACAACCACCGCTCCAGTTCTCGATGCGCAGTCGCGCGCCCGGCACCGGTTTGCCGTCGGCATCCACGACGACGCCGTGCAGGCTCGCCGCCGGTCCCGGCTGGATCTCGCCGAGGTTCTGTACGCGGCCGGGGTTGTCGGCCTGGGTCTCGATGAGGAGCTCCTGCTCGGCGCAGCCGTGTTGGCCCGCGACCTGGCAAACCACCGTTTCCCCGGGCGCGAGATCGAGCCCGGCGAACTCCAGCGAGCCATCGGCAGCCGTGGTGCCGCGCGCGTGCACCTCGGCTTCCTGGCGCAGGAACATCGCACCGCCCCGGACGCCGCCGAAGGTCACTTCCTGCCGCTGTTTGCTCAGGAGTGTGACCGTGGCGCCGTGGCAAGGCTGGCCGTTCTGGTCGCGCACGTGGAGCTTGATGGTGATCGCGGGGACGACGCGCAGTTGCAGCGTCTTCGACGGGATGTGTTTGCACGTCACCGACGAACGCATTGGCGACAGCGGTGACCAGCCGCGCGGTGGTTGGTGCCGCAGCGACAAGCGCGGATCGGCGCAGCGCAGCACAAAGGTGTCGCCGCGCGGCGCGGGCGAACGCAACTCGAACGAACCATCGGCGCGCGTGGTGCAGGAAGTGGGCCCCCCGGTGCCGGTGGCGAGCAGTTGGAGCCCATCCGTGGTGATACCTTCGTCGGCGGTGAGCTGCCCGCGCGTGATGCCTTCGTCGGCAGGTTCCAGGTAGAACAGCTTGTGGCGGTTCTCGATGCCGGCCTCGATGCGCAGCACGACGGGGTCGAGGATGTTGGACTCGAGGCGGAGCCGCACCAGCATCGCATCGTCGTGGGGCCAGCCTGGCACGTGCCAGAACTCGTCACTGCCGAGTGTCGGGTGGCGCAGTTCGGGGGGCAGCGGCAGTTCGGCCTGATTGGCGATCACGGATACCGTGCATTTGGTTGCGCGGCGTTGTTCGGCGGTGCTGTCGCGGAGTTCGAACGTGTGCTCCTGGAGGTCCTCGCGCCCCAGAATGGCCGCCACGGTGGGGTTGCCATTGCCGTCGATGCTGGCCGCGAAACCTGCGTAGCCGGCGGCCCATACGCGCACGGCGTTGGCACCGAACGGCACGTGCGTGAGTGCAAACCTGCCCTGGGCGTCCGAGCGGGTGTGCGAGCCGAACACGGAGAACTCCGCGGCGCCGGTTGGCACGCTGGCGATCCAGGCCTCGGCGATCGGCTGGCCAGAGGCGTCGTGCACGGTGCCGGTGACCAATCGCGCCGGCATGACGACGATGTGCACAAAACCGCGCGCGTCCTCGCGCAGGTCGATGCGGCACGCGCCGAGGTCGGGAGCCGCGGTGGTGGCGCGCACGGTGAGTTCCTGCCTGGGCAACCGCCCCAGCACAAACGCGCCTTCACCGTCGCTGCGGGTGCGAGCGATCACCTCGCCATCGTGTTCGACCGTGACCTCGGCGTTGGCCACGGGCCGCGAACACGGGTCCTGCACCCGGCCTTCGAGCCTCGCCATGGGCGTTTGTGCCGCCAAAGGCGCTAGCAATAGGGCGAGGACCAGGGACAGCCGGGACGGTGACACCGGAGGCATGGCAATGCGCAATGGACGGCTGTGCATTCCCGGATTCTATGCTCCCGGTTTCCGGAGGGTGAGTCTGGTGCACGGTAGCCCTTGCAGGCCACGGTGCTAGGATGCAGGTGGATGTGGCCGAGTGACCAATCTCCTGAGCCCACGATCGTGCCCCATCTCGAGTCCCTCGAGGGGGGTGGCACGGTGGCGCATCCTGCCGACCTTGGGTTGGTACGGGCGGTGCTGGCGCAGGAGCCGCGGGCCGTGGAGCAGTTCACGGCGCGCATGAAGTGTCTGCCGCGCTACGTGGCCGTCTGTAACGCCAGGGCGGGCCGCCCACTGCGCGCGGAGGAGGCGGAGGACACGGCCCAGGATGTGGCGATCCTGGTTTGGCGCAAACTTTCTCTATACCGTGGCGACGCTACCCTGGAGACGTGGGCTTTCCGGTTCTGCGATCTCGAGTTGCGCAATGCTGCGCGCAAGGCGCTGATGCGGCGCGCGCCGTCGGTCGAAGACCTGGCGGAGCGAGGGATGGTTTTGCCGGCAGCGATGGCTGCCGTCGATGAAGCGGAGTTGGTCCACGCTGCGCTGGCACGCTTGCCAGCGGACGAGGCGATGGTGATGCGACTGAAGCACTTTGAAGGACTGACTTTCGACGAAATCGGCACGCGGCAGGCAATCTCGCCAAACACCGTGAAGACGCGCTACTACCGGGCCCTCGCGGCAATGCGGGCTCAGCTAGGTCCAAAGAACGAAGAACCATGAACGACGGCATCGGTCCCGATCGGCAGCAGCTGCTGGCCGACCTGCTCTGTGGCGATCGCCGTCTGGACGATCCGGCCGTTGGCGCCTACCTGGCCAAGGACCCGTCGCTGCGGGTGGAGTTTGAAGAGCTCTCGGCACTGGAAGCTCGCATCGAAGCCGTGGCCAGCCGCGAGCGGGAACTCCTGAGCGCCGCGTTGGCCGTCGAGGACCGTCGTCCAAACGAGCCGAAGTTGGTCCCTGCCGAACGTGCCGATGCGGCGTCCATTCCGCACCGGGCAGGCCGTGGGTCCAAGGTGTCGGGGTCCAAGGTGTGGGGGCCCAAGCTCTGGTTGGGGCTCGCGGCCGCCGCCGCGGTCGTCGTCGCAGGTTCTTTGTGGTGGCCCGATGCCGTGCCGAGCCACCGCGACGACCAGCGTGTGCTCAGCGGGCAAGCGGTGGTGCTGCACGAGGAGGTGCTGCGCGACGGCAGCCGGCGGTTCACCTGGGAGTCGACGCTGCGCGGAGCCACGTTTGAGGCCATGGTCTACGATCCTGCGGTCGGGCAGGGCAAGCCCCTGGCGGAGCGTGAAGCGGGGTTGGAGAATCAGACCGAATGGACACTCGAGCCAGGTCTGGCCGGTCAGGTGCGCACTGGGTTCCGGTTGCGAGTGGTCGCCTTCGCGGGTGGACGCGAGAAGCCGTTCGAACTGTCGTTGCAGTAGCGTGTGCCGGCTTCGCGCTGGTGGCCACGGCGGCGGCCCAGGCAAGTGAGACCGAGGCCCTGGTGAACCAGGGGCGGGCGGCGATTGCGCATTGGGGGCGGCTCGAAGAGGCGCGCGCGTGCTTCGAGAAGGCTAGCGCGATCAGCCCGCGGGATTGGTGGTACCCGTTTGCGCGCATCGGGCTTTCGCAGTTGGCCCGCGCCGAGGGGGACGCCGACGGCGCGCTGCGGTTGCTGACGGAGGTCGAGGCGACCATTGCCGACTGGCCTCTGGAACCACTGGTCCTCATCGCGGGGGCCGAGATCCAGGAGGAGAGGGGGCGCTGCTTCCTCGCGCTTGGTTGTCTGGACCGGGCTGCGTTGGCGTTCGAAGCGTTCGAGGCGCGGGCGGACCGCAGCACGTTGCTCGGGCGATGGGTTGTGCTCCGGGCTCAGATCGACCTGCTGCTGGCCCAACATCGTGCGAAGAAGGCCTGGCAGGTGCTGCTGCGTGCGGAGGCGGACTTCAAGGCGACCGCGGCCAAGGTGGCGGCGGGGGGCGGGCAGGGGGATGCGGATCCGGGGGAGGAGGGGATTGCGGAGGTCGCGGTGGAGGTTGCGAGTTGCCGGCGCACGGTGCGCGCGCAGTTGCCAATGTCGGCGGAGGAATGCCATGCGCTCGCCCTCGAGTCCGAGGCTGTGTTTCGCGCCGAAAGGCCTGGTAGCCCGCTCCGCATGCGCGCCGGCAAAGACGCGGTCGATTGTTGGGTGCGTGCTGGCGACCTGAAGCGCGCCTGGCAGTGCAGCCAACTGTTGATGCAGCCGCCCTTTGAGAACCTCCAACGGGAGGCCGAGATTCTCGCGCAACATGTTCGGCTCGCGAGGCTCTGTGGTAGGCCCGCGGAGGAGCTGGAGGCCGCTCGTGTGGCCCTGGACCAGGTGGCGATGGAGCTGTTTGCCAAGTGGAAGCAGTGGCCGATTCGCGCTGGTGGTGTCAGTTCGTTCCAGTTCTCGGCGCGCAGGGAGATTCTGGGAGCGCTGCTCGACGTCGATGGCGCGCTGCTTGCCAAGGACGTGTGGCCTTCGGTTGCGCTGAAGCACGTGGAAGCGGCGTTTTCCTTGGGCTCTCTCTCGCGCCGATTTGGTGGGGCTGCCCCGGACTTTGCGGTGGTGCAAGAAGAACTGGTTCCGCAGGGAGGTGGAGTCCTTGCGTTCGTCTTTGCGCCTTGCAGCGCTCACTTGTTGTTGATCGATGCGGCAGGTGCCGACCTCGTGCCATTGCCAATCCAGCCCGACTACCTGGAGTTGCTTCGGGATTATCGTGATCGGATCGAACAACTGCCAGGGCCGGATGCCGCCGAAGAACTTCGTCGCACCCGACAGGTCGGGGAGGCTCTTGCTTCGCAGTTGCTGCCGGAGGCGGTGAAAGGGCGCGTGCGTGCGTGGAAGGGGCTGCTGCTGGTCGGAGACGAGAACTTCGTCGCGACCTGGCAGGCGATGCCGCTCGGAGATTCCTGGCTCGGTGTGGAGGCCGCCATTGCTCACGTGCCGTCGTTCTCGCTGGCGTGGGCCTTGAGGCAGCGCATGGCGGCTCGTGCTCCACGCTCGGACGAGGGGCCAGAACTTGTTCTGGTCGGGGATCCTGCCATCGATGATGCGTCACGCTCGCGGTGGGGAGTCGATGTCCTGTCGCTGCGCGAGGAGCAGCGGTTGGCCTTGCAGGGTGGTTACCCTCCGAAGCGCGTGCGTGCGTTTTGGGGCAAGGACGCGACGGCGGCGCAGTTCGCCACCGGGGACATCAAGGCAGCACGCGCGCTGTGTGTGATCGCGCACGGCGTGGAGGACTTCGAACGCGAACGTTCGGCCGGCATCGTGCTCGCCGCGGCCGACCCAGCGCAGGCAGTGCTGTTTGCCGAAGGAGTGGAGGCGACCAAGGTCCCTCCGCTGGTCCTGCTCGGGGTTTGCCACGCGGCATCCGGGCCGCAGCGCCTCGGCGAGGATGGTGTGCAGCACCTGGGCGGCGCCTTCCTGTGGGCTGGCGCCGATAGCGTGGTGCTGGCCAGCGGTCCCATTTCGCTGGGAGCGTCCGTGGACTTGCTCGGCGCGTGCCTGGATCGCCACCGCCAGGGTGACGGTGCGGCCGAGGCTCTGCGGCGCGGGCGGCAACGAATCGCGAACGATCCGCTGCGTGCACATCCGTTCTACTTTGCTGGCTTGCGGCTCAGTGGGCTCGGTGGGTTTGCCGAGAAGTAGCGCGCTCGGCTTCTTCGATTCCGGCGCCTACTTCGGCTGGGGGGGCAGACCCGGAGGGGCCGGTGGCAGCTTCGGGCGCGGCGCGATTCCGCTAATTCGAATGTCGCCTTGGAAGCCTACATTGCTGCCGCCGTTCGCCGCATACGCGCGCGTCAACCCACCAGGGCCCGTGATCGTGCCAAGGAACGCCTCGGCGACCGCAACGACTTGTCCCTGGTTGGTGATGACGGGGCGCATCATGAGCATGAAATGCCCGCCGTTGGTCAGGTGCGCGAGCGGCACCTCGATGGTTACGGTGTTGGCGCCGGTGCCATTCCTCGGCACGAGTTGGTTGCCATACACCGAGGCCAGAGGCATCGGTACGAGCGTGCCAACCCCACCAACCCACGACTCTTCCCAGACCACGACCTCGGTATGGGTGCCGACGTTGGCTTCCGTGAAGTTCACTGCCAGGGTCATGGTGCCAGCGGTGTAGTCCGGGGTCGGGGTGACCGCCGTGAGCTGCACGACCGAAGGAGCATCGTAGAGGCGGTATCGCAGGAAGCTGAACCGCGTCGAGCTGTCGCCCGTGTCGATGGCCGCGATCAGGTCGCCATCACCATCGGCGTCAAAGTCGGCGGCGGCCACGCCGATCGTGTTGTTGATTCCACCCACTTCCGCCGCGGAGGCGACCGCGAGGCGGGCGGCCACGGACGGGGAGTAGGCGAAGGGCTGCGCCGCGTACGGGTAGATGTTGCAGAGCAGTGTGACGTCGGTGTTGGCCTCCGTCGACAACAGCAGGTCTTCGGCGAGATCCCCGCTGCTTTCCCCCGCGGTGGCCCCGACGAAACGGCCCGGCAGCGTCATGGAGTAGTAGCCGCCGTTGCGACAGATGCGCAGCGTCGAGTTGGTGCCTGGCGTGAGCCACGCGAGCCACTCCGCGTGCGTGGATGGGGTACCAACCGTGTCCGCTTTCACGAGCGTGAGGCTGCCCTGGGATGTCGACGCGGAGAACGTAGCCAGCGTCGCGCCCGTGCTATTGAAGATCGACAACCCGGTGGTCGTGAGGACCGCGACTTCGGTGCCGGCGGCGCCACCTTGCCAATCGATGCACGCGATCGCCAGCGGCGACGGGCAGTTGGGGAACGTGACCGGGGAGGTCACATAGGTGTTGGCCGAGAGTGTGGCCATGCGGACGGTGCCCGACGAACTGACGCCGTAGATGCGCGTCGAATCCAGTGGGTGCGTCGCGATCCGCTGCGTGGTGTTCCACTCCGATCCACCCACCTGGACCATTTGCGTGCCCACCGCAGAATTGCGCCGCCAGATGTGGAGGCCACCGGAGCCGACCATGGCGAGAGCATCCAGGCCCGCGTGTGAGCCGTCGGCGAAACCCCTTGCGACGAGCATGGCGATGTCCTGCACCTGCCCGATCGGGTTGTTGCCAGTGGGCAAGGGGCCCATCGAGGTGTGGATGCCGGGCGCCGTGGCGATCATGGGGACCGTCCCGTCGAGCATCACCACGTCGGCCATGGCGTGACCAGAGATGCGCCCCGGGATCATCTTGCGGATCATGCCGCTGCGACCGACCGCAACGGGCCAATCCCGGCTGGTTGGGCTGATCCAGGGATCTTCGCTGGGGGCCTGGCCCTCACCCGTGGTGCCGAGAAGGATTGGAGCCTGGGCAGGCAGCAGTGCCGCCAGGGCAAACAGTGGGAGAAGTCGTGGAAGCGTCATGTCGTTGGGGAGGGTGGCGAGTTCCCGGCCGGTTCGATGGCGAGAGGGACGATGGCGAGAGGATAGCGCCGGGACGAACCGTGGCTACCGGGCGAGGGTTCCTTGGTGTTGCGAGCGGGGCAATTGGTTTGCCGCCGTGCGCGAAGTCGCGGCTGGCCGGCGGGTTGGCGGGCTGGGTAGTCGGGCTGGGCGACCACAATCTAGCCGCCGTTCCCTTCCCACGGCATGATGGCGGCCATGCGCCACGGACTGCTCGCCCTGGTTCCGCTCGCTCTGCAATTCGCCTCGCTGCTGCCCGGCCAGACGGTCGAGTGGTGGCAGAAGGACTTCGATGGCGCCCTTGCCGCCGGCAAGGACAAGCCCAGCAGCATGGTGATGCTGTATTGCTGGCGCGACCCGAACGACAACTGTTCGGCGATGTTTGGCGGCACACTGTCGGACAAGGAAGTCGCTCCCGTGCTCGCGGACTTCGTGTGCATGGGCTTGAAGGAGAACGACGCGACGCAGAAGGCGATCCTTGCCAAATACGGTATCGAGAAATTGCCCACGGTGCTGTTCGTGCAGCCCGATGGGGCGGTCGTCGATGCGATTCCTGGCTACGTGCCCGTGAAGGAGTTCCTGGCCGAGGTGGCGCGCATCAAGGCTGGCACCAAGACGGTCGCCGCGCTGCGCAAGCTCGTCGCGGAGAAGCCCGCGGACCTGGCGCTGCAGCTCGAACTCGTGCACAAGCTGCGCGCGGTCGGCGACAAGAAGGGGTCGCTCGAGGTCATCGACGCGATTGGCGCGAAGGACCCCAAGGCGGTGAGCGAAGCCGCGGCCGAGGCGATGCTGTTGAAGCTCAACGACCAGATCTTCAAGCCCGAACTGCTGCCGAAGGATTACGACCTGAAGCCGCTGCGCGAGTTCCTCAACAAGCAGAAGAACAAGCGCATCCTGTTCCTCGGTTATGACCACCTCGCTGCCGCCGAGTGGAAGCGCGACAACCTCAAGATCGCTTGCGAATACGCCGAACGCGCGTGGAAGAACATCCCGCCGGATCAGGTGCTCGATTGGGGCCAGAACATCGCGTCGAAGGCGTACGAGGCCTACAAGGAGCTCGAGAAGATCGACAAGACGCTGCTCAAGAAGGCGCTCGACGTGAGCGAGAAGGCCCTCAAGGAAGTCGAGAAGCAGCAGAAGACGGCGCCCGACAACCCGTTCTACGCCAACGCGCTCTACCTGCACGCGGCGATGCTCAATGTGAACAACCTGCGCAAGGAAGCGTTCGCGATGATGGACAAGGCGATGCAGGTCGACCCCAAGAACGAGAACCTGAAGCGCGCGAAGGAGCAGTGGGTCGACGGCAGCAAGTAGAGTCGGTGGCCTGCTGGCAGCTGCCTACTGGACCGTGTCGCGGATCGTATTCGTGAGGGCGGGGCCGTCGAGCGGATCGATGACGAACCCCTGGTAGTGCAGCGCGGTGCCCGCCAGCGCTGGCACGTTCGGGATGGTCCAGGAGAGGGTCATCGGGTTCGTGGTGACGTTCTGGATGGCGAGCGTCACGAGGCTCGCTGGATCGAGCCGCATCGTGCCGAACGGACCCGCAGCGAACGTTCCATAGCCGAGCGAGGCGAACGCACCGACCGTCGAGGTCACGCCGGGCCGCGCGTGGAACTGCACGGAGTAGCTGTTGCCGCGCGTCGGCACCGTCGGCGCGTAGGCCTGGCGCAGGAAGTTTGGCAGACCAGGCAGGTCGATATCGCCGTCGCCATCGAAGTCCGCCGAGGCAACGCCGAGGTTGTAGCCCCACGGGAGACTCTGGGCCGCGGTCTGCGCGACGAACGTGCCGTTGCCCTGGTTGAGCCACAGCGTTGTCGTCGTGATGAGATCGATGTCGCCATCGTTGTCGACGTCGAAGCTCGCAATGCCATTGAAGGGTTGGGTGGGGAACGCGGTCGCCGTCACATCGACGAACGTGCCGTTCCCTTGGTTCTGCAGCAGTTTGCGCCCCGCGCCGGCGAAGAGGTCCGGGTCGCCGTCCCGGTCGACATCGGCAAACCACAGGACCGAGCCCCCGCCGCTGCCGGCAATCTGGGTCGGGCTGGGCGACAGGGTTCCGCCCTGATTCAGGAGCAGGAGGCCGATTGTGGTGGTGGTCGAGGTTTGGATCAGGACATCGAGGTCGCCATCCATGTCGATGTCGGCCGCGAAGGGCGTCACCGCGTAGCGGTCGGTGGAGAGACTCGGCAGGCCGACGATCCGAGTTGCGCTCACATCGGTAAACACACCGGCGCCGTTGTTCTCGTAGTAGTGGCACGGCGCGCCATCGATGGTGAACCAATCGACATCGCCGTCGCCGTCGAAGTCGGCGACCACCTGGCCCATGGTGAACTGCAGATTGGCGGGCAGCGCGGTCGCCGTGACGTCGGTGAACACCGCCGCGCCGTTGTTCTGGTAGACGCGGTTGCTCAGGTTGTCATCGTTGCCGATCAGGATGTCGAGGTCGCCATCCCCATCGATGTCGGCGAGGTCGACGGAATGGCTCGCGTTGTTGCCCGGCTGCATCACGAAGCGGCCCGCGGTGGCGTCGGTGAAGCGGCCGTGGCCATCGTTCAGCAGAAGCTGGTTTGGGGAGTTGTCGTTGGCGACGAACAGGTCGATGTCGCCATCCCCATCGAGGTCCCCAGACGCGAACTTGTCGCCGACCAGGATCTGCGCCAGACCGGCGTGGCGCGTCGTACGGAACGGGGTTTGGGCGAGCAGGGGCGTCGCGAGTTGGGGCGTGGAGAGCAGGAGCAGGAGTGCGCAACGGTTCATGGGTGAGCCTTGGGTGGGAGTCGCGCCGCAGGGCAACTTCAATGCCACGGTGTGGGCAACCTGGTCCGGCGGCGGGCAATGCCGGGTTGCCTGGGGCAATCGTTGCCATTGGTGAGCTGGGACGAACGGAAAGTGCGACTCGCGTCACCGCTATTGGGGGTGACACACCACGAGGTGTCACAGATCCGTGACGCCGCGCACCTGGTTATGCCGGCGGTGGCACGCCCCGAGAGCGTTTTTCGGCGAGAAGCCCGGATCCGGGGGGTTTTGAGACGAGGAACATCGTTTCTGTTCGGGGTCGAGGCGGCTTGCATGGTTTTCGGCGGGTATCAGCTCCCGTTGACACGCAGGGCAAGGGCGTGGATCCTGGTCGCGGATCCCGGGATGCCCGGGGCGAGGATGTGAGGCCATTGCGCCTCGAGTTCGTGCCGAGGCTCTCTCCATGGCTGCACATTGCAGGCGCGGGATCGGGGATCCCTTTGTGGTTTCCCATCGGAACGCCGTCCTTCTCTCCGCCGCCTTTCTCTCGGCCGCCATGTTCGTCGGTGGGCGTGCGGCCGCGCAAAGCCTGCAAGGCAGCTGGTCGGACACGTTCCACCACAGCACGGTCGCGCCCGCGGGCACCGACTTCGCGGCTCCATTCCGGGGACCGGGCTTTGTGCCACCGCCCGCTTCGGGGGTGTTTTCCTGGGGCTTCTACACGTCGGGCGGCGGTGCCTTCCAGCCGGTGCACATGGCGCTCATCCCGAAGGGGCCCCACCAAGGCAAGTTGCTCGTGTGGGATGAATGGCCCGTGGTGTTGCGCGCCAGTTCGGCCCTCGATCCCACCAATCGCTTCTGGAGTTGTCAGGCGTGGGCGATCGTCGATCCCGAACCGAGGCTGCCACGCTTCCGCAACTTCCTGCTGCCGTCGGTCCCGTTCGGCCCGAAGGACGGCAGTTCCTACACGGTGTCGGGTGCGCCGTTCGACAGCATCGTCTGCGCGGGGCACGCGTGGTCGCAGGAAGGTGATCTCATCGTGGCGGGCGGAGAGATGGGCGACATCGATGCGCTCACCAATCCGCCGCTCATCAACAACTTCGAGATCACGAAGACGTTGGTGATGTTCGATCCGGTGGCCGCGTCGCAGCCGTTTGGCCTCTCGTGCTCCTTGTATCCCGGCGAGATCGGCGCGTGGAAGAAGCCTGGAAACCAGGAACTGCTCGTCGGGCGTTGGTATCCCACGGTGACCCTATCGCAGCGCATCACGCGCAACGGGCTCAACAACGAAGTGGTCGTGGTGGCCGGTGGCGCCGACTTTGCGACCAACCAGGTACTCAACACGTATGAGTCGTTCGTCGTGCGCGCCAGCAATTCGCCCGCGGGCTTTCTGACGCGCGATCCGGACCACGGTCCTACGACGCAGGTGATGCCTGGTCCCGGCGGCACGCTGAACTTCAACTTCCGTGAGATGCTGGGCCTCTACCCGCGTTTGCATCTGCTGAGCACCGGGGACCTGTTCGTTTCGGGTTATGGCCCGGATTCCTCGGCGTTCTCGATGAACGCGCCCCTGGCGTCGCGCACCTGGAATCGCAGTGTGGGCCGTTTCGGCAGCGTGTGGAATGCGTCGCGTGAGAATGGCGGCAGTGTGTTCTTCGCGCGTATGGCCGGTGGCGCACTGCAAGATGTGGTGGTGAGGCTGGGTGGGTGGAACACTTCGTTCCTGCCCACCTCGGACGCCGAAGCGTGCCTCGCGAGCAGCGGCACGGCACCGTGGATCACGTTGCCCCCGATGCCGGGCAACTCCCCGGGAACGGTGGGGCGAACGGACCTCAATCCGATCATCCTGCCGGACTCCACCTTGCTCGTGATTGGCGGCAGCGCGCTCAGCACTTCGCCGCCGGGCTACGTGCCGGTCCTGCAGCCCGCGTTGTATGTGCCGTCCACGAACACATGGCATCTGCAACCGGCGGAAACGACGTTGTCGCCGCGGCGCTATCACTCGACGGCCGCGCTCCTGCCCGATGGCCGGGTGCTCGTCGGCGGCGGCAATGACCGTACGACGGGGGCGCATCCCGACTACGCGATCTTCTCGCCGCACTACCTGCAAGGAAACCCGCCGCCGCTGCGCCCGCGCATCGTGAGCATCACGGGGCCGGCGGGTGCGGTGACCATCGACCCGTTGGATGGCACGTATGTTCTGGATGGGCAGGATGTCGACACGGGCCTACCGGTCGTGTTCCAGATGACGTGCACGGACCTCGATCCGAACGACGCCGTGGTGCGGTTGGTGTTGCTGGCGCCGGCCGCGATGACGCACCACAGTGACATGACGGCGCGTTATGTCGAACTGCCGAGCAACGTCGTGAGCAGCACGCGGCGGAACTTCCTGACCATGGACGGCAATCGGCTGCCGCGGGGCTACGACATGGCGTTTGCGCTCAATCGCGCGAACATTCCGTCGAAGGCGGTGTGGGTGAAGATCCGTTCGTGAGGGGGCAGTGGCGTCGTCACTTCAGGCAAAAGATGCTCGTAGCCCTTGCCCTGCAACAATGCTCTCCGTCCCCTGGCGATTGTCGTTCCGCCATCGGAGGGTGGGCGCACGCCGGCTGGCTCAGTGGGAAATTTGGGGCATGGTCTTGACATTGGGCTTGGCGTGAGGCTAGGGTTCTCTCAGGCAATTGGCCGTGGCACAGAAGGACTACAGATCGCCCCCCTTCGTTTGGGTGTGCGACCATCTGGGGCAAGGGTGTCGACGGCTGCCTTATGACATGTCTACTCAGCTCTCAGCTCTCAGCTCTCAGCTCTCAGCTCTCAGCTCTCAGCTCTCAGCTCTCAGCTCGTAGTTAGTGCGTTGATCGGGTCGGTGGCTTGCGCCCAGTCGCTCGCTCCCCCGGTCTACTCGGTGCCACCGGATCAGGTGCACTACTCGACACACGATTACTCGTCGACTCCGACGGTTAATCTGCCGACAGGCCCGGAGGCGATCCCGGTGGACGTGCCTGAGGCCTGGGCCGATGTGAAGACGCCGGGGGATGGGCGGACGTATTCAGTGGGCACCATCAATGTGTTCACGACCAATCGTGTTGCTGACCTGGTGGCCTTCTCGCATGTTGATCTCGCACCGGCCCCGTTTCCGGCGCAACAATTTCAGTTGGCGACTTTAGGTGGCGTGTCGGGTTCCAAAGAAGTTGTTGTCCTTCAGTGCTGCGGGGCGGATCTGGTTCCGTCTGGATCTAATCCCGAGCAGAAGATTCAGTGGCAGGTGTTCTGGTATGGCGACTCACACCTGCCAAACCCGGGACCTCATGCACGCAAACCAACCAATGCTCGTGCGATATCCGTGTGGCCGGTTTATGGCCAGGACGGTGCGCCCAACAGGCTTGAGACTCGGATTGCGATCTGCGGAGAGACCTATGAGTCAACTACGGGCAATAACCAATTCGACGGTGTATCGGGATGGAACAAGATTGACGGAAACACGAGTGTGCTGCTTCCGTACCCGCGGGGCCTTCCCAATGGCTATATCGCCGTATTCAACGGGGAGGGAATGTTCTTGTGGTCGCACCAGTTCTTCTTTCAGGATCCCGGAAGCCACGCTCCCGAAGGCGCTTCGGCCATCACGGACGTGAGTATTCGTGTGGAGCCCGATCCGGAGGGTGGGTTTCGTGATGTTGTGACCTACTGCGGCATTTCGGCATTCGGAGATCACGTCAGCGAAGACACCGCTCTGACGCCTCGTCTCCCGTTTGATGCACCTATGTCCATAGGTCCCACCTATGTGCCTGCTGGGGGCGACACCGATAATGGTCAGGGTCAGTGGGATGGAATTGTTGGCAGACTTCACAATCTGCATACTGCAAGCCCCGTGGGGTCCGCCACGGTCAAGGACTTTCACTCTATCGTGGGCGGCGTGGTGCAGGACGGGTTGTGGGGTATTGCGGAACTCACTCGGGACAGGTTTGTTGTGGTGGGAAGCACGACCAAGGACTTTGTCGGTGCCATCGCAAGCGGCGCGACGTTTCCGTTCTACGTGAGTCCCACCGACTGGAATGGGACTTCGGAGTACTCGGTCGGCGTGGTCATGGCATTCGATGCGAGCCCCACACGGTCTGGGAACAACCTCACACTAGAGTTCTCAGCGTCGCTGGGTCATGTTGGTGAGGGTTTGCACACTCATGCATCGGACGTCATGGCCCACTACGCCGCCACTCAGCCTACCTACTCAGTTGTGGGGACAACCGATGACCCGGGGCTATTCGCGTCGAATTTTGGCTGGTCGCTGACCCCCGTAGTTCCCATGCCCGCCGGTGGAATCACGAATGGATTTCTTGTGACAGCCAACGATATTATTCCTGTAAATCCAGTGCTGAATGCTCTTTCTGGCTCTTTTCAGGGTAATGATGGGATCGGGGGATGGACCGGTGTTGCTGGGTGGAATGAGTATGTGGATCACATCACAGTTGTTGGCTATGCTCCGTCGGGTAGCCCAAATCTACAGGACCTTACTTTTTCCAGCTTCTTCGTGGATACGCCAAGTCCAGGCGGAACGGGACTCCTTGAGCTCTTGCGAAGTGGCTCGATCGCTACGGCGCCAGTGGAGCGGACCGCAGTTATGGGGGAAATCAATGCCAATACCCCTCGGCCGCTTCCTATTGGGTCCAACGGGCTAGTTTACCTCACCGGCTTGGACTACCTGCCGGGAATTCCATTCTCGCCGGCGGGCGGGGGTGTTGCCGTCGATGAGCGCGGCCGTATGAGTGTTATTGGAGCCGCGAGCAGCGCGGGCTTCCCCGTCAAGGGCGGCGCTCATGCGCGATCCTACCGTGGTGGCCAGGATGCCGTGCGCGCTCTTGTCGACATGCTGCCACTTGGCGTGGGGCGAGCGGACGGATCAGGTATCCAGGTGAATTCCGGCCAGTCGATTCCATATCCACTGCCCGGAACAACTGGACGCACGACTCCGACGTGTGCGCTAACGCCGTTTGGGTCTCAGATCGGCGTTGCTGGTTTGCCAGGCGTTGTCTCGCTCCGTCGGATGTTTATCGATTGGGAGGGGCCAGCACCCTCAGCAACCCCGAATCCCCAGTCCCTGCCGAGTCCCCCTCCGATTCACTGGCTCCTGGTGGATCGACCGCCAGCTGATCTTCAGGCAATCGGCACGATTGTGCAGTTTGGTATTCCAACGGCGCCCAGCTCCCTTGGCATCGGCGGCTTGGAAGACTGGGTCCCGTCAGGTGTCGGTATCAGTAGTCAACTGTTTGCCAGCAGCGCTCCGGAATCGGTTAGGATTCCGTTGGTGCTTCCGCCCGCTACTGGGGTGACGTTCTCGGCGCAGGTGGTGTCCTGGATGCTCTCGACGACGTTCACTTGCACCGGGCAGGGGTTATCTGCCACGCCTGCCATTGTGTTTTCCTACTGAGCTAGCGCAACCCACGTAAGGTGCCGTCTTTCCATTGGAAGCCATGAACACTCCCTTCGTCGTGCACGCCGGGCGCACTCTGCCATGGATTTGCGTTCTCCTAGTCAGTTCGTTCAGCCTAACGGCGCAAGGGGCGCTGAGGGGGTGGGGTTCAGCCCGGTTTGACACAGATGCGTATGCCCTACCCGTGACCGCCGTGTCTACGCGGGGCGATGCGACCGCGGTTCTGCGCTCCGACGGTCGCCTGTATGTGCACGGTGCAGAGAACGGGTTTGGCGGGGTTTGTGAGCCACCGCCCGCTTCTGCGGGTTTGCGCTATGAATCTGTTTCCATGAGTGGCAGTTTCGGAGTGGCTATTCAGTCGGATGGTAAAGCCGTTGTGTGGGGAAACGGTACTTCGATTACACCGCCAGCGGCGCCCCTTCCTCCTGCTGGCCTGCGGTATGTGCAGGTGTCCGCAGGCGCGGACCACGCTCTCGGTCTACTGTCGGATGGCACTGTTCTCGGTTGGGGTCAGAACTACTACAACATTGCAACTCCGCCTCCGCTGTCGCCTGGTGTGTCGGTTGTGACGATCCATGCTGGGTACTCGTGGTCGATGCTGCTGTTGTCGGATGGCTCGATCGCCGCATGGGGGATTGATGTCAATGGCATCCTGGGGGTGCCATCGTTGCCAAGTGGGGTATTCTACACGGAGCTCTTTGGGGGAAGTTGGCATGCTCTGGCGCGGCGGTCGGACGGTGCCGTAGTGGCATGGGGAGACAATTCTGCGGGACAGTCTTTAGTTCCGGCGCTGCCTGCCGGCGTCACCTATACACTGCTGGCGCCAGGCGGTTATCACACAAGTGCCTTACGGTCTGATGGGACTTTTGTTGCTTGGGGTAACAACGGCTATGCGGCTACCAGTGTACCAGTTGGGCTTTCCGGGACTGGCTGCGTACAGTTGGTGGCGGGTGCCTTCCATACAGTTGCACTGTTTGCGGATGGTTCGGTGCGTGGTTGGGGTGACCCATTCTATGGGAGTCCACTGCCCACTCTGCCGCAGGGCGAGCAATGGGTCGACGCATCTTGCGGGAGTGCCCATACACTCGGGTTGCTCTCCAACGGAGAGTTGATCGGGTTTGGTGCCAACTATGGGTATCCGAACGCCCCGCAGCTCCCTCCCGGGCTCCGTTATGAGCGTGTGTGGTCTGAGAGTGATTACAATGTCGCGCTGCGCTCGGATGGCCAGCTTGTGGCCTGGGGTGATAACAGCCATGGGCAATGCAATGTGCCTACGCTCCCGCCGGGAGTGTCTTACGTCACGGCGGCAACTTCCGAAGATCACACCGTTGCGATCCGTTCGGATGGTGTAGCCGTTGCGTTTGGCGCTCCCTCATCCGGGCTGAATGTGCCAGTTTTGCCGCCCGGAACCAGCTATGTGGGGGCTTCCGCGAACCGCAGTGCCACCGGGCTCCTCCGCTCCGACGGGGCGATACTCTGTGCCAATTTCAATGGGCAAGTACCATTTCTGCCGATCGGCATCACCTACGTGCAGGTTGCGATGGCCCGGAACATCGGTCTCGGACTCCGCTCCGATGGACAGGTGGTGGCATGGCCTGCGGGCAATCCTGTTCCCCAACCGCCAACAGGAGTGGTCTATGTCGAGATCGCCGCTGGGGACTCGCACTGGCTTGCGCGGAGGTCGGATGGTCACGTAACGGTTGGCGGCTACTTCGGCTCGTACCAAGATCACATTCCTGCCTTGGAGCCGGGTGAGTCGTATGTCGGCATCGACGCAACCTGGACCACGTGCCTCGGCCGCGTCGGCCCCACCTGCACCTACACATCCTTTGCGTCCGGGTGTGCAGGAACCCTCCCCGTAACGCGCCTAGTGCCACGTGATACGCCTCGGATCGGCAAGGCTCTCGAAGTGACGTTGTTCGACTTGCCGTCGAACGCCGCCTTCATGGTATTCGGGTGGACGCGGATGCAGCCTGGGCCGTTGTCGTTAGATTCTCTGGGGGCGCAGGGTTGCTCGCTGCAGGTGCCGCCCGATGCGGCGCCAGTTGTGGGTGGGTCGGGGCCGCAAGCCCGGTTTCGCCTCGCGATTCCCGAGTGGCCGGGCCTGG
>JADZDL010000534.1 GCA_020851075.1 Planctomycetota bacterium | reverse complement strand
GCGCGGGGGGCCGTGCGCGCCGAGACCGAGACGGGGCGCCTGCGTTATGACCCGCGCGAGGCGCTCGAGCGCGTTTCTGCCGAAGTGCGCCGCGAGGTCACTTCGTGACGTTGCCCGCGGTGCTGCAGCGCGCGCTCGATACGGCGCGGGCGGTCAATCGGCCGCACGCCGAAGGTCGGGTGCGCGGCATTCGCGGCATCGCGATCCAGGTGACCGGTCTGCGGGCGGCGATCGGCGACCTGTGCACGATCGAGTCCGAAGGTGGTGCGCTGCGCATTCCCGCCGAGGTCGTTGGATTTGATGGCGACGATGCCGTGGTGCTGGCGCTCGGCGAACAGAACCGCGTGGCGCCGTGGGACCGCGTGCTGAATGAGCATCGCCCGCTCACGGTGCCGGTGGGCGCTGGTCTGCTCGGCCGCGTCGTCGATGCACTCGGGCGGCCGCTCGATGGTGGGCCACCGATCCAGGGCGCGCTGCGGCCGGTGACCGGCGATGCGCCTTCGCCCTTGCAGCGGGCTCCGATCGGCGAGCCGATCGAAACCGGTGTGGCGGCGATCGACGGCATGTTGACGTGCGGCAAAGGCCAGCGCATCGGCATCTTCGCTGGTTCGGGCGTTGGCAAGTCGACCCTCATGGGCACCATCGCGCGCAGCCGGGCGGGCCAGGTGAACGTGATCGCGCTGATCGGCGAACGTGGCCGCGAAGTCGGTGAGTTCGTGACCGAGGCGCTTGGCGCCGAAGGTCTGCAGAAAAGCGTCGTCGTCGCGTGCACTTCGGATGCCGCACCGATGCTGCGACTGAAGGCTCCGCTCACGGCGGTGACGATCGCCGAGGCGTTCCGTTCCCAAGGCGCCGACGTGCTGTTCATGATGGACTCGGTTACGCGCTACGCGATGGCCGTTCGCGAAGTGGGCCTCGCGGCCGGCGAGCCACCGACGCTGCGCGGTTATCCGCCGTCGCTCTTTGCCTCGTTGCCGCGGCTCGTCGAACGCCTCGGCAACGACGATCGCGGCACGATCACGGGCATGTTCACGGTGCTCGTCGATGGTGATGACATGAACGAACCGGTCGCCGACGCGCTGCGTGGTTACCTCGATGGCCACATCGTGCTGAGCCGCCGCATCGCCGAACGCGGCAAGTTCCCGGCCATCGACGTGCTCGGTTCGATCAGCCGTCTGATGCCGAAGGTCACCAGTGCCGACCACCAACGCCGGGCGCGCCGGCTGCGGGAACTGATGGCCCACTACGAAGAGAATCGCGACCTGGTTTCGGTCGGTGCTTATCGCAAGGGCGCGGACCCGTTGCTCGATCAAGCGATCGCCAAGGTCGCCGCCATCGACAACCTGCTCTACCACGGCTCGCAGTCGCGCCCGGCCGCCGAGACGCAGAAGCTGCTGCAACAGATCGCGGGGGCCTAGTCCCGGGCCACCATCCTCGTCCTGAGTGCCGGTACTGTTCCAGGGAAGAAGACCCGCAGTGCCGCGTCGAAGGCCTCAAACATGGCATTTACGCGTTCCCAGCGGCACATCTCGATCGGCGGTCTTTCGCTGATGGCGGGACTCGTGTTGTGCCCGCCGTGGCTCGTGCGGGGCCATGCCCAGTTTGCCTGGTTGTGGGCCCCGCCGGACGCAGACGCTGGGATTGCAGGCGGTTCCAGGCTGGATTGGCAAGGTCTGCACAGCGAACTGTTCGTGGTGGCGCTCGGCATGCTGTTGCTGCTGTTCCTGCGCGAACGCTACGAACGGCGCCATCCGCCGGCTTACCTCGCCGAGGAGCTGGCGAACCACTTCTAGGCCGCCCGCAGACTGTTGCATCGTTCGGCAGGGCTGGCCGGCAATTCCTGCCACAACGGCTCAGCATCCGCCCATGCCACGGTCGATAGAGCCAGCATGCGTCGGTTCCGTTTTCGCCTGGCTCCACTGCTTCGACTGAGGTCTCAGTTCGAGCGTTCGTCGCGTCGCGAGCTCGCCACGGCGATGGCGGCCGTCAATACCGTCGATCAGCAGATCGCGGCAGCTGCGCAGGGCCTCAAGGACTGTGCGGACCAGGGGGCGCAGCCAGGGGCGCTCGGGCAGTTGGCGCGCGCGCTGGAGAACGGGCTCAAACGTCACCAGTGGCGTTTGCGCAGCGAATTGCAGAAGGCGCAGAACCGGGTCGAGGTCGTGCGCGCCGACTACGTCATCAAGGCCCGCGATCTGAAGACGCTCAAGAACCTGCGCGACAAGCGGCGCGAAGAATGGCGTCGTGAGGCCACGAAGGCGGAGCAGGCGGAGCTTGACGAACTGGCGCGTTTGAGTCGCGCCGGCAGCTTGTTTGGCCAGAAGCTGGGAATTGAGGAAGCATGAAGATCATCATCAACATCGTGTTGGGTCTGTTGCTGTTCGTCGGCGCGCTCGTCGGCGGCCTCGCGGCAACCGGTCGCCTCAACCACGAAGGCGCCGCCAACATCCCGGTGCTCGGATCGTTCTTCCCGGCGCCCCCGGAGCCCAAGGAGGGTGAAGGTGCCGAGGGTGAGGCGGCACACGGTGAGGCTGGCAAGGAGGCGGGGGCAGCAGATGCGCATGGTGCGGCGTCAGGAGAGCCGACCAATGCCGACCACTCCGGTGGTGAGGCAGCGCCGCACGATGCTTCGGGC
>JADZDL010000533.1 GCA_020851075.1 Planctomycetota bacterium | reverse complement strand
TTTGCACTGCAACCTGCCGTTCCACCCCGTCGACGGCGGCCCGGAAGTGCTCGACGCGCTGCCGCACCTGACCGAACTCGCGGGCATTCCCCTCGGCGACCCGTCGATACTCGCCGTGTATGCCGTCGCGCGCGCGGCGGCCGCCCAAGGGGTTCGCATCCTGCTCGGCGGCGAAGGCGCGGACGAACTGTTGCTCGGCTACCGCCGCTACCGCGCGCTCGCCACGCTGCCACGTCTCCGTATTCCCACCGCGCTGCTGCCGCAGTGGTCGATGCGTTATCTCGCCCGCTGGTTGCGCGCGGCGGCCGCCCAGGATCCGGCCCAAGCCTTGCTCGAGGTCACACCGCCTGCGTTCCGCCGCGCGCTCGGCCTCCCAAACCGCGGCCAATCACCTCGCCAAAGGCCCGCCGACCGGGTCTTCGCTGCACAACAGACCGACCTCGACGGCTACCTTCGCCTCGACCTGTTGCCCAAGGTCGACATCGCAACGATGGCGGCCGGCATCGAAAGCCGCTGCCCGTTCCTCGAAGGCGACCTGCGCGAGTTTGGCGCCACGGGCGCGGCGATGGGCAAGGCGCCCCTGCGGCAGGCTTTCGCCAACGACTTGCCAGCCCAGGTGTTCCGTCAGCCCAAGCGCGGCTTCTCGCTGCCGCTCGACCGCTGGTTCCGCGGCGATAACGCGCTGCTCGATCTGCTTGCAGAGCCGCGCACCCAGCAGCGCGAGCACCTTGCCAAAGGCGCAATTGCGGCCGTCCTGGACCAGCATCGCCGCGGCCGCGCCAATCTCGGTCACGGCCTCTACCTGCTCGCCGCCGTGGAACTCTTCCTGCGTTGCCAACGGTGCTGAGGATTCTCCGACTCGCACGGACCGGTCCGGGCCCTGGTGCGTAGAGTGTTCGCGCTCGGGATCCAACCAACCACCCGAGCCCCAATACACATGAAGAAGTTCCTCACGTTCGCTCTCGCCGCCGCCCTTTGCACGCCTGTGTTCGCCCAGAAGACGGGCAGCAGCAACTCCAACGCCCCCACGGTCGAGCAGACGATCTCGGCCGGCGGCGCCAAGATGACGCTCAACTACACGTCGATCACGTGGGCCTCGGGCAAGACGCTCGAAACCGCGATGGACAAGGAGAACGGCGCCGGCACGCGCGACTACATCAACGGCCAGGCCACCAAGAAGCCGCTCGCGATGTTCTCGACGACGGTCGCGGTCACCTGCGGCGACCTCAAGCTCGAGGCCGGCGACTACAAGGTCTACTACACGATCTCGGAAGCCTGCGAGTGGCAGATCAACTTCGCTGGCAAGGACGACAAGGTCGCCACGATGAAGCTGCCGCTCATGGACAACGGCCAGCCCAGCAAGCGCCTCATGATGTGCCTCTACGCCGGTGACAGCGAAGGCGCAGGCGTCTACGTCGCGTTCGGCGAGAAGATGTGCATGCTCGACTTCAAGCCCGCCAAGGCCGACAAGAAGTAGTCCTGCTCGCGCGTCCTCCGGGGAGTTGAGCCGTCGGGGGTGACCCAGCGGCTCAGCCCCGGGGCAGCATGCGCTCGAGTATCGCCGGAGTGAGTTTCGGCTCGGCATCCTGGAAGGCGCGGACCTGATCGCCTTCGGTCGCCGCCTTCCAGCGCTGCAGCAACTCCGCCGCGGCCTGCCGGTGCCCAAGGTGCACCGCCAGCGCAAACGCTTCGAGCAGCATCCCGGTGTCCTCGGGGGTCTTGGTGAGCTGCGCCTGCAGCGCCGCCAGCGCGCCCGCCGCATCGGCTCTCGGCGCAGGAACCCCGCGCAGCACGTTCGCAACGCCACGTTCGGCCACGCCAGGCACCCCGAGGCGCTCGCCATCCGGGAAGTGCGCGGCGATCGTGGCGAGCATGTCCGCCATCGCACCAAGCACCGCGCGGTCCGCCAACAGGTCCTCACTGGCATCGAAAGCGCGCAAGTGCACCACGACGCTCAAGCCCTCCGGCGGCGCGACGTCCGGCCCATTCTTCCCCCCGACCTCTGGCGACGGCATGCGCTGCCGATAGAGGTCCATGCGGCGCGACAGGCCGCGCACACACTCCGGCACGAGCTGGTAGATGCAGAGACGATCGAGCACGGGCAACTTCGTCTTGGACTCGGCATCCTCGATCGCCGCTGACGCAGTGGCGTAGATGGCCAACCCATCGGCGCGAACCGTGAAGCGCCGCACAAGGTTCTGCGCGTCACCTTCAGCCTGCAGCTCCTCGAGCTGCAGACGGAAGTTCGGGGGCGGCCAGATCGACTCGGGCACGTCCGTGGACCGACACGCGGCAAGACAGAGTAGAGCAATCGCGACCGGAGCGATCCGCACGCGGCGCGAGCTTTGCCCGGAACATGGATGAGCCATTCGCACGGGGCTGTTATCCTAGTCGCCTCATGGTCCTCATCCACGAGAAGATCTCTGCTCTGCTCGAGCAGCGGCGCCTCAAGAAGAGGGACCTGGCCAGGGCTCTGGGGGTTTCGCCGCAGACGGCAACCGACATCTGCAAGGGTCGGTCCGCGATCACGCTGCCGCATCTGCGCAATCTGGTGGCCTTCTTCGAACTTCGAGCCGACTTCTGGCTCGATGACCATCGCCTCCTACCGGATGCGGTGGATCGCGCTGCCGAGAGCAGCAGCGGAGAAGCGCTCGCCCGCACCGGTCTGCTTCAGGTCAGTGATCCCGATCACCTGCTGCGAGCCATTCGCAGCTTCGTGCAGCGGCACCGCGCCGAGTTCCTCGCCCACCATCCCGACCTCACTCCGGACGAACGCCGGGTGCTGGGGCTCGCGGAACCGGAGCACGGCACCGTCGGCCGAATCGCCGAAGTTTGACCTCCGAACGGCCAATCGGGCCCCTTCTGGGCACCCTGGTGGACCTTTCTCACTGAGAATGACGTCGGCATGACGCACGGGGCCCTTTGCCCCGTTGCCTCCGTCGTTGTGCCCGGCAAGGATGCGCTGATGCTCCCGCATCGCAGTGTCCTGTTGCTCGCCATCGCGAGCGCGTGCGCCTC
>JADZDL010000532.1 GCA_020851075.1 Planctomycetota bacterium | reverse complement strand
TCTGGACCGCTGTCAAGAGGACATTCCCGGACGCCTGGGGCAAGCCCCCCAAGGAGAGTCGACTCATGCACGGGGCAGGCATACGCGCCCTCGGGCGCGTGATGGACCACATCATGCGAGGTATTGATCCAAATGCGCCCTCAGCCGAGGAAGCCATCCTCCACTCGCTGGCGCCATTGAAAAAGGTGTGCCACTGGACATCCGGTCGTTGGGAGGAGCTTGATGGCCTAGCCTGGAATGAAATCCAGAACTTGCCTCGCCACACGCAACTGCTGAGCAGCGTCCTCGTCCGCGCCGTTTTGGCCCGCGGGGGCACTACGTGAAGTTCTTCTTCCCAGACGCGCACGACCACGTCGACCCAGAATTCGATTTCGAGACCGAAGCCACCAGCGCAGATCGGCAACTGCAGCACTCCGACCACTACGCGCACGAACTACTTGGGCGGGCACCCTACGATGGATTGCTGCTTTCAAAATCGATCGTCGACGGAGTGACGGGCAAATCAGCGAAATTCACGACTGCCCAGCGCCATCGACTACGCCGCCTAGGCGCGCACCAGTTCTTTCGGGTCTCGCAGTTGCGAAACCCGGAGGGTGGCCCTTTCCCCATCATGGCCGACTGTGGCGCGTTCTCCTATATCCAGGAAGAAGCGCCACCGATTACAATCGATGACGCCATCGAGTTTTACCAGACCTGTGGCTTTACGCACGGCCAGTCGATCGACCACATCATTGCCGACTTCCGCCCCTACTGGGACGAGCATGGCCTGTTTGGCGACGGAGTACCCGAAGGCGTACGCTACCGTTATGACCTAACCCTTCGGCTCGCCGAGGAGTTCATTACGGCATGCCGCGACCGAATCGTGTCCTTCGTTCCGGTGGGTGTTGCCCAAGGCTGGAGCCCGCGCTCCTACGTCGCAGCCGTCCAACGACTCTATCAACTCGGTTATCGCTACATCGCGCTTGGCGGCCTGGTGCCGCTCAAGACCACCCAGTTGCTCGAGGTGGTGCGGGCCGTGATGACCTCAGTGAAGCCCGACGTGAAGATCCACCTGCTCGGCGTGATCCGTTGGGAGCACCTGGATGAACTCGTTCGGTTGGGAGTTGCCAGCTTCGATTCGACGAGTCCGTTACGTCAAGCATTCTTGGACAGCAAGTCCAACTACTACACGGGGACTGAGGGAGGCCCAGCCTACGCCGCGATTCGAGTCCCGCAATCAGATGGCAATCTCCAATTGATGCGTCGCATCTCGTCTGGCCAACTTGTCAGCGAGAAGGTCCGGGAACTCGAACGCCGGTGCCTCGATCTCTTGCGCGCTTACGGGCGCGATAAGTCCGACGCCGGACTCCAGGAATTGCTCGATGCCCTGGACGCTTATGTTCGCTTGATCGATCCCAAGAAGAGTTGGCGCGCCAAGCACGAACGCACACTCCGCGATCGCCCGTGGGAACGGTGCGGCTGCAGTGTCTGCAAGGATGTAGGGATCGAAGTCGTCATGTTCCGCGGAGCCAATCGCAATCGTCGCCGCGGCTTCCACAATCTCTTTGTTTCTTACGAACGCGTCACGAGCGCGGTTCAGCAGTCACTGTCCAAGTCGGAGGTCTCATGAGTAAGGGGACTCGTAGCGTCGAAGTACCCGCGATCCGGGTCCGGCAAGGCGAGGGGCGCGAGGTGTTCTCCTTCGCGATCGATGGTAAATTGCTCAGCAAGTTCGCAGCGGTGTCACGAATCCGAAGCGGTGGCGTCGAGGACTTGCAGGGCTATCAGCGCGCCGAAGTGCTAAGCCACATCGGCGAGATCCGTCGCTACCTCGAAAGCGAGGCGCCGATCTTGCCCAACGCTATCGTCGTTGCCCTAACGCCGACGGTCGTGTTCACGCCTGACAAGCGCGCGGACCAAGCCTGCGACGTGATGCCTGGCTCCCTCCGGATCACGTGGGACCCAGTTGCACAACCGCATGAGCGGCCAGCCTGGATCGGCGATGGCCAGCAGCGACTAGCGGCCATTCGAGAGGCGCAGATCGGCGCGTTCCCGATCTGCGTGACCGCCTTCATCACCGCCGACGAGGACTTGCAACGAGAGCAGTTCCTGCTCCTCAACAACACAAAGCCGCTGCCGAAGTCGCTTATCTATGAGTTGCTGCCAGGCACCGGTGACGGCCTACCGGTGGCACTTGCGAAAAAGCGACTGCCTGCTGCGCTTACTCGAATGCTCAACGAGTCCACGGAGTCCCCTTTCCACGGCCGCATTAAGCTCGCCACCAACCCCGCCGGCGTCGTGCGCGACAATTCCGTGATGCGCATGATTGAACACAGCCTCACAGACGGTGCCTTACTTCGAATCCGACTCGGAAATGGTGACGAGGACGTCAAGCAGCGGTTCATGGTCAAACTTGTGAACACCTTCTGGAGCGCGGTTAGGGACATTTGGCCCGAGGCGTGGCGACTGCCGCCACGCAAGAGTCGACTGCTCCACGGTGCGGGGGTAGTCAGCCTCGGCTTCGTCATGGACGAGATGGCGGAACTGCACCAGACCGACGGCCGCTACAGCCACGAGCAAGCCAAGAGCGAACTGGCATTGATCGCAGATCGATGCGCATGGACTACCGGCCGCTGGCCATTCGGAGAAGGAAGGGAGTGCCCATGGAACGAGATCCAGAACACGAGCCACGACGTCAACCTCCTCAGCAACTTCCTGCTGCGCGAGTATCGAACGCGGGTGAGACCCTCGTTGACAACCGCGCACTAAGCCGCCAAGGTCGGCCCCTCCAATCTGTCCGCGTAGCCGAGTGTTTCACCAGCGTTCAAGGGGAGGGAGTCAGCGTCGGTGTGCCCGCCAACTTCCTCAGGTTGCAAGGTTGCTCAGTCGGATGCCGTTGGTGCGACAGTCGCTACACATGGAACCAAGACGGAGGCGAACCGAAGACCCTTGAGGAGATCGCCAGTAAGTTCGACGAGTGTGGGCGAACTCGCTTGCTCGTACTCACAGGTGGAGAACCCTTGGAGAACCCGGGCTTCACGACCGTGATCAAATGGGCCAGCCAGTTTTGGCGACAGATCGAAGTCGAGACTTCGGGGATTCGGTGTCCCCCGCCCGTGCCTGCGAACGTATCCTGGAACTGGTCTCCCAAGCTATCCTCGGTGACACCCCGGGCCGACCACACATGGAGTCACGCCAGCAAGTTCAAAGGGTCTCCGAGTTGGATCTGCAAAGTGGTCGTCGACGGCCCGCAGGACTGGAAAGAAGCAGTCGAGAGGATCAGCGCTTGCCAGATCCCATCGGAACACGTCCTAATCATGCCGCAAGGCATTCAGGCGGCGGATCTAGCCGAGCGAGGGCGTTGGCTTGTGCCCCTCTGCATCGAGCGGGGTTTCAGGCTGAGTTCGCGACTACACATTCACCTTTGGGGCCCGAAACGAGGAGTTTGAAATGCCACGAGAGGCTATTGTTCTTCTTTCTGGTGGCCTTGACAGCGCAACTGTCCTTGCGATCGCGAAATCCCAAGGGTTTGCCTGCCGCGCCATCACGTTCGACTACATGCAGCGGCACCGCTGCGAAATCGAGGCTGCGCAACGCGTCGCATCGTCCCTCGGAGTCCTCGAGCATTTAGTGTTCCGAATGGACTTCCGCGAAATCGGCGGTTCGGCACTCACCTCCCCGGTGCCCGTGCCTATAGGTCGGGCACTCGATGACATGCGCGAGATCCCTACCACCTACGTGCCAGGTAGGAACTCGATCTTCCTCGCCATCGCCGCCGGCCTTGCCGAGGCACGTGGAGCTAGGGATCTCTTCTTGGGTGTGAATGCCATCGATTATTCAGGATATCCCGACTGCCGACCAGAGTTTGTGGGGGCCATGGAGGATGCAGTGGCCCGAGGTACAAAGTGCGGTGTCGAGGGTGACCGTATTCGGTTTCACGCACCTCTGATAGCCATGACAAAGGCTCAGGTTATCCAAACTGGCCATGACCTCATGGTGAACTACTCACTGACTCACAGTTGCTACGACCCCAACGCGCAAGGTGCGGCATGCGGCCGGTGCGACTCCTGCCTCATCAGGCGTGCTGGGTTTCAAGTTGCCGGCATCACCGACCCGACACAATACGCTCCCTGCACCTACCCTGAAAAGACCTGAAGCCGCCGGAGAAGGGTGAATAGGGATCTAGAGGTGTCGAGGTGTCCCGGCCTCCAGTGCCGTAATCGCCGCATTGGCCCGCGAGAAAGGGGACGACCGACCGAGCAGGCCCAGGATTCACTCAGGTCGATTCTCCAACATCCGGTAGCCCAAACCAAGCCTAGTAACCTGCGCTCTCGCAGTAGGTCTTGAGCGCGCGCAGCATGCTGCTGCTGCCGCGCCCGTCGGCATAGAGGATGCGGTCCTTGCCCACGTGGCGCCGTATTGCGTCCGTCGCGGCGTGCTTTGCGCAACGCGTCACCACGATCACGGCGTCGGTTTGCCCCAGCTCTTTGATCGCGCTCGTCTCGACATGGTCGTGGTTCAGCACCACCTGCACCCCGTGCACCGCCTCGGCGATTTCCTTGAAACGTCGACCTGCGCCCGCCTCCAACGTGTAGGCGCCGATGCGCAGGAGTGGCCTGGACATGCCAGAGGCCCCATTGAGGTGCGGCCCCTCGCCATCGGCCAGTCCGCGTAACTTCTCCGGCAGGACCAGCTCGGGTAAGTCGAGACTGCGGCAGATGGACTGGAACGCCGCCCATGTAGCATGGTCCAACTTCTGGGCCATGCTCTTGACCTTGCCGGCAACCGCGCTGAGGAAGCCCTCGCGCACAACCGCGTCGGGACAGGAACTGTCGGCCAGGAGTTCGGCGAACTCTATGGCGAGCTCCACAGACGCACGACTTGCCTCTCGCCCCACCAGAGGCCTGATCGACTCCACCACGTAACGGTAAGCCGCCACGTGTATGCTCCACGCAAGGCGCTCGCTGACCAGGTCCGCGTAGGCTCGGATGTGGCAAGACGGCCACTGGTTCACGATCTTGGTAACCGCAACGTAGTAGATGATCGCATCGGCTATCTTAGCCTTGGCATTGGGCGGTGCATCCCAACCATGCCAAGCGCCCACCATCTCCGGTAGGGACGCGAGGACGCAGTCCTCCATGCGCGGCGGGCGCGTAGCACACAGGCAGTCGCAAAACTTCGTTGTCACCTCGTCAAGGCCACCCTCCAGAGATAGGAGGGCACGCGCCCCAAATCCCGCGCGCGATGGCTCAGCGTCCCTCAAGTCATGCCTGGTGCCGCCATGGTTGGCCCGGTCGAGCCACTCGAGCCATGTCACGGCCGGGGGTGACTCGGGAATGGAGAGCGCAGCAGGCGCTTGGGTTTGCGGCGTGACGAACGCATCCCGGAGACGGGCGAGGGCCGGGACAGCCTCGTGATAGACCTTTCGCTCCGCGTCGTCGAAGCGGTCCAACCATCCCTGAAGCACCTCGAGAGCGCTATCCACCTGAAGGGCGCAACCCCACAGCAACCTGGCCCGTTTCACGGACGGAGCCTGATGCCTGAGGGCCTCCACGGCCGCATCGAAGCGGCCCGCCTCGACCAACTCCTCCGGACTCGGTTGGGTGGTGGCATCAGACGCGACGGCGCCCCCTCTCTCACACTCGGCGCCAGCATAGGCGATGAAATCCCTGGGAGGTCTCGACCCCCGAGTCAGCGCCGTTAGCGCGTTGCGGCAGTAGCGCGGATCCTCGATCGCCAACCCGTGCACCGCGCGATACAGGTCCGCCAGCCAACCGTCCTGCGCGCGATATGCCTCCAACACGCTCCCGTAGCGCCGCTCGGTGTGGTCTCGGTAGACGCGCAAGAGTTCGTTGAACTGCCGCGACTCGAACAGGACCTCGAGGTCGACATGCCATGCCGCCTTAGCTATTGCGGCAGTCGCCAACTTCGGGCGCTGGGTGAACTGCTGCGCCCGCTTGCACGAGTCGTTATCGAGGGCGTCCCCGAAGAGTCCCATCTCCACCAACGCCCAGGTGCGCAGGAAGTCGACGTTGATGGGCGCAAGCAACCCCTGATCGAGCAGGGCCCTCATTGCCGCCTCGACGTCGTTGTGGCCGTGGTGGCCCGCGGCAGCCCCCGCCCTCACCCGCCGCAGCAACTGGGCTAGTCCTTCCTGCGCACACGTAGTCCGCGACGGGGCATCGCGCAACAACGCACCAAGGCGCTCCAGCGCAAGGGCCGCAGCGCGAGCGTGGGCCGGGACGATGCGCAACCGCCGCACGTGGAGTTGCCCCCCCTCGTAGACAGCGCCCGCTAGGCCCTCAAGGCGACGGTCAAAGACACTCTTGCGGTCCCAACCCGCTCGACTGTCTCCCTCAGCCCATTTTGAGCCCAGGCCCGCTCGGACGATACTTGTGACCTGCTCAAGGGTCTCGACGCTGGGAGCGAGGCAGTAGACCTCCATGTCCATCGGGGACATCGCCCGCGGCAGCACCGCTGGCCGACCCTGGTCGAGCATTTGGATCCACGCCAGGTGCTTCTCTCGCGTACTCCGGTTGCCGTGCCCAAAGAATGCACCGAGGAAGGTCCCCCTACCCGTCATGGCCGTGCCCCGTACACCTGCGCGAAGTGGGACCTCTGCGACACGACGAGGTCGAGGGGTGGGCCGACGTGCAGGGTCACTTGCTCGTCGTTGCGCTGCACCCCCCATGCAGTCAAGTTCATGGATCCTGCCATCCAGAAACTGTCGCCCAGGATCCCCTTCGTGTGCAGCACGGTGTCAATCTGAACCGACACGCAACCCCGGCCGGTCAGGCCCTCGGACAGCCTGCGCGCCGCGCGCAAGAACTCGTAGTTGCTCTCATGCTCCTGCGTCACGATGCGCACCTCGGTGCCTCGCTCGGCCAGTTCGTGCAGCACCTCAAGCAAGCGCACGTGAACCTCACCCCAGCGGGCGCTGTAGCGGGACAGCACACCCGTCCGGTTGTCGATGACCGGCACATCAGACAGCCACGGCGAGACAACCCACAACTGCTGGCTTGGCTCGAGCAACTCGGCGATGAACAGCATCTGCAGCAGGGCCTCGAGGTCACGGCTGCGAGCACGCTTGGGGATGATGCGCGGGATCATGCGAACACGTCCGGAATGCGCACCGTGGCCACCCAGCCCCCCTCGCGATCCCGCTCGAGGTATTCGATCTCCGCATGAAGCCGCAGGGCCTGGACCTCGTGGGCGTCGAGCGCCAACCGCAGCAGGGCGGCCTTCAACGCTGCCCGATGATCGCGCCCAGCCACGAGGTCCACGCGCGTCTCGCGTTCGGCGAAGCACCGCCCGAGTTGTTCGAACCAATCGCTTGAGGAGATCTCCACACGCGGGTGCGTAGGGATGGCGGGCACCAGCGCATCCGGGTCCGCCGGCGCCGACTGCAAGAATGGCTGCCAACTCTGGAATCGTTGCAACCGCAAGGAGCGCGTTGAGGGCCACAAGAGCGAATAGACCTGGTTGAACTTCCACGCCTCGCTGTGGGTGCCGGGCCACGCCACGTCGATCAGGCCGGCAATACCCGGGTCCTTCGTCGCCACGTAGGCCACGCAGCGCGAGTCCACCTCGATGCCGAGCCTCTCCCGGAGTTGCCCGTAGAGAGTGTGAATGCGATGGGTGACCAAGTCGGTGGCGAAGCTGCTACCCGGCCGCAGGAACCGCAGGAAGATGGACGCGCGCAGGGCGTGGCCCACCACGATTCCGCGCGACTCTAGCTGGGTTTCAAGGCTGCGCGCAGCGGCTTCCGCCTCCTGCAGATTGCCTGCCTTGCGGCAGCCGGCTGCGAGACCCTTCATCACAGGGTCCTCGACCAGCAACCCCAGCACGTCGCCGAGGTCGTCGCTGGCCCGGTCGTCGGCCGAACCGCGTATCGACTCGGCCAAGACACTCATGAACCTGTCCGGGTCCTCGGCGTAGCAGGTGCGCAACGCCTCCAGCGTGCCCGTGCCGCCCGGCTCCGCTTCCGTGATCCAGCAGCAGCCTGGGTGGCTGACCTCCTCGCGGACTACGCCGGCGCCCGACTGCAGGTCGACCACGAGGTCGGAGGCATCGAAGTCGGGCAGCAGGCTCGATGCAGCCTCTAGTACGGCCTCTGCAAGCGCGCGCCGCGTCCGCTCGTTCATCCAATCGAGATACGCCTGACGCCAGGACGCCCCCTCGAAGGGCTCATGCAAGATGCCAGCGTGGAGCACCATCACCTCGTGCACGTCCGGGGCGCTGGCTAGGGGCTCGATGCGCTCGCCCAGCCGGCCCATGGTCTCGGCTTCGCCCTCGATGGCCTCAATGGAACGCAGCATGACCTCCTGCGTGCGCTTCATGAGACGCTTGAAGTTCTCGTGGCTCCGTGCATCGGCCACCGACCCAGCCATGTCGCTGCGCACAATTGCCCGCGCCGCTAGGCCTGCCAGGAACAGGTCAAGCAGACGGTCCACTAGGAAGGTCGACAGGCGCTGCCCACCCTGGCTGGCGCGCTGCCGGAAGTCGGCAACTACGCGGCCGCGATAGAACTCTACGCGGCGCGCACGGCCTTCCGCCGTGCCTAGTGCTTCCCAGCCACCCCGCACGGCAGGCGGCACCTCCAACCCCAGGGCTAGGCCATCGACCTCCGCCTGCCATCCCAGCGCAGCTGGCTGATCCGGGTGGGACGGATGCCGATACTCGACCCGCACATAGGCCTCCTTGCGCTCGCCGTGGGCATTGCCTGCGATGGTGCCCTCGCTACCCGTCGTGAAGCGCCGGACGGTGACGCTGCGGTTGTCTGCGTGCAACAGGAAGTCCAAGTGCGGCAGCACGCCGTGCAGGGCGCTGCCACTGGGCGTGCGCAGCCAGCGCGAGTCGCGGCGGCACACGACCTGGCTGCGCCACATCGGCACGGCCGTTGAACTGGGCAGCACGTCTTGAGGCACCCCCCTAACGGCCAGTCTCAAAGGGAAGAACACTGAGACGGCTTGGACCTCCCCCCCCTCCAGGTAGTCCCAAGTGCCCAACTCTTCGAGGCCACCCTCGCCCGCGACCTCGGACAACCGTAGTTCGACTTGCCCCTCGCGAACATGGAGGATCGAGCGCCACGCCTGTGGCGCGACCCAGTGCGAGCCTGGCTGGCCATCACCACGGCCCCCGAAGCGGCGGTTCACGCGACCGGCCGTGAACTCGCGCAGGGCAAGCCCGATGGTTAAGGCATGGGGCTTCTCACGCCCCGCCACGGGCACCTGGACCTCCGGCAGGTTCAGGCGCGCGAAGAGGCTACCGGGGAGGTAGGCGTCGAGAGGGCTTTCGGCCTCAATGCTGCTGCTGCCATCCTCCAGCATGCGCAACATGGCGGGGACCATCTCGGTCATGAGTCCGCGCGGCGACTGCCACATCAAGTCAAGCACCACGGACTCATCCTGACGCAAGGCACGCTTGAGGTGCTCGACGAGCCAAACGCGAGCCTCGTCCGAGTCGACGAGGCGTTTAAGCTCCGTACTCAGAGCAGCGCGAGTCTTCTGCGACCCGGCCTCCTTGCTGGCGATAACCTTGCCTACGCTGTTCATTTTACACTGGGCCTTGCCGCGGGCGACCTCCCGCGCCAGCCAGTCGCACAGCGAGTAGCCTGCCTGAATGCGCAGGATGTAGCGGTTGTTCACCGGCAGCGCACGGCGCGTGAGCACCGGGTCGAACAGGTCCTCGTAGGCCGCGTAGGCCATTCGGTCGCGCCCGAAGTCACTCAACACGCACACGGCCCAGGGGCGCATGTGAGGTTGGCGCCCGGCACGGCCCATGCGCTGCAGGAACGAGGCCGCGTCATGCGGCGCCTTGTGCTGCAGGACCACTCCCACGTCCGGGTCGTCGAAGCCCAACTCAAGGGAGGCCGTGGCGATCACGACGTCCGCATCGGGCCGCACGCCGGGCGACAGCGAACTCACGTCGTCGACGCGGATAGGGTTCTGCAGCCTGTGTCCCACGTCCTCGCTCAGGGCCCAGAGTTGGCCGAGGTCGTCCCGCCGCTGCCGCGTGGCCACATCCTCATCCGTGCGCGAGGCGCGAAGTGCTGGCAAGCGCCGCAACTCCGCGTCCGCCAAGTCGTCGGCAAGGCGCCGGTGTACGTCGAGCGTGTCGCAGAAGGCGAAGACCTTGCGGCCGAACAAGGAGGCGCGCCCCTCGCCCTTTCCGCTGGGCGGGTCGACCATGCGCGACATCAGCATCAGGGCCTGGATCGACGTGGACAGCAAGGCCGCCGCGCTGATGGGATCGCCACGCAAGACCACGTTGTAGCGCCGACTCTCCTCCTTCATCTCGTCGGGTTGGGGCGCCACTTGTCGGACCATGCTCTCAGGAACGCCGGTGAGCAGCGACAGGAAGGGCTTCGGCTCCTTTATCGTCGCACTCAAACCAACAAACTGCACCGCGTGCCCCTTCTGCCGAGCGGCGTGCCGCCAGCGCCGCAGCACGAGCGCATGTTGCGCGCCCGTGATACCGCCGTAGGCATGAACCTCGTCGAGCAGCACAAAGCGGGGTGGTCTTGCGCCAGTCAGCCCGACGCATTGCCCGTTCCACGTGTTTTGGAGCAGATTGTTCAGCGACTCCATAGTCGTGAAGATGATGTCGGGCGGCCTGTCCGTCAACGACTTGCGTGTAAGCCGCACCTCGTCCTCACCCAAGTGCATACCGCACCCTCTAGAGCAGACCAATTGCTCCGGCGAATTGCTCCAGTCCTGCCCCCGCCTACGCCATACCAACTTGGCGTCGCACGCCCAGCACATCATGTAGGGGCATTCCCAGACGCCGTCGGGCGGCAGGTACTGCGCGTTGGTAGGTGTGTCGCCGTAGTAGGCACCGAGCGAGAGCGGGCGTCCGAGTGACTTCTTTGCGACGCCCTTGAACCGCTGGAGTTCCTCCACCGCAGCCCGCATCTGGTCACGCAGCAACTCCACGCGTGGGTAGATCGCAAGGATGTAGGGACCCTCCTTGTGGTCCTTGTCCGCCGTCCGAGCGACGAGCGCCGGCAGGTAGAAGCACAGTGTCTTTCCTGCACCCGTTCCCGCCGTGACAATGGCAGCCCCGTCGCGCCCCGTGTCGGCGTGCGTGAGCAGATCATTTAGGGCTCGGGCCTGGAAGGCACTGAGTTTGCGTTCCTTGAGCACGGCAGGCACGGAGTCGTCGACACCCCACCGACGGCGCAGATTGGTAGACAGGTGCTGCAGCACGTGCGCCGCGTCCAGCGTTCGGCCCGGTACCATGCGCGGCGAACTGTGGTAGCGGAAGTCAGCCACAAGCGGCAGGCCTGTCTCCCACTGACTCTCGTCGAACATCTGGCGGAGACGAGCCAGCAAGCGCACGGTCTCGGCTGCCCGCGAGCGGTAGCGGCCAGAGCCCAACGGACGAATCCACCCGCGCCGGCCCAACTCGCGGATCACTTCCTGCGCCGAGGCCCCGGGTAGCTGAACCCGAACCAGTTTCTCTAACTCCTGCTGGTCGCAAGCCACGTCGGGGAGACCCCACGCTAGCAAGCGCTCCTCGATGCGCTCCAGGCGTGTGAGCACGCCCACCAACTGGTCCTCTGGGAGGGCAGGAACTGCGTGCGGGCCTGAGGGATGTGGCATCGTGCGGGTCCCGGCTACGTGAACCGCAGCTGCACGGCGGAGTCAAGGTTCCTGCCCCTAAGCAGCACCCGACCCCGTCGCTCGCCTTCCTCAGCACCAAGCCCAGTCCCCAACATCGACCCCCTGTTCCAACATGGCACAAGAGTGACTCTCAACGCTGTCGTTCTACCTTCAGGGCCCGGTGGGCGAGCGAAGCCAGTCCTCCAGCACATCGAGTTGACGTGCGGCGTTCTTCCCCTTCGGGTAGAGGGTTGGCATGTCTGCGGGACGGTGCTGAGTGACAAATGTCGTTGCCGCATGCTTTGTGTCGTAAGTGTTAACAATGAAGACCTCCGCACCCTTGGCTGCATCGCGGAGTCGCTTTGTGCCAGCGTGTTCCCGTAGGACCTCTGGGCGGGCGTCGGGGTAGTGCTCTTTCATCAATTGCAGGAACGCCGAGGCAGTGCGGTCACTCATAGTCAGCAGGAGGACGCTCCGCCGACCGAGCTTCTTCCGCAACGACTCGGCGTCGACTCCAGGCGCAGTCACTCCCGGTTCAACCGGATCGGAGACAATCTCCGCTGCCGCAGGCGCCTCCAACTCGGCGCAGACTGAACGTAGGAGAGACCGCTGGCCAGAGGTCACAAGTCGCGGCACGCGCACGAACTCGCCAGCCACGGCTTGCGCCAAGCGGGCTACGTTCGTGTGCCGGTGAACGGCGTGCTCTGCGGCAAGGTCCAGCAACCCCAGTCCCCAGTCAAGGAGCACGGGCCGCTTCAAGCAATCCCATGCCAGTTCCAGGCACTGGACCACCTGCGCATAGTCGTTGCGGTTCGAGTTGGCGACCGGGCACGACCGCAGCACGGCGGCAGCCAGTTCCTCCACTACCGAAGTAGAGGCCGGCGATGGCGACAATCTGTCGTCTAGTACGAACTGCTCTAGGAGCAAGAGGTAGGCCGGGCCCAACTGAGCGTCAGGCTTCCCACTCGGGAGGATAAGTCCGAGTAGTGACGGCAACGCTTCCCGAATCGCAGGGAACGCCCCCACGGCGTCTCTCAACAAGGCATCATTCAACTGCGCCGGATCAGGACGCGACCACTCTGCCAACCCTCGGCGCGCCACCGCCGCGGCATCTGGCCAAGCACCGTTGGTCGCGCGTGCGAGCCATGCAATCCACTCGGAAGGCGCTCCAGCCTCAACCTCACCAGCAACCGCCTCCAACTCCTCCAGCAACGCCTTCGACGCCCGCCGCGAAAATGCTCTCTCCCACACTGCCGCGTCGCAGGCTCGGATAGCGGCCAACGCGGAGCAAGCGGCGTCGCGAGTGCCTAGATCGAGCGCGACTTCTACCAGATGGCGGAGCCACTCTGCCGTGAGAGGGCCAGCCAGAAGAAGTCTGAGGGCCGTCTCGCCGTCACCTGCATTGTGCGCTGCAACTGCCGTGCTGAGTGAATCGGCCGGCGCAACAGATACAGGGTCCCGTGGCGGCGACAGCCGGAACGACGCCTCGACAATGGCCGAGGCCTTAAGCGCGTCCTGTTGGCGCCATGCAGCGCGCTGCCGAAACACGAGGCCGTAGGTTGGGGCAATGTGCTCGCGAAAATGGGCGGCAGCCTCTGCATCCGTCGCAAAGCGAGCGAGGTACTCATGGTACACGGCGGCGGCTACCGCCTCCGAGACAGAGACCGGCAACCGCTGCGCGACCAGCGCAGGTAGCTCCGGTGCAGCCAGAACCTCTTCCCATCGCCCCTGCCCAGCAAGCAGGCGCAACCGTAGCCCCGCAAGCTGATCGGCGGTGAGTTGCCCGCGCTCGCGCAGTCGATCGAGGAGAACCGAAGCCGCACGCCAGTCGCAGGCGCGAACCAGCAATTCGAAGTCGCGGAGCAACCGCCCCAGGGGTTGAGGTTCCTCTAGATCGCGTAATGGCCGCTCCGAGAGCATCTGCCGCAATCGCGTCAAGAGGCTGGCGGCCACATCCGCAGCGGTCGCGGGCACGGTCACTCGGAAACTGTGCGGAAAGGCAGCGGCAAGTTCTGCCTCAAAAGAGTCGGATGGGTCCCAATCTGCTGCCTGCCCCGCAAAGTTAGAGTAGGCGACTCCCACGAATGCGAGCAGGTGTTCGCGCAGTTCGCGCGCCTGCCTTGGCGAGTGCGCCATCGCATACCAGGCCGTCTCTCCGCTAGGTTGACGACGCGACAGGAACGCAGGACGTCGCAGATCAAGCAGGTCGTCGGGCCAACCGCCTACCAGTTGCCGGAGGCGAGTGACAAGAGCGGCACGTGCCGGGTCCGAAGTTGTCATGCGAGCAGGCCTTCGAAGGTCGTGCGGAGATTTGATACCCGCCCGGCGGCAGGATCGAGTTCGAACACAACCCCCTCTCCCGCGAAGTCGGGCCCCGTGTCAGTGAACGCCACCGCACCGGTGAGCGCAAACCCGTCACCGAACACACCAGCCGCCGGTAACGACTCGGCCTCGGCGGCACGGAACCGGCTCCCCAGCCCGACTTCAACGGCGCGCTCACGCAAGCGAGCAAGCAATAGGTTCGGGCCATCCGCGCGCCGACGAGTCAGCACCCAAACGTCCCCGCCCTGAGCCAGCGCTCGCAGGAGCATGTCGGAGATGCGGACAATGCGCTCGCCCCAACTCGCCTCCATGGCAGAGAACCCGCCGGCGCGATTGTCTAGCGCTTGGCCTTCGAACAAGTCCGGCACGGCCAGGAGCAGAAACCGACTCGGTCGTATCGCCTCGGCCGTCCAGATAGACGTAAGTAGCATGGTCAGTTCGTGCCGCGCGGCGGGGCCACCCGGACGGATCGTTCGGCGAGACGGTGACGACGTAGTCACGGTGTGGCCTCTGGCAGTTCGAACTCCACGGTAACCGTTCCGCCGCGGGCGTTCATTGCGCGGACCCGCGGGTAGGCCAGCAAGAGGCCCGTGTCGATCGCGTCCGCGGCGAAGCGCAGCACTGTCTCGCGGGCCGTCGCTGCATTACCTGCGGCGACAGCCACTCCTCCGTCCAAGAGCGCCGCCCCGAGGCGCTCCAAGGCATCCGATTCGTTGAGCAGGATCGGCGACAGGGGCGGCGGGAGACCGGCAAGCAGCAATCTCCGATCCGCCCACGGCAGTTCGGCGAACGGATTGCGGACCCGCAGTCGCTGGCCCCACACATCCGAACCTCGGGGCCACAACAGCCCGGAAACGGCCGCAGATCGTGCCGAGCGGCCCAGAAGCGGTGTGCCCACCACTTTCGACAGCACGTCGCCAACGTCCTCGTCTGCAGAGGCGAGCCACGCGAAGGTGCGCGCGTCGACCTCGAAGCCGACCCGAGTCTCCAAGTCGCGCCACCGGCTAAGCAGATCGTAGAGTAGTCGGTCCGACTGGCCTGACGTGCCGGCTCGCAGCACCCTCCCCGCCAATGCCGCGACGACGGGATGCGTCACGGCGAACTCACGCACCCGCAACTGCGCGAGCAGTCCGTCAAACGCACGGCCCAGTTCCGCATGCGTTCGAAGCCTGGCAGTGCGCACCTCGCTAACCGCGGTGGCAAGTGCCGGTTCAAGCGACCCGGTGGCCGCCTCAAGAAGGCGCCACAACTCCGCGTCGGCAGTTTCGAAGTCTCCTGGTTCCAAAGCCCTCGACATCAACTCGAAGAACCGCCGGGGGTCCTCGCCATATCGCTGCTGGAACTTCTCGAGCACTCCACCCCCGCCGACCGCAGTCTCAGTCAACCATACCTCTTCCAGGTCTGCCGGGGCCACAGTCGCTCCGGCAGGTCGAGGGCCGCAGTCGATATCAACCAGGACTTCGCGCGCGTCTACGTCAGGACAGAGTCGCACGATCGCGTCCACTGCCGCCGCACCGGCCGTCGCCTTCAGCGCCGCGCGAAGCCATCCGGCCCAAGCGAGGCCAGGCGACTCCCATAGAGCGGAAGCGGCGGCCCGTAGAGTGTTGATGACGACTGGGCTACTGAGCGCGTCGAGCAGCTGCAGGTGCGCCTTCTGCTGCACCGGGGGGGCCGCGTCGTGATTCGGGTCAGCCTCTGCCCCATTCTCACCCGCTCCGACCAACACGGCCCCAAACAACACGTCGAGTGCGGCACGCAGAGCCGCAACCGGCAGTCCCTCCGCCACGGCGCGCACTTCGCCACCGGCCGAAAGCTGTCCAACGCACGCCAACACGAACGCCTGCGCCAACCAGTCACGGCCAAATACATTCACAACGCCGTCGAGCGTTTGGTTGGTTCGCACTCGATACCGGAAGATCGCCGACCGTAGCACGCGGAGCAAGTCCGGCTGTGCCGCAATGGTCGCCGGCAAGTCTGCCGGCAAACGCAGCCGAAGCACCACTGCGTCGGCGTCGTGAGCGAAACCCACCGCAGCCTGCCGGCCATCCTCGCCGACAAACCGGATTCGAGGTTCAAAGCGCGTCCCATCTTCAAAACCGATGCTCGCCTCGCAACCTAAAGCGAAGCGCCGCACCTCGACCGGGCAGTTTGTGGCGTGTGTAAAGAAAGACACCTCCGCCACCAGTTGCGCCCACGCCGACTTGGGTGGCACAACCACAGACACGCCATCGAGAAGCGGCACGATCTGGGTCCGCCATTCGGGGTAGGCATTCGACGAGTCGATCACATTCCGCGGCGGCACTGCCGCATGTATTTCCCACGGACGAACGCACGGCACCCCGATCACCCGCCCCTCGGCGTCGAGCATCTCGAACACACCAAGTGCCTCGGCCACTTGCGTGGGAACGAATCGCGACACCAGGAGCACCTGGTCGCGCTCACCAGAAAGCGACGGCGGTTCGACCCAGTGGCGAGCGTAGCGATGCTTCACTCCAAAGCGGCGCGACACGCGGCCCGGAGCAAACTCGGTCAGCGCCTGCCCGACGCGCATCGCGTCGCGACGCGCTTCCTCGCCCCTCTGCTGCGGGGGCGTTACCACGGTCACCTCCGGAACGCTCAGATCCTGAAATAGCGCCCGAGGGACGAACTCAGGCAGCGGAGCGTTGTGCTCGTGGAACTCCTGCGCGTTCAACCCACCGGAGACCACTCGCCGCCACTGCGTCCGCAACCGACGGAGCAGTGTGGGAAACACAACCGTGAGGAGCGGCCGGGGCGATTCCCACAAGAGCAACTCCACTTCTTCGGCACTCAGCCGCAGCGCTGCGCGTAAGTAGGTGGACAGATCCTCTCGCTGCTCCGGGCGCGCAAGCACGGCCTCGGCCAGTTGGGCGATTCGCTGCTGCCGCTTCTTGACGTTCTCCCGCTCGTACTCGGAGCGCGCATCAACCGGCACCGACACATCCTGCCACACGCTGCCCGAAGCGTGTCCTTCGAGTTGAAAGCCAAGCCAATCGATGGTCGCGAAGACGGCCTGCATGCGCCGGACATGGCGGTTGGCGATGGGCAACTCGCGGGCCGGCAACTCAGGATCGAATAGCAGGTCGTACGCTTGATAGGCGAGCCGGTCGCGGCCGTAGTCCGAGAGAACGACGACCGTCCACGGCCGCATCCGCGGATCGCGGCCGGCGCGGCCTCTCCGCTGCAGAAACGCAGCTGGGTCGATCGGCGCCTTGTGCTGGAGCACTGCCCCGACGGCGGGATCGTTGAAGCCGACCTCCAACGCCGCGGTTGCGACGATTTGGTCGGCGTCCTGGTCGACGCCTGCATCCTGTGAGCTAGTACGCCCCACGCGGGTGAACGAGTTCGGCCGCAGCGGGTGGCCAACCCACTCGCACAAGTCCCACGACTGCCCATCGCGGAAGCGTTCAGACGCGTCCAGTGAGGTGCTGGCGCGCAGGTTCGCCAACGACCCGGTCGGGTTGCCCCGCTTCGGGTTGCCCCAACTGTCCTGCCCTTCGGCGTCGCGCAGGTTGAAGAAGAGCCGATTGGTTACGTCGAGGTCGTCCGTGAAGGCGAACAGCTTGCGGCCGAAAAGGCCGCCGCTGGAACCGTCGCGCGGATCAAGCACTCGCGCAAGGAGCATCGCGGCCTGGATACTCACCGACAGCAGCGATGTTCCCGCCGCCGGGTCGCCGCGGAGTGCCAGTAGATACTCGGTGCCTCGCGGTTCTAACTCATCTGGCCTAGCCGACACCTCCTCCACCGCGACCGGCGGGAGGCCGGTTAGGGTGGCGAAGAACCGCGGGGCATCACGCAAGGTGGCCGACAGGCCGACGACATGCGGTCGGCAACGCGCCGCGTGCTGCCAACGTCGCAAGAGGAACGCCGTCTGCGCCCCAGACGTGCCGGAGTAGGTGTGGACCTCGTCGAGCAACAGGAGTCGCGGCTTTCGCTCGGCCGGCTGGCCGACGCCGAACAGTTTCCCAAACCGCGAGTCGGACATCCGCTGGTTCAGCATCTCGGTAGTGGTGAACAGCACGTCGGGAGGGCACTGGCGGAGGCGGTCGCGCGTGATTACGACCTCCTCTGGCCCGGTAGTGGTGTTGCAAGTGGTGCATTGCAACCGCTCGACGAGCGCATCACGGTCAGCATCGCGCCAGACCATGTCCCCGCCGCAATCGGGGCAGCGGAGCAACGGACAGACATAGCCCCCGTGAGCCCTGTGCCAGCTGCCAGGCGGCCAGGGTGAGTCGAAGGCACCAACACTGCGCGGCGTAGGGCCGAAGAGCGCGCCGAGCCGGAGCGGGCGCCGCCCAGCAGCGGCCAAAGCGCCGCGCAGGCTCCGGCACTGCCTATAGGCCTCCGTGAACTGGTCTTTCAGTAGTTCATTCCGCGGGTAGATGGCGAGACAACGAACCCAATCGCTGCCGTCCAGCAACTCGGCGATGTGCGTGAGCGCGGGGAGGTAGAAGGCAAGCGTCTTGCCGCTGCCAGTACCGGCACAAACGACCGTGCCGGACGCGGTTCCGCGCTCAAGTTCACCCAGGATGCGAACGGTCGCGCGCCGCTGGAAGCCGGCCAGGCGTCTGCCAGCGACCAGTGTTCGGATCGCGACTCCGCGCATGCATCCCGAATCCCCGAGCGCGGTGAGCAAGTCTTCGGCGGTGAGTTCCCGGCGAGGGAACGCCCGCATCCGTGTCACAAAGCGGGCATCGGCGACCAACTGCGGAGCAGACCGCCAACTGCCGCCGACGTGCTTGGGGAAGAGTTGCCGCAACCGGAGCATGAGTCGGACCGCTTCGGCCGAACGCGTGCGATAACGCCAGCGCACTCCGACACGGAATGAGAACAGCAACCGTCGCTCTTCCAGGAGCGCCACGAGTTGGTCAGAATCGGCGAACACCCTCCACAACGCGTTTGCGTCAAGGAAGTCGCGCGCATGCTCGTCGACTTCGTCGTCGGCAAACGAGCCGTCTGCAACACCCCAGGCGAGCAGCCCCGCCTCCCGCTTCTCAAGCAGGGTGAGGAACTCGGCGGCGGCCTCATCGCGAGTAAGGGTCTCAGGCATAGGTCACCGCCGGATCCGATACTTGTCGAACTGTTTGTTGGCGTGCAACCACTGGACCACGGCCTCATTGAGCATGTCGAGCGTTGCGCCGTCCCGAGTGTTGGTCGCGGCCAGGAACCTCTTGACCCCCTCGGGCGCCTCAGTTGGCAAGCGGCCGAGTAACTCCCGAAGGTCCGCAGCTAAACTCTCGAACCTGACGAATCCGTCGTCGGTCACGATCCCAATATCCTGCACCCGCTTCATGCTTGCCCGCTTCGCGCGGATGTCGATGACTGCCTGCCGATACTCCGGGTGCTGCTCAAACGGAGCCAACTCGGCATCGTCCACCCGCGGTGTGAGCTTCTCGGCCCACGCTCGCCACGCAGCGGCGATCGCACCACGATACGATTCGATCAACTTCGTTACGGCGGACTTGAGGTTGGCAAAAGTGCGATTGCGCATGATCTCCAGAGGCGACTCGGCGACCTTCGACCGAGCGGCAGCGACTGCATTCGCCACCTGTCCCCCGTCTGGAGCCTCTTCCATCATCACGTCCGGCCGTGCGTCGAAGAGTGCGTACTGTCGAACCAGCCCGGGCAATTCCGTGGCCCACCCATTGACCTCGCGACGAACCGGTTCCAACTGCTTCAGTTCCTGAACTTCTGCATCCACGCGCGAGAGATGGTCGAGTGCACTGCGAAGGATGAAGAAACGTGCCGGCGCGGCGGCGGTGGGCGCCGCGGCGTCCGTGGCAACCGCTGCGGGCGCTTGCACCGTCACCGGCCCACCCATGGAGCCCACCGCAAATGCGATTGACTGCAGGTCGTTGTCGAGCGCCCTCGCCTCGGTCGGCATCAGCGCTTCCGGAGCAGCATCTGGAGCGGCACCGGCGAGTCTCAGCTTCTTTCCGATCTCCTCGCGGGCCTTTGGCAAAGTCAGGCACTGAAATGCCTCGAAGGCAGTCCGAAACGTGTCGGCCTTCCGCATCGCGTCGTCAGGTGCCTGCACGACAGCGGTCAACACCACACCCGCCGCCGCTTCGCCCTCGAGTCGCTGCACCGCGGCAATGGCGTCAGAGACGGCCGCGTCCTCGAACTCCCTCGCGAATCGGCGGAGTGTGTCGTACTCGACATCGGCCCAAAACACGCGGAGGTTCTTCGCCTGCGTGAGCAACTCGACGCACTCTTGAACCAGGCCCCTCTTGTCGAACGGCACGCCGAGCCAGGTAAGGGTGTCGGAGGACCATTTCAGAAGCGCGGCGCGCCGGTCTTCGACCGCACTCCTAGTCCGCGACGGGCTCAGTTCGGCCACGAATCCGAAGACTTGGCGAGCGTTGTCGTCAAGATTCGCGCGGTCGCCAGGAAAAGTAACCGTAACTCGGCACGACTTGCGGGTTGGACCTAGCGCAGCAAGCAACCGCGCACCATCAATGCCATAGAGGACGCGGCCCGCACCCTGGCGTGCGGCCACCCTACGTAGGAGGAAGTCACGCGCTGCGGCACGTCCACCACCCGCACAGGCTTGACGGAACAACTGCCACACACCACTCTGCTGCGCATGAGGGAGACTGCCCGGACCGGGATGCAACACGGCCTTGAGCACCTCCGCATCTTGGTTGCTGTGTGCGCCCTCGATGTCAAGAACGCGGGCCGAAACGTAGAGCGCCTGCGCCACGGCATCGATTGCAACGTCGTTGTCTGGGACTCGCTCGTAGCGTTTACGAAGGAACGCCGTCGCCTGCCGCGCAGCACGCTCGGAGAGCCGCGCATACCACGCCCGATCCTCGTCCCCGCCGGGGTAGTCGAAGGTCTTATGCACATGGAACCGGACCAGCGCGCGCAGTTCGAAGCGAATCGCTGCGAAGACCAGCGGGTCGTCGAGGACCTCGTCGCGGCAGAGCGTGAAAATCGCGTCGTCCGGGGTCGCCCCGGTCGCCGTCGGGCTGAAGGGCAGGTAGACCCATTGCGGTCCAACAGCAGTGCGGAGCAACTCCCGTGGGTAGTTGCCCTCAGCAGGGAGCGAGTCGGCCGCATCGAACTCCTCCCCGTTACTGGTGTCGCCGCTTTCGCCGGCGGGGACCGCATTGCCCAGATTGCTCGTCAAGCGGCGTGCCCCAGCCATCAACTCCGCGTCCCAATCGATGGCCACCTCAAGCATGTCGAGCAGATCACCTCGTAACGCCGTCGCGTCGCGTTGCGTGATTCTCTTCTTTGTCGCCCAATCTTCGAGGACGCGTTCCCGCGCATCGACCGCCCTCGCGATCTCGTCCTGCTGCCCCGGATCCTGCGCTGGCTTCGGCTCTGGCTGAAGGGGCCGCAACTCCGATTCGCCGGAAGCGGCGGAGAGGGGCACCATCCCGAAGGCCTCATACACTGGGGCAGGGAGTTTTACGGCGTCTGGATGGCGTGGACGGTCGCCCCAGTAGCCAAGCAAGACTGCGTATTTGCGGTGGTCGGTTCGCGTGCGGGTCGCCAACCACGCCATCACGTCAATGCCAAGGTCGTTCGGGTTGAAGCTATGGAACGCCTCGGGTGGGAAGGCACCTCGGATGAAAGCGTCCCGATCGGGCAGCAGCGTAGCGTGCAGCACATCCTTGATGAGCTTGCGAGGGTTGAGACGGAGTTGCTTCGGAGATCCCACTCGCACCGAGTCGCTCGCGGCCAGGTGCTGGGAGGCCAAGTGCTTGATCGCGGAGCGGTTGAATGGGAAGAGGCTGTGCTTGCGCTGCGACCTACCAAAAGCCTCTACCGCAGCGCGGTCGGCATTGGACAGCCCCCCCGCCGCGGCCTCAAACGACGGTGGTGGCGCGTCCGGATCCCGGTTGGTCTCCTCGAACCACTTTGCGAGGCGCTCTGGACCGATACGGGCGGCATTCAGGTAGGCGCCGACCATGTTGGTAATCGTCTCCAACAACTCGACCTCTCCCGCCGGTTGCTCACGGATGACGAACTCGTATCCAGCACGTGTCTTGAGAGTGTCGTACGGGGATAGGTAGCCCTCAGTCACCGCTAGAGCTGTGCGGAGTGTGCAACGCTCCGCCTCCCCGGCTCTCACGCCCTCCATCTTGATCACATCGAGCAGACCATGCTGAACACCCGCCAGAGTGGTAAAATCTTCGATCAGTAGCACGAGTTCTCGGCCGTCCTTGAAAAGTTCTTCACGGACGCGACGGAAGAGATCCGCGAGCTGGTTCTCCCCGAGCCCGAGCAACTGGCCCACTGCCCAGTCGCGCACCTCGTTCATCACATCCGCGGCCTTCTCGCGGTCATTCAGGCTGTTCGCCTTCAGCTTCGTAACGTACCGTTGAGACTTCTGGTCTGAGAGTTTGGCCGGGTTGACTGATGCAAACTCAAAGTCGGATGCAGCAAACTGACCGTTTTCGGCTTCAATCCTGCCCGTGACGACGCGCTGCACCAACGCGCGAAGGACGCTCCTTCGCTTCGCAGTATCTTGCAGCAGCACATCCTTTGTCTGCCCCTCGAGGAGGGCGATCAATCCCTCGCCGTGAGTCTCCGCGACAAGTCGCTGATCTTGAGGAGGATTCTCGTTCCGCCTCCGCGCCGCCTCGCACGCCGCCTGTGCCTCATTCGTCCGTCGCCGCAGCGCGGTACGGAAGTGCGCCAGCAGCAACTCCTCCGCCGCGATGACGTCTAACTGCTCGTGTGCGGTCAGCAGCTGCTTGCGGATCTCGTCGTAGCCCGGCCCATCTAGACCCTTCAGAATGCTCTCAAGGATGCGGCGGAGGCTAGTGCTCTTTGGAATCGATATGACGTGAAGGGGGCGGGGCAGGTGCAACCCGAGCCAGCGGATCAGGTGCGACTTGCCGACACCGCTCGGCCCGACGATTGGGACGATGACATACCCCTCCGGTAGGTGTGGGGTGAGCAACGCCTTCAACACGGCCCTTTCGTCGGCGGGATCCTGCGGTGCATCTGATTGGGTGAGCGACCGGCGAACCAACTGCACCGGTTGGTGCACGGCCAGGAACGCAGCCTCCGAAATCACCTCCGCCTCTGACGGAATACACCTGGCAACGGCCTCAGGCGAGGGCCAGAAGTCGAGCAGTTTCACGGCCGCCCTCCCGCGAAAAGGACGTGCGATAGGGAAGTGACTGTGCGCCCATCCCGGCCGGTGAGGACCATCCGCCCGGCCGCCGGGTCCGCTCGGTCGTCGAAATCGATCGCCCCCTCGAACTTCAACCGCAAGAGGCCCAACGATAGCGACGCAGACGCCGTGCCGGACTGCGGTTGCGGCCATTGGCCACGGTCAAGTTTGTCCTGCACCTTCGCTCGATACGAACCTCCATCGAGGATCGGCAACTTCGCAGCCAGGCGCTTGATGAAATCGCGCTGCGTGAGTTCCGCTGCACCGGCGAAGATCCCCGGCAACGCGTCGCGGATCGCCGGGGCCGGGTCCACGACCAGGGTACCGCTCTTGGGGAATCGGGCTGCCCATCCGAACCCGAGAAAGACCGCCCAAGTCTTGAAGCCGTTCCAGCGAGTGTCATTGCGGAACACCTCGACGCCTTCCGGCAGAGTGTCAAGTTCTAGACGATTGACTGCGTCGTATCCGTTGCCGTGTAAGCGCAACGGGTCCATCGCCAGACACCATGCCAACCCGCGGGTGAAGTCCGACGCCTTGATCCCCTCCGATCCCCAGAACGGATCGTTGTTGTCTTCGCGAAGGACCAGTTCGCGCAGCACTGACCGAAGCGCCGCCTCGCCCGACTTCCTATCGAGTACCGCCGCAGGCAGTTTTGGCGAGAGTCTTACGTCGTCGCCGTCGCGATCGAAGAAGCCAAGCTTCACCCAGGTGTTGATAGTGCTCTTGGCGCGATCCTGCCTGCACACACTGGCCGGCGCGCAGATGTCGACGAGTTTCGCTTCGTCCATCGACCCCTTGACGAGCAGACAGCGAAACAGCACCAAAAGCACGTTGGGCATGCCGTCGCTAGCCATGTTGAGGAGGCTCATCGGTCCAATCGGCTCAGGAGGGCGTTGAGGGGGGTTGTTGGGTTGCGAGAACGGTAAGTGTCGGTCGGATAGTAGGGGTCACGGGCGGTCTCCGGGATGACGATCAGATGGAACGGCCGCACGAGGCGAAACAACTCTGCTGGCACCGGCGCGGGCGGATCAGCAGGATCGAGCAGGGTGACCCTCGGAACGACCCAGCCGTCACCATCTCTCTCGCCTGGCGGTGCGTAGAACAGGTAGCGTTCAGGGCAAAGTCGGTGAAGTCGCCGAAACGCGGGACGCTCGGTCCATTCCGAGGACGTGCTGATCTCCCGGACCCCCAAGACGATCAATCGCGGCAGCAACACGCGGAGGACGAGGTCGTCCCACCGCCGACGCTCGCGCCTACCTCCCAGCGGAGGTGCGTAGGTGATGACAGCGGTCGGGGAGTCGCGAGGCACGCCAGCGGCGGAGCGTAAACGCTGGTCCGGTTCGCGAATCGGCAACAGCGGCGCCACCGGCCGGGGCACGGCATACGCTGTGAAGTTGTTGCTCTCACGGCGGCACACGGGGCAGCCGCCGCACACTGGTTCGGGGGCGATGCACACTCCTTCGGCGTCGACCTGATAGACCTGGGACAGCGCTGCTGAGAACTCGACCCGAAGCGCGAGCATCTGCTTGAGCAGTTGCAACTGGTCGCCAGCAGCTCCGGCCGTCCGCTTCCGCTCCGGTTGAACGCTCTTCTCCCACAAATTTGAATCACGCAGATCATATCCCCCCAGCGGCTGGACTCGCGCAGTCGAAAAATACTGGCTGAACGCGGCCGCCAGCCTCTCCTCGAACATCGCCTGGCTCTCGCCATCTGAGCGCTCCAACTCGGGTGGGCGAGCCGCATGCAGTTTCAGCAGGTGGGCGCGGGCCATGAGATTCAGGGTCTGC
>JADZDL010000531.1 GCA_020851075.1 Planctomycetota bacterium | reverse complement strand
CCGGTTCTCGGCGGAGCCCTCTATGACTACGCGGGCGCTACCGCGCTCTGGGTCGCCTGCGCGGGCGGTGGCATCGTCGGCGCGCTCGGGTTTCTGCTCGCCGGGCGCGGGGCTCCCCTGCGCACGGGGCCGCGCTGACGCAGCCCTCGCAGCTATTCCACAGAATCGCCAGAATCGCTGGGGTCATCTGGGCCCTCGGGATCCTCGGGATCGTCTGGATCCTCGACACCCTGCTCCACCGCCCCCTTCTGCAGGTCGGTCATCAACACCCGCAACGCCGACCCCGGTTTGCGAAACCACGTCGCCTCTTCGTAAACCGTGAACTCGGTGCCCTTCAGCGTGAACTGCACCGTGATCGTGTTGGCGCGCAGGTCTTCGTAATCAAAGAACCGATCGTTCGACACGATCAGCGAACCATGCTGCTGCGCATGCTGCAGCACGTAGTAGTCCGCCGGTTCGCCGCGCGGCGTCACGGCGTAACGTGCGCGCTCCGGGTTCACATCCATGCAGCGCGCGCGCAGCTCGTCCTGGATCTCGGGCCGACAACGGCGCGCCGTCGTATTGTCGATGAACACCTGGATCGGCAAGTCCGGTCGCCAGGCGTGAAACCACGCTTCGGCGAGATCGAGCCGCATCGTTGCGCGCCCGCTGCCACTCGCGATCACGTTCGAACCGTCGATCACGATGCCGCGAATGGGCGGTGGCACAGGCAAGGGTCCGCGGTGGCGTCGTCTCATCGGTAGCGGCGTGGCATCTGCGCAGCATGCCGCGCGCAGGTCACTTCGCCAACGACGGGAGCCACCTTCACGCTAGCGGATCATGCGCCCGCAGTGGAAGGACGCCTCCAGGAAGGGGAGCGGAAGCAGATCCTCGGCATCTGCCCGGTTACCGCCTAGGCCAGTGATTGGCAGCAAGGCTTGCCAGCGGCCTCATCGTGCACGATCATCTCCCCATGAAGAGGCTGAGCCTGTGCGCGATCGTGCTGACTGCCCTCCCCGCGGCCGCGCAGCGCAATTCCGTGCAGGAAGCGACGCAGGAACTACTGGCGGTGATCGAACCAAAGCTCACCAGTGCCAAGGACTCGGAGGTGGCATGGGGAGCGCACCTGGCGAGCCGCTTCCAGCTTGCGGAAGCCGGGCGATCGCTGCGGCACGCGCTGCAGGTCTGGCGGGACAAGGATGGAGAAGAGGCACGCCAGGTCCGCCTGCATCTCATCGATGCCATCTGGGCGGCGAAGGTGAAACTCCCGGAGGAAGAGTATGCCTTCCTACTCGACGACCTGCTGACTCGCGTGCCAGCGTTCCTCGTTGCCACTCAGGACATCGCCGGCAATGCACAACTACTTGCGCGCCTCACGACCACGGCCCTCCGATACGACGACGCCGTACCCGAAGCTGCCGGGAGGCTGTTGGTCGACCATAACATCCCGGTGCCCACCTTCACTCGCAACCTGCTTGCCCGCGCACACTGCGTTCTCTGGGTCAAAATCCGTGACCAAGGGACGCCTGAAGACGGCGGCTGGAACAGTGCCGTTGGCATCGCGAGTGGCCCCTACAAGGCCTGCGCGGGCTTTCCGCCGCTGGCCATCCACGAGCTGCACCGCATCTGGGCCGAGAAGCTCTCACCAGGCGAAACCGTGCTCTGTATGAATCACTCGGAGAATGCCAACCTCAAACGCGACCAGAAGAATGGTACTGCGTCCTCGATCGGCATTCCCGAGGGTGGACGACGCGCGGATCCCGGCATCGCCCACTCACGAGAGCTCCGCTCGCGCCTGGAACAACGGAACCTTCAAATCGAGAAGAGACCCGCACCGGATCCAGCGCAAGCCATCGTATGGCTCGAACGCATGGCCTTGGTACCGCTGCCTACCCATGTTCATCTCACGGTTCAGTGGAAGGACGCAGATGCGCTGCAGGCGGCCGCAGCGGAGTGCCGCACCCGGCTACTAGCTCAGGGCATACCACTGTTGCCCGCCCTGATTGCCCGGCATTGGCTGCCCGCGGGCGACACCACGGCCTTCGTCTGGGATGTGCACGTCACGCTCTCCGACGAACGTGCAAACAGGAGTGATCCACTGCCACAGCTGGAGGGCAGCGACCGCTAGCCACGTCACTTTGCCAACTGCAGGAGCGACCTTCACGCTGCCCGGAGCATGCACCCGCATGGCCACAGATGGCGCAGGTTGACCAAGTCGCAGCAGCGCTCTACCGTGGTGGTCAGCCACCTCCACCTTAACGCGATACGCAAGAGGTCTGATGCGAGCAACACTGGTCGTTCTAGCGGGGTTGGGCGCGATTGTTTGGGCATGGGTTCTTTGCAGCCCAACGACAGAACCCACTTTACCGCCCATGGGCGATCGAGGCGTAACCCCGCTTCTTCCGGACTACGAGCCAAAGACCTCCCCCTCAGTTGCCGATCTACCACCGTCGGAGCCCTCGATTCGCGTAGAAGTGGTACCAGTAGTAACCGCCGCCGCTTCCAGCATCCCCATTTCCGCTCTGCCAGGCAGGGGGATGGAAGCCGTCAGGCTGATGAACATCACACTGCGCAACAACGGGCTGCCGCCAATACCTGACGACGCGAAGCTCCAACAGGGCGACGTCGAGACGTTTGTTACCGCCTTCTTCGATGCCCACAATGACTATCGCCGGCGCAAGGACACCTACTTCGATTCCGTCCACGATCTAGCCAACAAGCAAGCGGCAAGGATCGAGGAAGCAATCGCAAGTGGTCGAGAGCCAATTGCCGAAGAAGTGTCGGTGCCGATCCGGCATGACCCCAGTGAACACGTTTCGATCCTGCATCCCTCGATGAGTTCAAAGACTTACCTGCTTCGTGTGCCAGCCTCTTCGGTAATGCAGGAGTGGAGCGACTTCCAGTCTGCCAACCAACAATTGGCAACCCTCTGCGACAAGAACTTGCGCTCCAAGTTCTCCAAGTAGCAACGATCCTGATTTCGGGCCAACCGGCACTCGGCGACCGCTAGCCGACGTCACTTCGCCACCTGCAGATCAACGCGCAGGGGCTGGTTGATGACCGTGAACGTCGTCGAGGCCTTGCCACCCTCGATCTCCATGGCCGCGAACGAATAGGTGCCCGGCGGCAGCCCGAGGGGCCAGACGAACTCGCTCTTGCCGTCGATCTGGATCAGGTCACGCACGACGTCGGCACCCGACGCATCGCGGACGCGCACCGACAGACCTCCGATCCAACGGTCACGCGGCGTGGCGGGCTGCAACACGAACTGCACCGCGGTGCCGTTCGGCACTGTGCGCACGATCGGTTTGTCGTTGCCCACATGCTCGAGCGGAAAGCTGCATGGCGCAAACTCGGGGCCGCGTGCCACCAGTTCAATTGGCCCCGGCAAGATCGGCAACGACTCGTAGAGCCCCGGAGAGACCTCTCGGCACGGTGTCCGGTCGCCCGCCAACTTCACATCGCCACCGACGGTGGGCCGACCATCGGCGTGTTGCAGCGCGAGCAACACCGGGCGCTGCGCATCGGCGGCGAACGGCGGCAGCTGCAATGTCGCGTTCGCGGCGAGAACGATGCCCTTCTGCTGCAGGCGACCGCGTCCCTCTACATCGCACAGCAGGTCGTACTCGCCAGCCGGGAGTGGTCCGATGCGGAAGGTCGTCTGTCCGGCTTCGAGTCGCTCTTGAGGCACCCGGAAGCCTCCTGCTCGCAGCGCCACCGTCGACAGCGACAACTTCGTCCTTGCCCGCACACCCACGGGCATCACGATCGACCCTTCGAGCCAGCCAGACGCCATCGCGTCGCGCGAGATGCGAATGCGCAGTTCGTCCGCGGAGGGCCGCACGTTCTCGAGGACGACCCGTGGGACCATGCCCGCAGCTGCGGTCCAATCGCTCGCCGACAATTGCGGGGCAAACACCATCACGCGATACAGTTCGTTCTCGAGGCCTGTCACCATGAACTTGCCAACGTGCTCGCCCCCACCCTCCGTCGCCGTGACACCTCCCCCCATCACCGTCTTGCGATCGGACTTCGTCGCGGCTTCGCGCACTTCGACGCGCCAAGCCCGCAGGGGCTTGTCTTCGTCGTCGGTGACCAGCCCGCGAATGCGCAGTTCTGGCAGCTTCTGCACGTTCCACTGCTTGCGCTCACCGTCGGCGAGCACGAACTGCTGCTCGACTGTCGGTTCCAAGAATGCGACCGCATGGAGCTCCCCAGGCCACACCGCATCGATCTGGTAGTGTCCTTCGGCATCCGTTGTCGCTTCTTGCCCACCCCACGGCACAGTGATGCCCGGCACGTAACGCGCGGGCCCGATGTGCACTTTCACCGCCGACAACGCGTGCCCTTCGGAGTCTGTGATTTGCCCCGACAGCACCGCCCCACGTTGTAGCATGAGCGTGAGCACGGTCGGTTCGGCGGCCCCGGTCGTGATGCGCTGCACGATCGGCGCAAAACCCGGCGCGGCGGCAACGATCGAACGTTCTCCCACCGGCACCTCGTCGCAAGCGAAGCGCCCAGCGTCATCGGTGCGCAAACACAGGGCATATTTCCCCCCGGACGTTTCCATCGCGTCGTCGCAAGCAACAACCACTCGTGCGCCGGGGACAGGCTGAGAATGTGGACCGACCACCAACCCGGAAACCAAGGCACCAACATCCCCGAGCGTGAGGCGCACTTCGACCTCTTCGCTCGGCACGTCCTTGGCACCGGCCGGGAGCCTGGAGCACAACAGGCTGGGCTGGTGCCCGCCTTTGCGCGCCCAGGCATGGCGCAGCGGCAGCCCCCGATAGCGCGCGACACCATCTGCATCCGTCACGCCGACGCACCAGAGACCTTCGGGCGGCGCCCCGCGATCCTGATCGACGTTCCATAGGGTCGCCCCCGACTGCACCGCACCGGCCGCATCCACCACCACGAAGCGCAACCGCACGTCCCCGTCGACGGCAAGTTTGCACGAAGCAAACTGCCCCGCCACCACGTCGCACCTGGCGCGTCCATTGGCACTGCCCTGGCCCGGCAGAATCTGATAGGAACCCGGCGCGAGGCCATCGAACGTGACGCGCCCGTCGTCCCCTGACAGTTTGGATGCGAGAACCTGCCGCCCCCCATCAGGTCGAACCAGAACACCCGCCGCCGGCGCTTCGTCCGAAGCCCATACAACCTGCACTTCGATG
>JADZDL010000530.1 GCA_020851075.1 Planctomycetota bacterium | reverse complement strand
GCCGGCGTGGTGAACGCGGCTAGGACCTCGAGGTCTGCGCGCTCCGCCGCGTCGGTCCGCCCGTAGAACCCCTGCCACCCGCGGAGGAGGTGTGCGAACACCGCGGCGCGCGCACGCCGGCGTTCAGTAAGCGCCCGGTCTGCCCACCCCGACCGCCGTCGGCTCGAAGGGCGGGCAGTTCGATCTTCGATCAGCTGGTTGCAGCCTGATCGCGCGCAGCTTTCCACAGCCGCGGCGTGAGTGTCGCCGGGTCAGCACCCTCGGCAATTCTCTGCAGCACATCCTTCAGGTAGGCCCACGGTTCGATGCCGAGCAGCCCACACGTGCAAACCAGCGAGTAGATCGTCGCTGCGCGACGACCGCCCTCGGCAGAGCCTGCAAACATCCAGTTCTTACGCCCCACGGCCACGGAGCGCATCTGCCGCTCGACGCGGTTGTTGTCGATATCGAGGCGGCCATCATCGAGAAACCGCGTCAATGGATCCCACTGTCGAAGTGTGTAACCGATGGCGTCACCCATGCGGCTCTTGGGTAAGACCGTTGGCTTGAGAGCGACGAGCCAGGGCTTCATCCTGTCGAGCAGTGGCTTCGATTCGAGTTGCCGCTTCTCGCGGCGCGCTGAGTGGTCGAGATCCTTCGCTTCGCGTTCGACCTCGTAGAGCCGCCGGAGTAACGAGATGGCAATGCCGGCGTTCTCCTTCTCGGAGTCGAGCGCCTTGAAGAAGCGTCGTCGCGCGTGTGCCCAGCAGCCAACATCAACGATGCCGTTCTGCTTGAGCACGGCGTCGTAGCCAGCGTAGGCATCAACCTGCAGCAGGCTGCGGAAGCTGCCAAGGAATAGCTTCGGGCCTTCGCGGCCGCGGCCATCCGTGAAGTCAAACACGACTTCGTCGCGGTCTCCGACATAGGCCCACAGAAAGCCACGCTTGCTTCCATTGGAGTGCTTCGGGTCGAGCACAGTGATGCCGGTGTCATCGCTCTGAACGACGTGGGATTCGAGCACCGATGCCTTCATCGCCATCACTACCGGATGCAGCATTCCGGCAGAGTCCTTTGCCCAGTCGCCCATCGTCGATTCAGCGATCTCGGCGCCGTAGCGCGCGAAGATGCAGCTCTGGCGATAGAGCGGCAGGTGGTCTTTGTACTTCGCGACCAGTACGTGAGCGATCAGGCCCGCGGTCGCCATGCCTTTCTCGATCGGGTGCGTCGGCACCGGTGGCGTTGCGATGCCGGCCTCTTCGTGATTCTTGCAGGCGTACTTATCGCGAATGGTCTCGATGACCTTCAGCACCGCAGGCGCGAAGTCGAGGCGCTCGCTCACTTCCTCGCCGATCTTCTGCATGACTTCGTTGCAGCATGGGCAGTGACGTTCGGCTTCGGGCAAAGCGATCCGCACGGTCTCGCGCGGCAGGTCCTTGGAGATCTTCGTCGCCCCACGCTTCTTCCGCTTGTAGGCGATCTCCTCGAACTCCTCGTCGGCGGCTTCTTCCACGTGCGGCGGTGGCGGCACTGCGGGCTCGTCGCCCGGGAATGGCAATTGCGGATGGTTGTCCTGGGCCTGCCGCTCGGTCTTGCGCGCGAACAGTTGCTTCTTGAGATGCTCAACCTGCTCACGCAACTCGGCGTTCTGAGCGGCAAGCTCGGCATTCTGCGCGTCGACCGCGATCACGCGGCCGCGCAACTCTTGCATCTCATCGAAGCTGTCTTCAGTCCCAGTCACGTGCACGTCTACGCACAACAATGCAACAGAGGATGCTCTCTTTCACGAAGTATGTGAATACCAGCGTCGTCGCTTCGCGTTGCGCAAATCGAGACCGCCGAGCAATGCGGAAAGGTCGGATGCTGGCAATTCGATCTGCTTCGCATCGCTCTCGGCCGGCAATGGCCAGGCGAACGTGCCTTGCTCAAGTCGCTTGTGCAGCAACCAATACCCAGTGCGCTCCCAGTACAGGATCTTGATCCGATCACGACGTGCGTTACAGAACACGAACAGGTGCCCGCTCAGCGGATCGTGATCGAGCACCTGCTTCGTGATTGCCGACAGCCCATCGATGGACTTGCGCATGTCGGTTGCGCCGCGCGCCAAGTAGATGCGCACGCTGGTCGGCAAGCTCAGCATCGAATCGCTCGGATCAGGCGCCGGAGTTCGGCTTCGTCGAAACCGCTCGGCACTCGCAAAGTCACCGATCGGTCGATCTGCAGCTCGAAGGCCGGCGCCTCGTCGCGCTGCGGCGTGCAGATCTCGTGCTCGACAACCTCGACTGCCACCAGTTGCGTCGACTCTTGTCGCAGCTTGCTGCGCCACCAGTACAGCGTCGCCGCAGAGATCCCGCGGATCTCCGCGAACTCGCGCACCGTCAACCCACTGCTCGCCTGCGCTTCGATCAAGCCGCGCCATTTCGATTCTGTCGTCTTCGTCATGCCGCCGAATTGTGGCGGCGAACGAAGGGGTTCCCAGATGGGGCTACCGGGCGCTTACGGCGTTCAGGTTCCGCCCGCCAGAGCGCATGGATCGCAGTCGAACGTTCCTCAAGCGCGCTGAGAAGCCACATGCGGGAGCTGGACCGCAAGCCAGGGAGCAGCGGTGCGAGTTCGTCGACGAGCGCGCCAAGCGGAGCCGTACGCAGGTGCGCGGCGAGAGCAATCTGCGCAGCCGAGTCCCCGCGCGAGG
>JADZDL010000529.1 GCA_020851075.1 Planctomycetota bacterium | reverse complement strand
TGGACGAGAAGTGAGATCACGCCCAACGTCTGTGTCGAAATCACTTCTATTGCGCTCACGGCCCTCTTGGAACACCGACAGGACCACCCGGACCTGCAGGATAGCATCGATCGCGCGCTGCAGCGCGGCGAAGCCTACATCCTCGATCCCAAACGCCTGAACCGCGGCGCCAACGAGGACTGCTACTCGGATGCCTACCGGCTCATGTACCTGTCGCGCCGCACAACGGCGAGTGAAGGCCCGGCGCGCGACGCACTCGTGCAGCGCATGAAGGAGATCGTCGCGGCGGCGGCCAAACGCCAGAAGGCGAGCGGCTTCTGGGCGCACGAGTACGAAAACGCGTTCGCGACCGGCGCCGTGCTGCAGGAAGTGCTGGCGGCCAAAGCCGCCGGCGCCTCGGTGCCGATCGAAGTCACCGATCGCGCGGCCGCCGCACTGATCAGCGCGCGTTCGAAGAACGGCACGTTCGTCTACGGCGGGGCGGCCGCCGAAGGTCGCGAGACCAAACTGAAGGACAGCGCCGGCCGCATGCCCGTCTGCGAAGGAGCGTTGTTCCAGGTCGGCCGCAGCGACCTCGAGAAGGTCACGTTCTCGATCGACAACTTCTGGGCCAACATGAAGAACCTCGAAGGGGTGCGCCGCAACGACTTCCACAGCGACGGCGAACTCGGCGGGTTCTTCTTCTTCCACTCGGTCTTCCACGCCAGCGAAACCGTGCGCCTGCTGCCGCCCGAGGCGCAGAAGGTCCAATGGGAGCGCTTCCTCGCGTTGCTGCAGCAGATTCCCGAGCTCGACGGCAGTTTCCTCGACAGCCACGAACTGGGCCGCAGCTACGGCACCGCGATGGCCCTGCTGACGCTGCGCAACTGCCAGCGCTGAAGCGCCGGCGCCGCGACCAGCGCCAACCGGGGCCGGTTTTCCGCGAGAATCAGCCCCCCCGGTCTGGCTATCGTGTTACCCCCCACGATGAGCCGACGCACTGCTGCTGCACTCCTGATCACGCGCGGGGAAGGCCCTGAGCTGAAGGTGTTCCTCTGCGAGCGCGCCCCCGAACTGCGCTTCTTCGGTGGTTACTGGGCGCTGCCCGGTGGCACCCTCGCGGACGAAGATCGGGTCGGCAACCCCGACGAAGCCACCGCACTGCAAGCCTGCGCGCACCGCGAGCTGTTTGAAGAGACCGGGCTCCTGCGCCATACGCTGCCGGCAACACGCACGAGCGGCGAAGCTCTGCGCACGGCGCGCGAACTGCTGCTCTCGCGCGAACGGGGCCCCGCCGCCGAGCGTCCACCCTCGCCGTGGCCGGGCCTCATCGCCGGCGTGGTGCCGCCGCTGCCGATGCGCGAACTGTGCCGCATCGAAACCCCGCCCTTCGCACCCGTTCGCTACGACACGGTCTTCTACCACGTGCCGGTCGAAGCCTGCACCGCCGGCACCGCGGGACCGCGCGCCGAGGTCTGGGCCGGCGAACTCACGCAAGGTCGCTACTGGTATCCCCAACAGGCGCTCGCGTCGTGGCGCAACGGCGACCTCATGCTGGTGCCGCCGGTCGTGATCCTGCTCGAACACCTCGCCCGCGCAGCCGACTTCGAGCACTTCGCGCGCGAGATGGCACAGACCGCGGCGGCGTATGCAGCCGGTCGCCTGCATCAGGTGCGGTTCTCGCCCGGCGTCGTCCTGGCGCCCCTGCGCACGCCGACGCTGCCACCAGCGGTCACCACCAACTGCTACATCGTCGGCCACGAACGGCTCTGGGTCGTCGATCCGGGTTCGCCCTACCCCGACGAACAGCGTCGCCTGCTCGACTTGCTCGGAGAACTGCAGCAAGCCGGCAAGAAGGTGGAAGGCATCCTCGTCACGCACCACCACCCCGACCACGTCGGCGGGGTAAACGCGCTGAGCCAGGCCCTCGATCTGCCCGTGCGCGGCCATCCGCTGACGCTGTCGCGCCTCGAACCTGGCTTCCGCCGTGGCCCCGACCTCGACGATGGCATGAAGGTGCCGCTCGGCAAGGCGCCCGACGGCAACGCCGGCTGGGAACTGCAGGCGATCCACACGCCAGGCCACGATCGTGGCCACCTGTGCTTCCGCGAGTCGCGCTACGGCACGATGCTCGTCGGCGACATGCTGTCGACGATCAGCACGATCATCATCGATCCACCCGAAGGCCATCTCGCCACCTACCTGCAGAGCCTCGAACGCATCGCCCAGAGCCCGATCACGACGCTCTATCCCGCGCACGGCCCGGCGATGCGCGACGGCCAGCGCCTCATCAAGCAGTACATCCGCCACCGCCGGCAACGCGAGACATCGCTCGTGCAGGCCTTGCAGAACGGCGGCGGCACCGTCGAGGCCATGCTGCCCAAGGTCTACTGGGACGCCGATCCGAAGTTGTTCCCGTTTGCGACCCGTTCGCTGCTCGCGGGCCTCCAGAAGCTGCAGGAAGAGGGCCGCGCGGTCGAAGCCCACGGCATTTGGTCCTACTGCGAACCTGCCAGCGGGTCCTGATCGATGCCAACGGCGGACGTGCCGACCTGCGCCGATGGCCCCGCCTCGATGACGATGCGACAGAGCCTAGCACTCGGCATCGTCACGTTCCTGCTCATGCTGCCCGAGACGCTGCCGGTGCCCGTGCTGCGCGCGCTCGTGCTCGAACGCTTCTCGGTCACCGATGGTCTCGCGATCCTGTTCTTGTCGGCGAACATGCTCGGTGCTTTTATCGCCGCACCACTGGTCGGGCTCTACGTCGACCGCACGGGCAACCGTCGCCGCATCGCCATTCTGGCCCTGTTCGTCGACGCGCTGCTCATGCAGGCGCTCGCGCATCCGCACGACTACACGACCTTTCTGCTGCTGCGTGTGTTCGAAGGCGCTGCCCACGTCACCGCACTCACGCTGCTCATGAGCCTCACCGCCGATGCCGCCGGCGAACGGCGCGGTCGCGCGATGGGTTGCCTCGGTGCGGGTCTCACGCTCGGTGTTGCCACGGGCGCGGCAATCGGCGGCATGCTCGGCAAACGGGATCCGCTGCTCACGCTGCACGTCGCGAGCGCAGTGCTGCTGCTCGCGGGCCTCGGCGCCATCTTGCTGCTGCCGCGCGACACGAAGAGCAGCAGCCGCCCCGGCTTTCGCGAAGTGCTGCGCGCCATCCGCGAAGAACCCCGCATGCGTGCGCCGCTCGCGCTCGCGTTTGTCGACCGCTTCACGGTCGGGTTCTTCACGACAGGCTTTCCGCTCATGATGGCCGGCGTACACGGCATCGATCGCCAACACATCGGCCTGCTGCTCGGCGCGTTCCTCTATCCGTTCGCGTTGCTCTCGTATCCGTTCGGGCGCCTCGCCGAACGCTGGTCGCGGCGCCGACTCGTATTCTGGGGCAGCCTGCTCTACGGCATCGCGGTGATGTTCACGGGTGTCCTGCCGACCGCCGGAATCTGGGCGCTGATGCCAGTGCTCGGCATCAGCAGCGCCGTGATGTTCGTGCCGACCTTGTTGTGGCTGCTGGACAGCGCGCCGGGCATCGGCAAGACCACGACGATGGCCTCCTTCCACGCGGCGGGCTCGCTGGGTTTCCTGCTGGGCCCCCTGTGCTGCGGCGCCATCGTGCATTTCTCCGCCGAGCCGAGCACGGGCTACGTGATCGCCTTTGCCATCGCCGGGCTGTCGGAAGTGCTCGGTGCGTGGCTCGTTGTCCTGGGACCGCGGCGAAGCCAAAGCGAGCTCACCGCGACTGCCAGCAAGCGTTGAGTGCCACTCAGGCATCCCAGTTTCCACATCGGAAGAAGGCCGCTTGCCCACAACAACCCCACCGGGTTTCTCAAACCGGTCGAAGAGACTGGCACGAGGCGACCAACGGCATGGAACGCGCGGTGAGGGAGCGACTTCTGGACGGGAAGAAGGCGCCACCGTCGGCCTGCCCCTGGGGTGCCCTCTGCGCTCGACCGCACGGGGTAAGCAGCCAAGCCTGAGTTTCCGGCTTGCGA
>JADZDL010000528.1 GCA_020851075.1 Planctomycetota bacterium | reverse complement strand
TCCGGCCCGGCCTACCAGAACGGCCAGCTTTGAAGTCGTGATCTGCTCTAGGGCCTTGGCCTGTTCCACAAGCGCGGATACATGGCGGGGGTTACCAAGATCGGAATTGGTGCCGTTCTCCTTCAGCGCCGCGACGATCAGCTCTTGCCAGGCCTCGCCTGTGCTCGGCAGCGTTGCCGCTGCCCGACCACTTAGCAGTTTGCCGAGGCGGGCCTCCCTGTCCTGTAGCTCCTTGAGTTGCAGGCACTGCACGGCTTCATCGGTCTCGTGATTGAGCACCAGGCGCAGCCGGGATACCTCATCGGCCAACAGCGCTTCGTTGCCATTGAGCCAGTCCACGGGCACTTCACAAGGCTGCGCGAGAGCGAGCTTGCCTAGGGCAAGGAGCACCTCGAGATCGGACAACAGTGCGTCGCCCTGCGCCGCCGCGGCGCGCAGAACAGCGACCAGTCCGGCACGTACGCGCCTTGCGTCGAGCGGAGATTCGACGCACGAAGGCTCTTCCACGGGATGAAGTGCGCGAATCGAGCTGTCCGGCATGACGCCACGATCCACGGTGGCCAAAGAGATTGCATTGTCCTTGTCATCCCCTATGTCGCACTCGGCAATACGGTATGGGTTGGTGAGAATTGCCGCGTCCGTGACGGGCTGCCGCGTCGCATTCTTGCGCCGGTTCGGATCGAGCCAGCGCTTCGCCTGCGCCGCGCTTAAGCTCATCCGAGAAAGCAAGCGCGCCAACGCGCGCCGTTCGTCCGACAGCCCTGCCCACGTGTTGGCCACCGCCTTGATGTCCGGCTTGTAGGCGTTTTGGGGTGGCGTCGCTTTGCCACGCAGGATGAGGTCGACAGCCGGCCACGGATCATCGGTCGGCTTGACGATGCCTTGAGCCATTAGCTCCAGCACCAGCGACGTTCCGAGCCGCATGCCGAGAGCCTCCAGTACAGGACCGGTGCCCGGAAAGGCGCCGCGATCCCGCCAGGTGTTCTCGATCTGCTCGTTTAGCCATTCCTCGCGCTTATCCCATGGTCCCGGAGCGATCCCGTGCTCCTTGATTCTCCGAACCGCAGTCAGGCATTTGGTCAGAACCGACAGCGCCACATCGGCACTGCACAGCTCGCCCGCGTAGGAGAACGACATTACGTCGACGGCTTCGGGAACGACTGCGATCTCATCGAGGAGAGACCTGCGGCGAGCATCCTCGTTGGCATCGCCGGTTGGCTGCAGATAGTCGTGGTAAGGCAGGATGAATCCCGCCTTGCCGTCCGGCCTGATCGAGTGCTGAAACTTGCCGTCCCACAGCGGGTATGTGTCGCCAGGGGTCGACGTGTCGTACTCAAGTACCGGAGCGCGAGACTCGACAAGCCCGACGCCAACCACGAGGCGGGAATAGGCTTCTTCCAGCGGGTGGCCGCTCTTTGTGTAGAAGAACACGAGCGAACGACCGGCGGTCAGTCTGCCGAAGAACAGGTTGCAGATGGCGCGCTGGCGGGCTTTGGAAAAGACCCAGGGTGAAGGAAAGGGCGGATCTTCGTCTGGAGGGAGTTCCTGGGGAGCTGTGACTGCAACTCGTCCTGATTGCCGCGCAGCATCCAATAGAAGGGCACCGCAAACGTCGAGTACGGCGGTACAGGAATATTGGTCTTCAGCAGGTGGCCGTGCGTCTGCTGGGTCTTCTTGTTGCTGGCATAGGGATGCTCGACGGTCCTGACCCACTGATGCTGATTCATGAAGGCGCTTGACTCGGCCTTGCACGGAGGCAGGTCATCAGGCGGGATGTCGGCGAACAGCCTGCCTTTGAACTGAATCTCCTTCAGGTCAAGCCGGCTGGAGCGGATTCGTTCGAGGTCGAGGCAGTACGAATTCAGGAGCGGATCGTTGCAGACGGTTCCGTTCCAGCGGTTGTCATGCCACGCAACACGAACATTCAGATGAAACGTCATCGGCAACCTTCCATTGCGTTGATCTGGCGGGTCAAGCGCCGACGGGGCTCCCGCGTTCAAAGTAGCGTAGCGTGACCCGATTAACGGAAACAAGCTGACGGGCCATGAGCGCTCCAGACCGATTAGCCGCTCGGGCATGTTCCCACCTTCGATGACTGCTTTCGATGAGAACGGTTGACCACGCAGTAATGAGAGACGGCATCAGTCAGTCTGACGTTAAAGTAGTTCGCAGAGGGCAGCTTCGCAGCCAGTTTCGCCTGCAACCAGGCGCTCACTGCAGACGGACCAGGGAGCAGCAGCGCGCTTACTGGGCAGTTGCTCCGCCAGCCTTGGCCGTGCGATACCCGAGTCCACGCGGCATAGGGTAAACCCCATATTCGAGCATCGTATGTCGTGCCCCACGGTTCCAAAGGACGCCGTCCGGAGGACGGCGTGACTGGGACGCGCTAGGAGCTGAGAACTGGTACCTCCACCCGCCAGGAACATTGGGCGTCTGGCACAAGGACGATGGCAGGCGGCAGCGCGCGTCCGCCTCTACCCGTCTGTCTGTATCTTTATCCAGTTCACCTGGTGAGCTTGAGGAGCCTTAGCCTGACGCTCACGGTTGATCAGGTCATGAGACACCGACGGCATCGCTCGGGAACTAGGGGCCCAGTGACTGGGTGGCTAGGTAGTTGCGCGAGGGTGCCTCGAATGATGGGTGGTTGTTCGGTGAAACTTCCCAGACACTGCCGGGGAAAGGCAACGCGGCGCGCTGACTTCGCGAACCGTCGGTTGTCTCTTGGTCGAACTCCATCAGCCTGGAATGCACCTGTCCCCGTGGACCAACAAACTAGTCGTTCCTTGATCACTCGCCGGAAGTTTCGTCAACCTGTACCGTCAACCACCAATGTCTTTAATGCCTGAGAACTCCAATCACGAGACCTTGTTGCGCTTGCGCCTTGCGGTAGGGCTGCTAGGCGAGAAGGCTGCCAACGGCTGGTGGCCAACGTCGTTTCTTGAACCTTCCAGTCAATCCTTCCTTGATCCCGTCTTTGTCCGAACCAGCTTGCTTGCCCGAATGCACGGGGTCACAGAAGCAGCCAGACGCGTCCATGACGCAAGGCTGTCCGCTGGCAGCTTTCACCTCTTTCGCCTGCCGGAAGAGTCAGAGCAGGATCTGCACGCCTTGGCACGCGACTGGCCCCGCTCCAACCCAGCGCCGATCTCGGCGGAT
>JADZDL010000527.1 GCA_020851075.1 Planctomycetota bacterium | reverse complement strand
GGTTGGATGGTGGTCGAGGCACCGTTGGAGATCTCGACGCTCGCGCGCCAGATGCCAAACCCCGCTGCGCGCACGGCCACGGGCACCGTTCCACTGCCGAGTCCCTCCATCGCGAAGTGCCCGTTCTCGTCCGTGCGCGCAACGCGTGGTGTCCAAGCTTCGATGGCCTCGCGACCGCGGTGATCGAGATGTCGCGGTTGTTTGCCCGCGGCAACCAGCGCATTGGCGATCGGATGATCCTCGCGATCGGTCACCGTGCCCGTGAGCTGGCCACCATTGGGCTGCAGTTGCAGCGCCACGATCGCCGGTGGTTTGGTGGTATCGACGGTGTCGAGGTCCACAAGTTTACTGGGCGCGTAGTTGGCCGCGGTGGCGCCGAGAGACTGCCCTTTGCCCGCATGTTGCACTACGAACGCGCCATTGGCATCCGAAGTGGCGATTGGCGTGCAGGCACTCCAATCGGTGCGCGAGGCCTGCAGCCAGATCGTCGCGCCCCCCACGGAGGCGCCGTCAGGGGTTGTCACCGAGCCGTGTACGAGAACGCCTTCCTGCAGCACGAACTGCACCTCCTGCGGGCCGCCGACGACGTCGATCTCGAGCCGGTCACCACGATCCGCGAGCAGCGTCGTTTTGCCGCGCGGCAGGTCGGCGAACGTGACGATGCCCTCGGCCGAGGTGAGGCCGTGCGCCAGGATCGAATAAGCGGAGCCGCGCGCGGCTTCGCGTACGTAGATCTGCACCCCGGCCGCTGGTGTCTCGGGTGGCCATTGAACGAGCACGCGCAGGGTGCCAGGGGTGGCTTCTGGGAGAGGGGCTTGCGCGACTTCGCGGCGCTGTTCGCCCACTGCGGCTCTTGCCGCAGATAGTTCGACGGCATCCGTAGGCGAATTGTCCTGTTCGGCCTTTGTGCCACTAGTTGGTTCAAATGTGAGAGGCAGTGTCTCCTCGCGAGTGCGCAGCAAGAGCCAGATGGCCGCGAGCAGGGCCGCGATGACCGCGGCAAACACGATGGCACGTGGGCGGGGCATGCTTTGTCAGGATACTCATTGCGAGAGCTGGCCCCCGGTCGGGTTACTGAAATTGCGCGAGGGGCTTGCGCGATTCGCCTGAATCGCTACCTTGCGCAGCCTTCCTGGAGGCCACCATGCGAAACATCTGCATCGCTGTGTCTGCCCTCCGGTCCTCGCGCGGCTGATCCTGCGCGGCGGCCGGCTGCGGCCCTATTCACGCCAGCTCCTACGCTGGCTCACAGGACACACTCTGCGCGCTACGCAGCGCGTTTTTGACTGCAGATGACTCCGTTTTCGAACGGTCGCGGAGGGCGACCGTCCCAAAAAGCCCTCCAACTCTGTGCTCAGGTCTTCGACGCACTGTCGTTTGCCCTGGGCGAAACGATCGATCCCGTTTTGGTAGATATCACGCTCGACCGCGTCGAGCCGATGCCTGACGAACGCCATTTGTTGGTGGTCGTGCAGGATCCGTGTGGGCATGGCCTGTTGGCCGTGCTCGCAGCTTTGGATCGCGCGCAGGGGTTCTTGCGCGCAGCCGTGGCCGAACTGATCACCCGTCGCCGGGTGCCGCAGTTGTCGTTCACGGTCGAGCCACTCGGAGGTGCCGATTGAGCGTGCATCACTGGCTGGCCGAACCCATGCCGAAGGCCGTAGCGCAGGCGATGAATCGCCTCGCTGCGGCCCGCGGTGTCGTGCACATCGCGGTCATGCCCGATGTGCATCTGGCCGAGAATGTGTGTGTTGGCACGGTCGTGGCGACCGACGACTGCCTGTATCCGCAGGCGGTTGGCGGCGACATCGGCTGCGGTATGGCGGCGGTGCGTCTGCAGGCGGACGCATCGGCGCTTCGTGAAGAGAACGATGCCAAACGCGTGTTTGCGGGCCTGCGCGAGCAGGTTCCGGCGGTGCGGCAGTTCCGTCCGCAGGAGGTGACGCTCGGCGAGTTGTCCTCGCCGGTGTTGCAGCGTGCCGTGCAGCGCGATGCGCGGATCGAGTTTGGCACGCTCGGGCGCGGCAATCACTTCCTTGAGATCCAAGCCGACGAACACGACCAGTTGTGGTTGCTCGTGCACAGTGGCTCGCGCGCCGTTGGTCCCGCGATTCGTGAGTTCCACCTCGCTCGCGGGGAGGCTGTGGGCAAGAGCCTGGTCGCCTTGGCGGCCGAGGGAGTGGGGCGTGACTACCTGCAGGATGCGCTGGTGGCGGTCGACTACGCGAGTCGCAATCGGCGCGCCATCGCCGAGGCCGCGGTGCGCGTCTTGCAAGAAGCGCTCGGCGTCGAGGTCGACTGGGCGAGCTGGTTTGAGGTCGTGCACAACTTCGTGCGTCGCGAGTCACACGGCGGCCGCGAATTGTGGGTACATCGTAAAGGTGCCAGTTCCGCCCGTGATGGGGAGCCAGGCATCGTGCCAGGATCGATGGGAACCCGTTCGTTCCACACCGAAGGCCGCGGTTGTGCAGCGGCGTTGTGCTCGAGTTCGCACGGCGCTGGTCGTCAGCTGGCGCGAGGCGAGGCGGCCCGCAGCATCACGGTGCGCGATCTGGAGCGTGATCTGCGCGGCGTGTTCTTCGAGCGTGAGCTGGCGCCGCGGCTGCGCGATGAGGCGCCGGGGGCCTACAAGGACATCGGCGCCGTAATGCGTGCGCAGCGCGAACTCGTCCGCATCGTTCGCACGTTGCGCCCTGTGCTCGCCTACAAGGGGGCATGATCGCCCTCGCCTACGGCGCGCTCAGAAGCCGCCGACCTGCGCGCGCATTGCGTCGGACATCACGGCGCCGAGTGGATTGCCGGCGGCCGGATCGAGCACGATCGCCTGCAGGTGGAACACGACACCGAGCAGCAGCTGGTCGTTCGGGATCGCCATGGTCCAAGCTGCCTCATGGCCGCTGCCAAACAGGAAGTGCACCGCTTCGTCAGCGACGAACGCGGTGCAGCTTGGCATTCCGTAGGGGGCCAGCGCGAGCGGTAGCGGGCCGAATTGCGACATCGTCGTGCTGTAGCCCGCGAGCAGGAACGCAGCTTCGACCGGCAGTTCGCGGGCCGTGACCTGCAGCGTTGTGCCGAGTCGGGGCGTGTCGGACGGCACGAGTGGTGCGGCGGGCCGGCTGCCCGCGCAACCGTTGCCGAAGCGCTCGAAGGAACTCTTCGCAGCAACGCGGCCGAGCACCGTCCCGGCACCGAGATCAACTTCGGCGTAGCCGAGACCCGGGTCCAGAGTGGGCACTGGGGGCAGCGTCGTCGAGTAGCTGCCCCACTGCACGATGGCACCATCACTGCGGCGCGCCGCCGAGAAGTACTCGTTGGGGCTGAAGGCGTGCACGCTGGCGGCGACCTGCACGTAGTAGATGCCTGGCGGTAGCGGCGGCGCGTCGCACTGGCCGTAGTTGTTGGCTCCCCAGCCGACGATGTTGCCGTCGCTGCGCAGCGCGAGGCTGTGCGAGGCACCCGCGGCCACTGCGACATAGCGCACGTCCGGCGGCAGGGCCGGCACGTTGCACTGGCCGTGCATGTTCCAGCCGAAGGCGACGCATTCGCCGTCGCTGCGGCAGGTTAGTGTGTGGTTGTAGCCCGCAGCGATTGCCGTGTAGGTGAGGTTCGTCGGCAACGGCGGCACGTTGCATTGGCCGAAGAAGTTCATGCCCCAGGCGAGCACCTGCCCGTCGCTGGCTCGGGCCACGGAATGGCCGCTGTTGTTATCGCCTCCGGCTGCGATCTCGACCCAGTCCACGCCGGCAGGCAGCGCGGGCACGTTGCATTGGCCCTGGTTGGTGCTGCCCCACGCCACCAGCGCGCCGTCGTCGCGGCGGGCGAGCATGTGCGCGCCACCGACGGCGATATCGATGTAGCGCGTGCCATTCGGCAGATGCGGAATCGCCGCGATGGCCGGGTTGTACTGTCCCCACGCGTACAGCGAGCCATCGTCGTAGCGAAGGGCCATGGCGTAGGCTCCCGCTGAGGCCTGCACGTAGTTGGCCCCGGTGGGAGGGATCGGCGCGCCGCACTGACTTTCGCGGTTGTTGCCAAATCCCATCACCGCACCGTCGCTGCGCCGCGCTACCGAGAAGCCTGCGCCGTGGTCACCGCCAGCCGTGACTTCGACCCACGACAATCCAGCCGGCAACGCGGGCACGTTGCATTCCCCCGAAGTGTTGCTGCCCCAGGCGACGACCGAACCGTCGCTGCGGCGCGCGATCGCGTGCGCGTAACCAGCGTCCACTTCGACGTAGGTGAGCCCCGCCGGTAGGGTCGGCACGATGCACTGGCCTAGTGAGTTGTCCCCCCAGGCGACGAGCGAACCATCGCTGCGGCGTGCCACAGAGAACGAATTGCCGGCGGTGATCTCGACGTAGGTCAGGCCGGCGGGCAGCGCCGGCACGTTGCATTCGCCCTGGGTGTTGATGCCGTATGCGATCACCATTCCATCACTGCGGCGCGCGAGCGAGAAGTTCGAGCCCGCAGCGAGTTCGACGTAGGTGAGGCCCGGGCCCGCCAGCGGCGTGGTGGTCTGACCGTAGTAGTTGAAACCCCAGCCGAACACGGTGCCATCGCTGCGCAACGCGAGGCCGTGCGAGGGGCCGGCTGCAGCGTGCACATAGGTGAGCCCAGGCGGCGGATTGAGCAGGAACACGTTGCTGCCCCAGCCGACGACCACGCCGTCGCTGCGCAGCGCGAGCGAGTAGCCGAAGGAACTCCAGACGTGCTGGTAGCTCGTGCCCGTCGGCAACGCGTAAGCCTCTGCCAGCCCGCCCCCGTTGGTGCGGCCCCACATCCGCACGCTGCCGTCAGCCCGGCATGCCACCGTATGGGAGCTGCCGGCGGCGATCTCGAGGATTGGCGGCGTGGCGTTCGGCAGCGTCCATGCACTGTCAAACTGCTGTGCGCCCCACGCGCGCATCGAGGTCTGTGACGTGACTGCGTTGGTGAGCAGCAGGCTCAGCAGCGAACCCATGGCCAGGGAGGTGTTTCGATGGCGAACTGCGGAATGGAGTGTGACGATCATTGGCTCACCTTGGCGAGGACCTTCGGTGCTGATCCCTGCACCGGGGCGTAGAGCATAACACGGCAGGCCACAGTCGGGCAGTAGGTGGGGAAGCCTGGCCTGCTACTCCCCCGTCAGCCCTAACGAACTCTGGCCGCTATGCGTTGCGCACTGGCTACTTGGGTGCCCGCAGCGTACCAATAGACCATGACGAACCCCTCGATGGCGGCTGCGCGCGGGCTTTTTGAGCGCGAGCAGAATGCAGTGCTTTGTTCGCTGCATGCGGGTCGCGATGGTTGGCCCTTTGGTTCGATCGTTCCTTATGCGGTCTTGCCGAGCGGTGACCCGGTCGTGTTCCTGTCGGACATCGCTGAGCACACGAAGAACCTGCAGACGGATGCGCGTGCGAGCGTGTTCGTCGCGGATCCGGCGGCGCGCGATCGGCCGCAGGCAGGGGCGCGGTTGTCGATGTTGGTGCGCGCGCGGTTGCCGGAGGGGCAAGAAGAGGCTGCGGCGGAGGCGGCGTACTTTGCGCGATTCCCCCAAGCCGCTGCGATGCGAAGTGCACACGGGTTTCGTGTCTGGATCCTCGAGGTCGACACCATCCGGTGGATTGCGGGTTTTGGTGAGATGGGCTGGATCGATCGCGCCGATTGGTCAGGTGCGGAGGATCCGCTCGCGGCTCATGCTCCAGGCATCCTCGAACACATGAATATCGATCACGCCGATGCCACCGTGGCGATGGTGCTTCATCTGGCGGGCATTCAAGCGACCGAAGCGGCCGTGACAGCGCTCGATCGCGAGGGATTTGACGCCCGCGCCGTGGATGCGGAGGGACGCACGCACGAGGTGCGGTTGCCCTTCCCGGCTCCGGTGCGCAATGCTGAGGACGTTCGCAAGGCGGTGATCGGAATGGTGGCGGCGGCGCGCAAAGCGCACGGGTGAGGGCTTTGCGGGGGCTGCATCGCATTCCCCGCTGGATTGTGAAGTCTGGCTACGGCACCCTTCCTGGATGGCGACCAAACGTTGGGTAGCGCTGCTGCGCGGCATCAATGTCGGTGGCAACAAGAAGGTGCCGATGGCCCAGCTGCGCGAGCTTGTGGCGGAGCTCGAATGGACCGAGGTCGCGACGTACATCCAGAGTGGCAACGTGATCTTCGCGGCGAAGGGCAAGCCGGCGACGCTCGAAGACGAACTCGAACAGGCGCTGCAGGCGCATTTCGGATTCACGGTGCCGGTGTTGGTTCGCAGTGCGGACGAATGGCTTGGTTACGCCAAAGGCAGCGCGTTCCCGGCGGCGGAAAGTGAACGGCCCAACCTGCTGCATCTCGCGCTATCGAAGTCACCGCCAAAGACCGATGCGAAGAAGGCACTGCAGCAATACTGCAAAGCCGGTGAGCAGGTGGTCGTGCGCGGCGATGCGATCTGGATCGATTTCGTGGAAGGGGTCGGCAGTTCGAAGCTCACACCGGCGGTGCTCGATCGTGTGTTTGGATCGACGGTCACCGCGCGCAATTGGAAGAGCGTGCAGGCGATTGCCGGGTTGCTGGGTCAGGGCTGATGGCGTCGGGAGCGCCGCTGCAGGGCCTCCCCTTGGCGCCGCAACTCAAACGTGCTCCACAGGAAGAACACGAGCAGGCAGATGCCAGCGCCGCCGCCCACCGAGCTGTTGGCGGTCATCGCAAACGTCAATACGAAGAGCCCCATGAACACGGTGCCGATGCTCGAACAGATCATGATCGCTCCGGGCGGCACCCGGTGGCCTCGCGCGCGGAGCGTGCCAAGAACGGTGATCAAGATCGCGAGCACGAGCATGCTCCAGCATGGCACGCCGAAGAGTTCGGTGTTGAAGGCATTGCCGCGGATCGTGGGATTCCCAAAAGTGATCGACGCAATCTGGTAGGTCGCCCACTTCATGTTGCACGCGACGAGGATGAGGGGGGACCCCATCCAATGGCTCCACGGCATCGGCTGTGGCCGCGTCGGATCATGCGGCTCTCGATACTCCGCGGGAATCGGCAGGTAGCTGAGGCCGAGAAACACCATATAGATGGTGAAACCAAGCCAGCCGTGACCAACGAGGAAGAAGATGAAGCAGATCGATGCGACCCAGATGTGCCACATCATCCAATCGGGGGTGTCGCGAAGGGGACCGCCTCGTTTGCGGCTCGCTTTGGCGAGGCGCGACCTGGAAGCCGCCGCGGTGGCTGAGTCGTTGGTGCCTTGGGCCGCCGTTGGCGCGGAACCCGCCGCCTGGACATCGACCTTCACTTCGTTGGCGTTCTGGTATCGGTCGTCGGGGTCATTCTCGAGCGACTTCATGACCACCGGGTCGAACGCGCGGGCGGCCGTCGCGCGGGCTGATGGGGGCTGGAAACGGCCGATGGGCAGTTTGCCCGTCAGCATCTCGTAGAGCACGACGCCGAGCGAGTAGAGGTCGGCGCGGTGGTCAACGCCGCCAGCCGCGGCAACCTGTTCGGGTGCCATGTAGTGCGGTGTGCCAAGGGCCTGGTGGGTTTGTGTGAGGCCAAAGGACGTGACCTCTTGACCAAGGAGCTTCGCGAGTCCGAAGTCCGCGATGTGCACCCGACCGTCCTGGTCGACGAGGATGTTCTCGGGCTTGATATCCCGGTGTACGACACGGTGGTCGTGTAGGTACTGCAGCGCATCACACAATTGCGGCACAAATGCGAGAATGTCGCGCGTCGTCAGGCAGCCCTGCGCGAGCACTTCGCGCAGGTTGGCGCCGTCGACGAAATCCATGACCAGGTAGAAGTAGTCGCCGGCCTGGCCGAAGTCGTGGATGCCGACGATGCCCGGGTGATCGAGCATGGCCAGTGCGCGCGCTTCTCGTTCGAAGCGTTCCGCAAACGCCGGATCGCTGCTGAGGTCTGGCCGCAGCAGTTTGAGGGCGACGATGCGATCGAGCTTGCGGTGGCGGGCGCGATAGACAAACCCCATGCCGCCGCGCCCCAGCAGCGTCTGCAATTCGTGGCCGGGGAAGAGTGGCTGCAGCTCGGCGATATCGGGCGCGGCGAGCCCCGGTGCACTCGTGGTGCGCGGCTGCATCGCCAACTCGACGAGGCACCGGGGGCACTGGGAGCCGGGCGTCGCCGCAGGGGGCAAGGCGCCATCGCAGCGCGGGCAACGGGCGGTGGAAGTCACGGTCGGGGTTGGGGTGGAGGTCATGGCAACGAGCCATGAACCAGGGCGTGCGAATGGTTACCGACTGGTCGCAGGTTTTCTCCGTTCAACCGGCGAGGGCCTGAAACAGCTGTTGCAGTTCGTCGTCGACGGCGGCGGGATCGGTCACGGTCTGCAGGACTTCGTCGCGGATCAGCTCGCGCATGCGGGTGCGCAGGCGGTGCAGGGCAACCTTGATCGCACCTTCGGTCGTGCCGAGTTGCAGGGCCACTTCCTGGTGGCGCAGGGCCTCGTCGGTGGCGAGCAGGGCGGGTTCCAGGGCGCTGAGCAGGTCCTGGCGGCCACGCGTGGCGTATTCGTCGCGAAGGCGCTGCGTGGCGCGGTCAAGCAGCGCCTGGGCCCAGCTGCGCAGGAAGAGCCGCTCGGGCGACGACGTTTCGGCGGGCTCGGCGAGGTAGCGCGCTTCGGCCTGATCCAGGGACCACGACCTCACGTTGCCACCGCGCTTGGCGGCGCGATCAGCGCGGCGCTGGTTGTCGAGGAAGTGGCGAAGGGCGCCCAGCAGGTAGTTGCGGAAGGCTCCGGCGGTGGGGTGGGCGCCGTCGAGGCCACCTCGCTCGAGCAGTTGCGCGCAGAACGACTGCACGAGGTCCAGCGCGTCGGCTTCGGGGTGGTTCTGCCGGCGCACGAACGCATAAAGTGGGTACCAATACAACTCACACAATTCCCCCAACGCCTTTTGGGCCGTCGCGCGGTCGTTCGCGCCAGTGCGGGCGACCAGGGACCACCGCGTGGTGTGGAAGATTGGGCTGGTCATCGGGGTGTCGGGCGAGTTCGTGCAGCGAGGGGTGCATCCTCGTGGGCCGCGGGGGGCAAGGCAAGCCGTGGTTCGAGGTCCGCCACGTCGGATGCATCCAAGGGCGCGTTTGCAGCGAACGCAACACCATGTTGCGCGCGACCTGGTTG
>JADZDL010000526.1 GCA_020851075.1 Planctomycetota bacterium | reverse complement strand
TCGAACGCGGCTGCAGGCCGCCCAACCCGCGCGCAAGGGCGGCTGATTTCGCCTCGTCAGCGAATCCAGCTTTCGCGCGCCGCGGTGGCGCAGAAGCCGTCGGGAGCCCCCGGGTCGACGACGAAGGCCTGACTCCGCAGACCGAAACCGATCAAGGACGTGAGGTTCGGGACGGGCACGGCAAACGAAGCAGTACCAGCGCCAGCGAGCCCCGGCGTTCCTGAGGCAACGACGACGGAAGACCCAAAGGTCTGCGCGACCAGCAAGCGCGTGTTTGGACCGATGGGAACGAAGGCGTTGCTCCCAAGGCCGAACACGTAGGCCGCGAGCGCGCCGCCGACCGCATTCTCAAGGTCGAGCCGGAACGTGAGGCCAATGCCGGCGAGCCCGCGGCAAGTGAGCGTCGGAACCACCCCTGCAGTGCCAGGGTTCCCCACCCCGTAACGCATGTGGCCTTCCAGCACCCAGGCCCAAATGCCCGGGGTGTTTGGGTAACTAGTCAGCGCGACACCACCGTCCCGACCAGGCAAGAACACCTCCGATGCCGTGCCGACAATCGTTCGCCAGGTCGCTCCATCGTCGTCGGATTGCACGATCTCGAAGCCGGGAACAGAGGACTTCCAATACCACGCGAACATCGAATTGCCGACGACCGCAGCCTCCGCGTACGGATTGAAATTCCCCGCTATGGTGGAGGCAGAGACCGACCACGTGATGCCCGCGTCGACCGAGACCGCCATGCGCAACAAGAACCCCGAGGGCCAAGGGGCGGCCTCCACGACGAGCACTCGCGAGCCTTCCATCGCCAACGTGGCCGGGAAGGCGAAACCGTGGCCAACGAGCGGCGACCAGGTCGAACCGTGGTTCGTGGAAGTCCATAGCGTACTACCCGCCTGCACCAGCAACCGGCCGACACCGAATCCCGCGCCCACCAGCGGCGCGTTCGTCAGAACCTGCGCGGTCGACAACCACGTGGCTCCACCGTCGAGCGACCATTGGTGCGCTAGATGGATGAGCGGCGTTCGATGGTTCCAGAACACGTGGATCACGGAGCCGTCGACCAACACCTGCGGAGTATCGTCGCTCGTCGTAAAGCCCGTGGGCAGGCCTGCCGAGAGATCCACCGGGGTCGCCCAGGTATGGCCCCCGTCTGCAGAACGAACCAAGAACAGCCCCTGACCTGGGAAGGTCGCACCAACACAAAACACATTGACCGCCAGGCCATCCACGTGGATCTCCGGCAGCCAGTGTCCCGACGGTAGCGCCACCGGTGGCTGCCAGGTGTTGCCCGCGTCGAACGAAGCAAGCAGCGAGCGCCCGACTCCGGACTGAATCGCAACGAACACCCGGTCGCCGGCCACGGTGACACTTGCCGGCCCGGCGTTCGGGGCGAGTACCTGGTCGTGGACAGGCCAGGTCCTCCCGCCGTCCAGGGAGCGGGCATAACAAACGCTGGTGGCGCCAGCGATGTCAGTGCCGACAACGTGAATGGTGTCACCATCGCGGCCCACGGATGGCTGCGACTGCTGCGTCGTCAAGTCGAGGCGCCTGCTGCTTGGCTGCGCCTGCGCCGGCACCAAAGCTGCGAGCAGGACGAAGCCGAAGAAGTGCTTCAGAAGACGGGGAACGCGCATGGCCATCCTTCACCTCACCGTAGTCGCGATGGTCTGCGTATAGCGCGGTGACTGCGACGTGAACCAATCAAGGCCTTGCACCCACAACGAAAGCCCGGCGAGCTGCGGCACATTCGGCACCGGCAGGTCGAACGTCGCCAGCGGGTCATGCCCACTCGTGGGCATCGTGACCACGGCGAACGTGATCGCGTTGCCGAGATCGATCCCGAAGGTGCCGTATTGGTTGGTGCCCGAGCCGGGTTGGAACGACGCGGCGAGGAACACAACGTCGCCGCGCGGGGCCGCAACTCGCAGTTGCCACGTGGCACCGACGGCGGGCGGCACTGTTTCGGTAAGGTCGGGGTATCGCACGGTCGTCGGCAACGGCAGCACGGTCCCGGCGATCTGCGGCGGTGTGTCATAAGCATCCAGTCGCACTATCCCCTCGGGCCACGCCGTCACCATTGCCCCCGCGGCGACGTTACAACCAAGCAGCCCACGCAACAAAATGCTGCCGCCCGAACCATCGCCGGCCGTGGAGTAGGTCAGGGTCACTCCGTCGGCATTGATCACGCCAAACACATCGATGCGCCTCGCAGATTCGATGACGAGCGTGCCTCCGCCACCACCACCAAGGTAATAACCGCCGAGTTGTTGCTCGTACATCCCCCAATACGCCTGGTAATACACGCTCCCACCTGGGCTTCCGCCCGCGAGGTCAAACGGCACAGCGGTGCCATACCAGGTGGCATGGTGTCCATCATCCGCGGGAGTACCGAAGTAATAGCCAGGCACCCACACCTGATTCGGGAACGATGACCAGTCCCAATAGCCCGGACTCCACATATAAGAGCCCAATGTGCCCGCGCCCGTCGTCACGGCGCCAGGGCCCGACTCGACCACCGTCGGCGAAGGCACTGCCGCAACACTGAGTTCGCCATCCACTCGCACATCCCCCGACACCGTAATGCGCACCGGATAGTGCCCGGTGAAGCGCACACTCACACCCGCAGGGATCGTGATCGCCGAGTAGGCCAGGTGCCCAAACGTGGCATCGACATTGATTGTCGTCGAGGCCGTTGGCGCGAGCACGGGGAGTTGGGCTGCGGCGGCTGCCGCCAGACCAAACACAACGAGGAGCAACTGTGGACGAAGCATGGGATACCTCCAAAAAGCAATGTAGAGCAGCGGAGAGGCCCGGACGGCCCGCAAGCGCAGGATTCAAGGGTCCACGATCACATGGTCACCGCACCCACGTCGCGACGGTTTGCGTATAGCGCGGCGACATCGACGTGAACCAATCGAGACCTTGCACCCACAGCGACAGCCCCACGAGATGCGGCACGTTCGGCACTGGAAGACTAAACGTCGCGAGCGGATCGTGGCCGGTCGCCGGTATCGTGACGACAGCAAACGTGATCGCGTTGCTGAGATCGATCCCGAAGGTGCCGTATTGGTTGGTGCCCGAGCCGGGTTGGAACGACGCGGCGAGGAACACCACGTCGCCGCGCGGTGCCGCGACGCGCAATTGCCACGTGCCGCCAACGGCTGGTGGCACCGTTTCAGTGAGGTCCGGGTAACGCGCGATCGTCGGCGCCGGCTGCACAGTGCCAGCAATCTGCGGGGGCAAACCGTACGCATCCAAACGCACGATGCCCTCAGGCATTGCGGTCACTGTCGCGCCGCCAGCAACCTGGCAGCCGAGCAAGCCGCGGAGCAGAATGCTGCCACCAGAGCCCACAACAGTAGAAAGGGAGGCCCACCCGTCAGCCGTCACGGTGCCAAACACGTCGATGCGCCCCGCTGCCTCGATCACTAGGGTGCCGCCACCGCTGCCTCCCCGGAAGGTACCTACCGCTGGCCATGGTGGTGCGTATGGGTCCCAGCCTAGCGAAGTGTTGTATTGAGTGCCGCCTTCGCTACCGCCGTCCAGGTCGAACGGGAACGCAGTGCCGTACAAGGTAGCGTGACGCCCGTTCGAGGCCCAACTGCCGGACCAATGGCCATTAACCCAGACTGTCCCGAACCCCACGCTCGCCCAGTAACCAGGGGAATAGGACGCCTGACCGCTAGTCCCCGTCACCGTCGTCAACCCGCCCGGCCCCGGCTCGAAGGGAAGCCAGGGTGTAACGCTGAGTTCGCCATCAACTCGCACGTCGCCCGACACCGTGATACGTACCGGATAGTGCCCGGTGAAGCGCACACTCACACCCGCCGGGATCGTGATCGCCGAGTATGCCAGGTGCCCAAACGTGGCGTCGACATTGATTGTCGTCGAGGC
>JADZDL010000525.1 GCA_020851075.1 Planctomycetota bacterium | reverse complement strand
CTCCCACTCGTTCAGCACACGCACCAGCCGGTTCGCTCGAACGTCGTTACGGCACATGATGTTCGGCAGCATGCTCAGGCCCACATGGCCGATGGCCAGTTCGCGCGCAATGCCGATGTTGTTGACTACGACCTTGCCGACGACTTCGGTGAACCGGTGCTGCGAGCGATTGCGAAACGTCCATACGCCGTCTTGGCGTTGCTGCTCGGTCAATATGCAATCGTGGTGCTGGAACTCGTCCACTGAGCGCGGTATCCCCCGGCGTGCAATGTACTGCGGGCTCGCATAGACACCGCGTGTCACCGTCGCGATCCTTCGATAGGTCAGACCCGATTCCTTTACGGGTCCAAGCTGGATCGCTATGTCGTACGGATCCTCGCGTGGATCGACCGCGCGACTGTTCGCATCGATCTCGAGGTGAATTTCGGGATACGCGTGGATGAACTCTGCCATCGCGCGGCTGAGCCACGCGTTCCCGAAGTCGATCGGGATGCTCACCCGCAAGTTTCCGCGTATGGCAGACTGCATCTGCTCAGTCTCCAGTCCCGCTTCCTCCACTACGTCAACGACCCGACGGCAGTGTTCGTACAGCACCGCCCCAATGTCAGTCGTCGTAAGCCGGCGCGGGCCTTTCTTCAGGAGGATCGCGCCGACGTGTGTCTCGAGCAGCGCGAGCCGGCGGCTGATTGTGGACTTCGGAATGCGCAGCAAGGCCGCTGCGCGGGTCATGCTTCTGGCGTTCACGACATCGTGGAACAGCCGCAGTGAGTTCAAGTCGAGACGTTCGGACATAGGCAATACCTCGTTCTGTCTGCGTTCCAAATATGGAACTATGGGTTTAACACGTGATGCTATGCAGCCAACCACCCCTTGTCTACTATCCGCCTTGTCCTTCCCAAGAATACTCAAACCTCTGGCAGACTCGTCGCGGGCACATCTAAGGGTAAGCCCGTGTACAACACAAAAAGGAGACAACATGACATCGACGGAACTTCGGTCGCGGCGCTCGTTTCTTGCACTTTCGCTGGGCGGCGCAGCCGTGGCGGGGAGCGCGATCTGCGTTCCATCCATGGCACGAGCGCAAGGACAAAGCCTGAAGTGGGCTAATCTCGCTCCCGGCTTCACGACGTTGATCACCGACTACATGATCGCCAAGGGCATTGATAAGTCGAACGGCCTGAGTCTCGGCAAGCCGACCTCTTATACGGCGGTCACGACGTACTACAACGACTTCGTGGCCGGCAACTACGACGTCTGTATTGGTAGCTGGGACACCTTCGCGGCGCGCTATCTGCAGGGGGTGCCACTGCAGTACGTCTGCACGATTACGACGGCGAACATGATCAACATCCTCACGCCGGGCGGTGGCGCCGCCACCGTCAAGGCGCTGGAGGGCAAGACCCTAGCGGCACCGCAATCGACCGGCACCTATCGGATGATGCGGGCGCTGATCAAGGAGCTCGAAGGCTTCGACATCGAGACCTCGACCAAGATCCAGAACGTCGACAACCCGGCCGCGCCCGTTACGCTCGTGATGGCCAACCGCGCCGACGCCGCGCTCTCGTGGGAGCCCAACATCTCGGCCGGCCTGAAGCGCGTGCCCGATATGAAAGTGATCTACAACGCCGGGGTCGAGTACCGCAAGAAGTTCAACATTGATCTTCCCTACTTCGGCGTCGCCGTTCGCAAGGAAGCCGCGGCGCGCGATCCGCAACTTGTCGCGCGACTCAACAAGGCCTTCGCCGATTGCCTGGCCGGCATCACCGGAAACGTCGAGGAGGCTGTCTCGATCGCCGGCGCGAACTCGGGCATCCCGGCCGATGTGCTGCGGATCGCGATTTCCTCCGGTCGCCTGCAGTTCAAGCACGTCTCGATGAGTGACGAGTCCGGCAAACAGAGTCTGCGCGTTGCGGGCGATTTCCTCACCCGAAACGCTCTCCTGCCGCGCGCGCTCGACAGCGGCTTCTTTGCCGCATGAGCACCACGACCGTGTCCAAGCCAGAAACAGCTGTGCAGGCCGGTGGGGGCTTGGCCGCGCCGATCACGAACGCTGCGGCCAAGCCCGCTGCCAAACGGGACCGTCGTGACCTCACCGCGCTCATCGTCGTTGTGATCGCGATCGGCATCGTGATGCAGATCGCGAGCGGCTTCGTGCCCGACTACATCCTGCCGTCGCCGGTGGCCATCGGGCAGGCGCTCGTCGAGCTGCTGACAAAGGATCTGATGCACGTTGCGATCACGCTCGGGCGCCTCGCGCTCGCGATCGTGTTCTCGATGACTGTAGGCGTGAGTGTCGGTCTGCTGATGGGTACCTCGAAGGTCTTCGGCCCTTACTTGCGCGCGCTGGTGATCATCGACACCGGCATCCCAGCTCTGTCGTGGATGCTGGTCGCGGTGTTCTGGTTCAAGGATCCGGAGTCGCGCATCTTCTTCATCCTGACCGTCATCCTGTTGCAGTTTTACGCGCTCAACGTGTACGAGGGCGTGCGCTCGATGTCGTCGGAGTGGCTCGACATGCTGGAGAGCTTCCGTCCCACACGCTGGCAGGCGATGCGCTACTTGATCGTTCCGCACACCGTGCCCTATGTGCTCCTGACGACGAAGTCGGTGATCGGCTATGCGATCCGCATGGTGATTTTTGCTGAACTGGTGGCCTCGGCGGTCGGCATCGGCTCACGCATGAGTTTCGCCCAGTCGACGTTCCGCATCGACCAGGTCCTCGCGTGGACCTTGGTGCTGGTCATCCTCAACCTCATCTTTCAATGGGTCGCCGGTCTGGCCGAGAAGCACCTGCTGAAGTGGCGCAAGGAAGCGACGGTCCGTTGATGAACATGAACACATCTTTGATCGAACTGACCGGCGTCATCAAGCGCTTCGGTACCCATGTGGCGGTGGACCGTCTGTCGATGAAGGTCGAAAAAGGCGAGATCGTCGCGCTGCTCGGCCGAACCGGTGCCGGCAAGAGCACGGTCATGAGCCTCCTGATGGGCACGACCTCGGTCGACGAAGGTCAGATCCGCGTGGCGGGCGTCGATCCGGCGGCGAGCTTCCAGGCGTTGCGCGGGAAGATGTCGGTGAGTTTCCAGACCGATCGGCTGCTGCCGTGGCGCACCGCGTGCGAAAACGTCGAACTCGGGCTCCTGATCCTGAACAAGTCGAAGGCCGAAGCCCGCACGATTGCGCTCGAATGGCTGCGCCGCGTGAAGCTCGACGGCGCCGCCGGCAAGTACCCCAGCGAACTCTCGGGCGGCATGCGGCAGCGGGTGTCGCTGGCGCGGGCGCTCGCGGTCGATCCCGATCTGGTGCTGCTCGACGAGTCGTTCAGCCAGCTCGATCACGTGACCTCGCAGGTGTTGCGCCGCGACTTCAGCGAGATCGTGCGCGCCGTCGGCAAGACCTGCGTGTTCGTGACGCACCGCATCGACGACGCCCTCGAAATCGCCGACCGCGTGCTGGTGCTCGCCGCGCCGGCGCGGGTCTGCCTTGAGATGGCGATCAGCTCGGCGCAGCGGACTGACGTGACGACGATGGCCGAGATGCACGCCCGCATCGAGCGCGCCATCGGCGGCGACGAGGCCGCTGCATAGGGCGCAACCCATTCAATTCACCAAGAGACGAGAAGAACACATGACGACCCAGGACATATTGATCGAGCGAGTCGAGGGCTGGCTGGAGATCACGATCAACCGGCCCGAGAAGATGAACTCGCTGCGCGAGCAGACCGCAGACGAAATCCTAACGGCGCTGGCCGATGCCGAGGGCGACCGCGAGATCGGCGCCGTCATCCTCAAGGGCAGCGACAAGGCCTTCTGTACAGGCATCGACACCAGCGAATTCAAGATCGAATCGAACGAGTACTTCGACTTTTATCGCAAGCGCAAACGCTCGCGCAAGGTCAATTCGCTGTTCCGCGATCTGCCCGGTTTCAGCAAGCCGGTGATCAGCGTGATCGAGGGCTTCGCGCTGGGTGGCGGCCTGGAGCTGGCGCTCGTCGGCGACATGATCGTTGCCGGTGCCAACGCAAAGTTCGGCCTGCCCGAGATCCGGCTCGGCCTGATGCCCGGCGGCGGTGGCACGCAGACCTTGCCGCGGCTGATCGGCCCTGCGCTGGCGAAGGAGCTCATGTGGACCGGGCGCCGCATCACCGCGGAAGAAGCCAAGGCCTACCGCCTCGTCAACCACGTGACTGAGGCCGGGGGCGCGCTCGACAAGGCACGCGAACTCGCCCGCACGATCTGCGCGAACGCGCCCTTGTCGGTGATGTTCACCAAGTCGGTGATCGACCGCGGCATGGACATGCCGCTCGCCGAAGGCATGGCCGCCGAAGGCGACGTGTCCTTCATGCTTTATTTCACCCAGGACCGCAACGAAGGTCTGGCCGCGTTCCGCGACAAGCGCACGCCCCAGTTCCGCGGGGAGTAACTCGATGAGAAAAAAAGACATCGTCATTGCCGGCTACGCCGAAACGAAGATCGACTTCAAGACCGGCCGCAGTGCCTACGACCTGGCCGGCGAGGCACTCTCGCAGCTGATCGAACGCACCGGCATCAGCCTCGAAGACATCGACGGCCTCTCGGTCACGACCGCGCTGTCGGAAGCGTCCAATCCGTTCTTCGCCGTCTACATGACCGAAGCGCTCGGCATCACGCCGAACTGGCTCAACTACGGCGGCATCGGTGGCTGTTCGGCCACCGGCGGCGTCGCGCGAGCGATGTCGGCGATCCGCGACGGCATGTGCAAGGTCGCGGTCGTGATGTCGGCCGACGCGCCGAGCACCGACTGGCGTTCGAACTACGGCGCCTATCGGCCCGAATTCCAGGACCCTCCGGGTGTGCAAGGCCCGCCCGCGACATTCGGCCTCCTGATGAGCCGCTACGTCCATCAGTACGGGCTGAACCCGCAAGCGCTCGGCAAGATCGCGGTCACGCAGCGCGCGCACGCGCTGCACAACGAGAACGCTTACGCCAAGTTCCAGAAGCCGCTGACGATGGACGACTACATGCAATCGCGGGTGATCTCCGATCCGCTGCGCGTGCTCGACAGCGTCATGTTCTGCGACGGCGCGAACGCCTTCCTCGTCACCACCGCAGAGCACGCGAAGACCCTCGGGATCGACAAGGTTGTCTACCCGGTCGCGTACTCGGAAGTGACCAATTTCAACGGCCGCGAGCCACTGGCCGACATCACGCAATCCGGCTTCACGAAGATCGGGCCCGAGGTACTGAAGAAGGCCGGCATGGCGCCGAAGGACGTGCGCATGTTCCAGCCCTACGACGATTTCACGATCGCCGTCATGATGAAGTTCGAGGCATTCGGCTTCTGCGAACGCGGGCAGGGTTCGGCCTTCACGATGGACACCGACCTGTCGCACACCGGCTCCTTGCCGCTCAACACCGGTGGCGGGCAGATCTCGGCCGGCCAACCGGGTCTGGCCAGCGGCGGCCTGAACCTCGCCGAGGCGGTACGCCAGATGTTCGGGGAGGGCGGAGCGCGCCAGGTGAAGGATCCGCGCAACGCGCTGGTCACCGGCATCGGCGTAATCCCCTACGGCAGAAACTGGGGCGTGAGCTCCGCGATGATCCTGGAGGCCTGAATGAGCCAAACCAACCCAACCCCCCCCGCGCCCGTCGCACGGCCGGTGCCGCGCATCGGCAACTACGTTGATAGCAAACCGTTTTGGGACGGCATCGCCGCAGGTAAGCTGGTGCTGCAGTACTGCACCGAAGCGAAGCGCTTCCAGCACTATCCGAAGCCTGTCTCCGGCTACACCGGCCGGCGCACGCTCGTGTGGCGCGAGACCAGCGGTAAGGGCGTGATCTACGCCTGCACGGTGGTGCGCATTCCCGGCCCCGGGCTCGAAGGCAGGTTGCCGCTGTGCGTCGCGACCGTCGAGCTCGACGAAGGCGTTCGCATCATCGCCAACGTACTGAACTGCAGCCCCGAGCAGATGGCGATCGGCAAACGCGTGAAGCTCGCCTGGGACCAACTGACACCGGAGCAGCGCTACCCGGCGTTTGAACTCGTCTGAAGGCAAACCATGCGTCTTGAACACTTCCTGCGCGCCCATGCGCAGCGCCACGGCCCGAAGGCCGCGCTGGTCACGTCGAATCGGCGGGTCAGCTTCGGCGAGCTGGGCGAGCGCGTCAACGCGCTCGCCCTTGGACTCGGGCGCCTGGGCGTCAAGGCCGGCGACCGGGTGCTGGT
>JADZDL010000524.1 GCA_020851075.1 Planctomycetota bacterium | reverse complement strand
TTCGTCGCCGGCGTGACGTTCTACGGCATGGCGACCTTTGAGGGCCCGCTGCTCTCGATCAAGTCGGTGAGCGCGCTCGGCCACTACACCGATTGGATCATCGGTCACGTTCACGGCGGCGCACTTGGCTGGAACGGCTTCATGGCCGCCGGCATGTTCTACTGGCTCGTGCCGAAGCTCTACGGCACCAAGCTCCACAGCACCAAGATCGCCGACTACCACTTCTGGATCGGCATGGTGGGCATCCTGCTCTACGTGGCCTCGATGTGGATCTCGGGCGTCAGCCAGGGCCTCATGTGGCGCGCGGAGAATGCCGACGGCAGCCTGCAATATCCGGATTGGAACGAGATCCTGAATAGCCAGCAGATCATGTACATGACGCGCAGCTTCGGCGGCCTCCTGTTCGTGGCCGGCTGGGCGATGATGTTCTACAACCTCATCGTCACCGCGATGTCGGGTCGCCCGGTCACCGTGGACACCGAAGTCACGGTCACGCGCACGGCGCCGCTGCCGGGCGAGCCGACCGCGATGCAGCTGGTCCGCAGCAAGCCGGTCATCATCTGCGTGCTCGGCCTCATCGCCGCGACGATGTTTGGCATGCCGAGCATTGGTCTCGCCGTGCTGGGCCTCGTGCTGCTGCTCGCGATCATCGCGTTCGCCGGTGGCATGATCTACAAGTCGACGCACATGGGGCGTCACACGTGGCACGAACAGATCGAATCGCGGCCGCTCGCGTTCTCGGTCCTGACGTTGATTGCCGTCGTGATCGGGGGCGTCTACGAGCTGGTGCCTGGACTCGTGCTCGACAAGGAAGTGCCGCTCTCGGCGAGTGGCGAAGTGTGCGTGAAGCCGTACACGCCGCTGGAGTTGACGGGACGCGACCTCTACGTCCGCGAAGGTTGCTACGTCTGCCACTCGCAGATGATCCGTCCGTTCCGCAGCGAGTTCGTTCGCTACGGGGCGCCGAGCCGCATCGAGGAATCGATGTATGACCACCCGTTCCAGTGGGGCAGCAAGCGCACGGGGCCGGACCTTGCCCGCGTGGGCGCGAGGTACGAAGAAGCCTGGCACTGGGATCACATGCGCAACCCGCGCAGCACGAGCAAGGATTCGATCATGCCCGGCTACCCGTGGCTGTTTGACGCCGTCACCGAACCCGCGGTCGCGGCCGACAAGATGCGGGTGCTGAAGAAGCTCGGCGTGCCTTACACGGACGCGGAGATTGCCGGCGCGGTGGCCGAGTACGCACGGCAGGCGGACGAGATCGTGGCGGCCCTGAAGACGAAGGGCAAGGCGGATGCCAGCGGCGATCGCGAGATCGTGGCTCTCATCGCCTACCTGCGTCGGCTCGGCAATAACCTCGAACCCGTCAAGTCGCAGGCGGCGTCCATCGAAGGAGGGAAGTGATCATGTGGCGCGATCTGTTTGCCAACATGTCCCTCTTCGTGCTGCCCATCCTCGCGATGTGCATCTTCGTGGCCATCTTCTGCACGGTGCTCTTGCGCGTATCCCAGCGCGCTCGGGCCCCGGAGTACGACCGCATGGCCTCGTTGCCCCTCGCTGACGACCATCAGGAGAACACCTAGTCATGACCACCGAAGCAACCCGCGGACACACGTTCGACGGCATCGAGGAGTTCGACAACCGGCTGCCTAACTGGTGGCTCTGGACGTTCTACCTCGCGTGCATCTTCTCTGTCTTCTATTGGATCCACTACCACACGCTCGGTACCGGCAACCTGCCGATCAAGGAATACGCGATCGAACAGGCGGTGGCGGCGGCGCGCGATGAGGCCGCAGCTGCCAACAACCCGATCACGGAAGAGAGCCTGCGCGAGCTCGCCAAGAACCCGGCGATCGTCGAGGAGGGCAAGAAGATCTTCCAAGACCCGACGCGGTGCGCCTCGTGTCACAAGCCGGATGGCAGTGGGTTCATCGGTCCCAACCTGACGGACAACATGTGGGTGTATGGCGGCAAGGCCATGGACATCTACACGACGATCCTGAAGGGGCGGCCGGGCGGGATGCAGGCGCACGAGTTGTTCGGGCAGCAGTTCGTGATGCGCGCCACGGCCTACGTGTTGTCCATCAAGAACACCAACCTGCCCGGCAAAGCGCCGGAAGCGAATGACAAGAAAGAGCAATAACCAAGCCGCCGCGCGCGTTGCGTGAGCATGAGCGATTCAGGTTCTAGCTCGGGGGCGCCGGGCGGCGGTGACGCTGCTCCGGCTCCCACGTCGGTGCCCAAACCGGTGGTCCAGAAGGGCAAGCTGCCAGTGCGGCGGCCCGACGTGGATACTCTCTTCAGCATCAACCCCGATGGGTCGCGCAATGCGATCCACCCGGCGGATGTGAAGGGGCGCTTCCAGACGCGCAAGCACCTGCTCTGGTATGTGCTGATCGCGATCTATCTGGCCGTGCCGTGGGTCAAGATCGGCGAACGCCCGCTGCTGCTCATCGACATCCAGGCGCGGCACTTCTACCTGCTGGGTCAGACCTTCAACGCGCAGGACTTCTGGCTCGCGTTCTTCTTCGTCACGGGGCTCGGCTTCTCCCTCTTCGTCGTCGCCGGATTGTGGGGCCGCATGTGGTGCGGCTACGCGTGTCCGCAGACGGTGTTCCTGGAAGGGCTGTTCCGGCGCATCGAGCGCCTGATCGAAGGCCCTGCGGCGGCGCGTGCCAAGCTCGACAAGGCGCCGTTTTCGCAGAAGTTCTTCCGGCGTGGCCTGAAGATGGTCGTCTTCTTCCTGCTGGCGGCCCTCATCTCGCACTCCTTCCTCGGCTACTTCATGCCCGTGGAGGTGCTCATGGAGGCTGTGACTTCGTCGCCGACGAAGCACATGACGGCCTTCCTCTTCATGGTGATCTCGACGCTGATCCTGTTCGTCGACTTCACCTGGTTCCGAGAGCAACTCTGCATCGCGATCTGTCCCTACGGACGCTTGCAGGGCGCACTTTACGATCCCGACACCGTGCTGGTCGGCTACGACAGCAAACGTGGCGAGCCCCGGGGCACAGCGGGCACAGCCGGTGCGAAGGACTGCATCGACTGCTTCCGCTGCGTGACCGTGTGTCCGACGGGCATCGATATTCGCAACGGCACCCAGCTGGAGTGTGTTGGCTGCGCAAACTGCATCGACGCGTGCGACGATGTGATGACCAAGCTGGGTCGGCCGAAGGGTTTGGTCCGCTACGACAGCCAGCGTGGTTTCGAGACGGGGCAGCGTCGATTCTGGCGCGGGCGCGTCGTGCTCTACGTCGCTCTGATGTTGGTTGGCCTCGGCGCTTTCGTGTTTGCCGTGACCAAGCGGCGCCCGTTCGAAGCGAATCTCGTGCGTGCGCGCGGGACCAGCTACACCGTCGAAGGCGATCGTGTGCACGACGTGTTTGAGCTGCATCTCATCAACAAGCGCTCGGGTCCGCGCACGTTCCACGTCACGGATATCGGCCCCGCCGGTGCGGAGATCGTGGTCGCCATGCGTGAGGTGGCGCTCGAATCGCTGCAGGACCTGCGTGTGCCGGTGCACGTGTTCGTGCCGATGGCCCAGTGGAAAGCAGGCCTCAAGTGTGAGCTGTCCGTGCGCTGTGACGATCCCGATGGGGAACTCGTGCGGCTGGCAACGGCGCCCTTGCTCGGGCCGTCGGGGGCGGGTCGCTAACCTCGGTTAGCAACCGTCCTACCCGTCGCCGCGCTCCACCTGTGGCAGCCAAACGCGGAATTCGGCGCCTTCGCCGGGTTTGCTGCGGACATCGATCGACCCCGCGTAGCCTTCGACGATGCTCTTGCTGATCGAGAGGCCGAGGCCGGTGCCGCCGCGCGCGCGCTTCGTGGTCACGAACGGCTCAAAGATGCGCGCCCCGAGTTGCGCGGGGATGCCCGGGCCATTGTCGGCGACCGTGAGGAGCACGCCGCTGCCATCCACGCTGGCGCCGAGGGTCACGCGGCGTTGATCGCCGCCATGCTGCAAGAGCGCGTCCTTGGCGTTGATGAGCAGATTCAGCAGCACCTGCTGGATCTGCTGCGGGCGCGCGCGGACCTGCGGGAGTTCTTCCGGCACGACGACCGCGAGCGCGACCCCGTGACGCTTGAAGTTCTCGCCGACCAGCCTCAGGGTGCGCTGGACAACTTCGGGGATCGAAGTCGGCTGCGGTCGGTCGCTGTCGTCGCGCGCGAACTGCAGGAGATCCTTCACGATCTCGGCGATGCGCTGACCTTCTTCGATGATGACCTTGCAGTTCTCGCCAGCTTCGTCGCCGTCGGCGATGAGCTGCGCGCAGTTGATCATCGTATTGATCGGGTTGTTGACCTCATGCGCCACGCCGGCGGCCAGTTCGCCGACGGCAGCAAGTCGCTCGGTCTGTGCGAGCTTGGTCTGCATGTCCTTGCGCTCGGTGATGTCGCGAATGACGGCCGTGAAGAACCGCTGCCCGCTGAACCAGCCTTCGCCCACCGAGAGGTCGATTGGGAAGGTCGTCTCGTCTTTGCGCTTGCCCGTGACTTCGCGCCCGATGCCGATGATGTGGCGGACCCCCGTCGCCAGGTAGCGCCGCAGATACTCGTCGTGGTCGTCGCTGTACGGCGAGGGCATCAGCAGGCTAACGTTCCGGCCCAGCACCTCCGCGGCCTCGTACCCGAACAACTTCTCGGCGGCGCCGTTGAAGGCTTCGATGCGGCCGGTGACATCGATGGTGACGATCCCCTCCGTCGCGGTCTCAAAGATCGCCTGCGTGCGGGCGCTGTGGCGCGAGGCCTCCTCGATGGCGCGGGCGCGGGCGAGATCCGCCTCTTCGGTGGCGGCTCGAATGGCACGGTCGCAGTGCCGTCGGCACCAAGGCAGCAAGGCCATGGTCGTCGTTGCCATGCCGGCGCCCACGAACGCAGCGGTGCAAGCCGCGGAGTCAGCAGGAAGCCAGATGGCAAGGGCGAGCAGCCCCGGGGCGAGAACGGAGGACGCGAGCCAGAGGCCGGTGGCCTTGACGTTCACTGGGTGGGGTGGTGGGGGCGCCTTGGTTGGCGGCATCCGGACGATTACAGCATTCCGGCGACCAGAACCTCTACGACAAAAGTCGGCCGCCGATTACGGACTAGAGCTACCCACGGTCCCGAGCGGTAGGCCCCAGAATGCTCACCGCCGCTGAACCGGACTCGTACCCATGGCCAGGATCGTATTGATTGATGATGAAGCGCGCCTGCTCCACACGTTGGCGCGCTTCCTGGAGCAGCAGGGGCACCAGGTCCTGCGTGGCGCCAACTTCTCAGCGGTGTCGGACCATCTTCGTCCCGGCCGGTTCGAGGTGCTCATCACGGACATCGTGATGCCCGACTTCGATGGCATGAAAGTCCTGCGGGAGGTCGTGGAGCAGCGCCAATGCCAGGAACCGGTGATCCTCATCACCGGCGAGCCCAATCTCGAAACGGCGTCCGAGGCGGTGCGGCGTGGCGCCTTTGACTACATCAGCAAGCCCGTCACCAAGGACAAGCTGCTGGAGGCCGTGTCGCGGGGTCTGCGCCATGTGCAGTTGCTGCGCGAACGAGATCAGGCCCGGCTCATGGAGATGCAGGTTCTCAAGAACCTGGCGATGCTGGGTGAGTCCGCCTCCGTCCTGACCCACGAGATCCGCACGCCGATCACGAGCCTTCGCCACGCGCTGCGCGCAGTTGGCGAGAAGCTCGGCATCGAGGACCGGGTGCTCGTCGAAGAGTTCATCGGCAACCTGAACAAGATCGAGCGCATGCTCGGGCAGACGTTGTCGTTTGCGAAGCCTCTGCGTCTTCAGCTGCAGGATGCGGATCTCGGGGAGCTCATCGCGAGTTGTGTGCGCGAGGTGAGTGCTCTGCCGATCATGGCCGGGATGTCGGTCGAAGTTCGCAGCGAGCCGGGGCTGGTGGCCCATGTCGACCCGCAATTGTTCGGAGAGGTCCTCATCAACCTGTTGCGCAACGCTGCCGAAGCCTGCAATGGCAAGGGGCATGTCGAAGTGGCGGCGAGTCGCGAAGGCGGCGCGCTCGTGCTGGAGGTCGTCGACGACGGTCCAGGTGTGCCGGACCAGCGGCAGGAGGAAATCTTCCGGCCGTTCCGCAGTTCCAAAGATTATGGAACTGGCATTGGCCTCGCCTTTTGCCGCAAAGTGGTCGAGTCGCACGGCGGCACGATCGGTTTGGTTCCGAAGCCTGGATCCGGCGCGTGTTTTTGCGTCGAACTCGGGGCTGGATCAGCTGGCCGGGCGAGTCCGACAGGCTGATCTGTTTGGTGCGCGACTGCGCGTCGAGGTCGTTCCGTGGTTACCACTGGAACGGCCGTGCGCCGTGCGCAAGAGTTACCGAAACCCCAGGTTGGTGGAGAGCCAGACATGACTGACAAACAAGCCATCACGATCGTGCTCATCGACGACCAGGCCATCGTTCGCGCGGCGTTCAAGTCGTTGCTCGAACGCGTGTCGCACTTCCGGGTCATCGGTGACGCGGGCGACGCGCGCGGCGGCATCGATCTCGTGCAGAAGCTGCGTCCCGACGTTGTCGTGCTCGACATCACGATGCCCGGTTTGTCCGGCATCGATGCGGTCGGCCCGCTCAAGAAGGCTTCCTCGCAGACGCGGGTACTCATGGCGTCGCAGCACGAAGGCATGAAGTTCGTGCAGCAGGCGTTGCAGGCCGGTGCTGACGGGTATCTGTCGAAGGACAGTGACCCCGGAGAGCTGGCGCTCGCGATCGAATCCGTGCGGCGCGGCGATTCCTACCTGTCGCCGAAGGTCGCCAACGGGATCATGGCTCGCGCCGCTCGCGGTGAGGCGCCGCCTCCCGGGGAGTCGAGTGCGCTCGCGGTCTTGACCCCGCGCGAACGCGAGGTCTTCCAGCTGCTCGCGCTCGGCAAGGCCAACAAAGAAGTGGCGGCGCTGCTGGGGCTGTCGCTCGGCACCGTAAAGAAGCACCGCGAGAACCTGCAGCGCAAGCTCGATTGCCACTCGGCGGCGGAGCTGGCTCGACTCGCGATTCGCGAAGGCCTGCTGAACGTCTGAACGTCGGGCCGCGAACGTCGGCCTCAGTCGCCCGGGCCTCTAGACGTTCGAACCCCAGGACGTTTGTGCGCCCGCTCCGCGTCGCCCCTACTTGGGCGTGCGCACGGTCATCACAGGGCAATCCGCCATGCGCACGATGCGCTCCGCGGTGCTGCCGAGCACGAGGTGGGTGAGGCCGGTGTGGCCGTGGGTGCCCATCACGATGAGGTCCGCCTTCTGCGCGTGGGCACATTCCAGGACCTGCTCGTGTGACACGCCGTCTCGCAGCTCGGTGGTGACCTTCGTCGCGGGATCGAGGCGAGCGCGCTCGGCCTCAAGCTCTTCGCTGGCGCGCTTGTGCAGTTCCTCACGTAGGTGCGGGAACGCGGTGGCCATACCGAAGCTGCGCGTCGGGTAGCTCAGTTCGGGAACGACATGCAGCAGGACCATTTCTGCGCCCAGCGAACGGGCCATCTCGGCTGCGTAGTCGATGGCGATGCGCGCCGTCGGAGAGAAGTCGGTCGGGCAGACGATGCGGCGGATCTTGGTCATGGCTTCCTTCGGCTCTTGCTCATCGACCGGCGTGGTCAGGTAGCATTTGCTCCTTGGCGTGAAGGTGGAAACCCCCATGCCGTGGAATGGTCCGCAAGCGGAACCAAATGTTGGCCGGCTCGCAAGTGGGGACTTCGCGGGGGGCGCGGCCGGTCGAGTGCGGTTTCTGGTGCTGACTCGGCTAGGCTTCGGGCCGCAACACCATGGAACTGGAACCTGATGGCATCGTCCCGCCCGATTCCGACCTGCAGGCCGGCCGGGACCCGGTCGTGGCCCGCATCGAGGAGATGCTGGAGGAGGAGCGCTTCGAAGCGGCCCTGGAGGCCATCCTCGAGGCGCTGGCCAAGGGGCAAGGCAACTCCCTCGACCTCACGTTCCTTGCTGGCGACTGTTTCCTGGCCATGGGGCGCGCCGCCGAGGCCGAAGAACGGTTTCGCGCTGTGCTGGAGCTGGATCCGGACTGCCCTTCGTCGCGTTGCTGGCTGGCGATGTCCCTGTTTCTGCAGTGGCGCTTCGACGAGGCCGAAGTCGCCGTCAAGGCCGCTCGCGAACTGCCCGACGCGATCGCGGACAGCCACGTTGTCCAAGGCTTGTTGCTGGAGCATCGCGGCCAGTTCGACGCCGCGGAGGCCTGTTTTGAGCTCGCTTCCGCCATGGCGCCGGAGAAGTACCCGGTGCCCACGCGCATGACGCGGGCCGAGTTCGATCGCGAGGTGCGCAAGGCGGCGCGCAAGCTGCCGCGCCAGTTCCGTCAGGCGCTCGATCGTGTGCCGGTCGTTGTGCAGGATCTACCGCATCCGGAACTCGCCGAGGGTGGCCACGAAGAGGTCGCCCCCGACATTCTGGGCCTGTTCGATGGCATCTCGTTGCCCGAGACGGAGTCGGGTGACTTCCTGCAGTTGCGGCCAAACACGATCTACCTGTTCCAGCGCAACCTCGAACGCGCCGCGCAGGATACCGAGGATCTCATCGAGCAGATCCGCATCACCTTGTGGCACGAGCTGGCGCACTACCTCGGGTTCGAGGAAGAGGACATGGACGACCTCGGGCTCGCCTGACGGGCTCTCCGGATCGGGGGCTCGCCGGATCGGCTAGCGCGCGTCGGACTTGACGGTCTCGCCGAGGAGCGTCATGAGCTCGCGCAGCGTGTCGTAGTTTTCGTGGCGCAGGCGGAACCACGTGTTTATGAGCCAGCCCTTGTCGAGTCCCTTCGTTGGTGATCCCGCGGCCGGGATCGACTTCTCGTAGATCGCCTCGCCGCAGCGCTGCAGGGCCGCTTCGACACCTCGGTGGCCCGTGAAGGTGCCGTCCTGGTTGGGCCGGATCTGCACCGAACCGGCCGCGAATCGCCGATTGGGGGGCTTTTCGCCCGGTTGCCCGGTGATGCCCAGCGCCCATTCGCGGTAGATGTCGAGTTCGTTGGCGACTCCGTACATGTCCCAGATCTTCTCGCCGGCCGGTCGCGCGCCAATCTCGGAGAACTTCAGTCCCTTCGGGCCGAAGAACCATTCCATGTGGGTGGCGGAGTTGCGGATGCCGAGCGCCTCGACGACGCGGTGGGCCATGTCGCGCAATTCGCGGTAGCTCGCCAGATCGATGCGGTTGGTGACCGCGATCTGGGGGGAGATCCAGCGTTGTTGTGCGGCTTCGAGGCAGCCCGGGAAGTAGTGGGCCGCGAAGTCGTAGCGCACGCCCTGGGTGTCGCAGAGCGTGTCGAAGAAACCCTCGTGCCCTTCGATGAACTCCTCGATGGCGATCGGGTGGCCCGCCCTTGGCTTCAGTTTCTTCAGCGCGGCTTCGAGTTCCTGCTGGTTGCCGACGCGGAACGTCGACAGTGAGCCGAAACCGGCGATGGGTTTTACGATGAGCGGGTAGCCCTCGCGCTCGGCGAAGGCGTGCGCTTCTTGCTCGTTGGCGATCGCCGCCGACTGCGCGCACGGGATGTTGTGCTCGCGCAGGAACTCCTTCATGCGCACCTTGTCGCGGCAGAGTTGCGCCGTGCGCAGTGGCAGTCCCGGCACGCCGAGCCGTTCGCGCAGCGCCGCGGCGGGTTCGACGAGGGGCTCGTCGATCGTCTCGATGCGGTCGAATGAGGGGGTCGCCAGCTCCTTCGCGGCGCGTTGCAGGGCGTCAACCTCGAGCATGCGGTCGCAGCCGCGGTAACCGTCGAGCAGCGCCTTGGCTTCGGGCGACAGACGGTCCTTGCCGGTCATGCCGATCGCGGACACCTTCGCGCCGAGCGACTTGAGGCCGCGCAGGAACCCGTGGTTGTAGATGTGGGTATCGGGTGCGAGGAAGAGTACGTGCATCGGGCCATCCGCATCATGCAGCAGGGCCGGTGGCGGGTCGAGGCACGACCTTGCCGCCGCGAACGTTGAGGATCAGGCTGATCGGCCCGTCGTTGCACGATTCGACCTGCATGGCGGCGCCGAATCGACCGGTGGC
>JADZDL010000523.1 GCA_020851075.1 Planctomycetota bacterium | reverse complement strand
GAGTCGTTGGGGCGTTCGCCGGTGTAGTCGACGAGGTAGGGCGGATCGGTCGCGACGAGTGCCGCCTTCTCGCCGTCCATCACACGCAGCACGTCCTTGAGCGCGGTCGAGTCACCGCAGAGTAGTCGGTGGTCGCCGAGGACCCAGAGGTCGCCGGTCTTGGCGATGGCGACCTTGGGCGGCTCGTCAGCGCCGTCGTCGACGAGGTCCTTGTCGGCCTGCTCCTGGTCGCGCAGCTGCTGCACCAGCGCGTCGAGGTCCTCGTCGGAGTAGCCAACACCGTCGAGCGAGTCCTCCTTCTTGAGTTGCGCCAAGAGCTTCGCCAGCTCGGCGTCGTTCCATTCGGCGAATTCGTGGGTGCGGTTGTCCGCGATGGAGAACGCCACCGCAGCCAGGTCGTCGCCGTCGAACCACCAGACGGGCACCTCGGTCATGCCGAGCTCCTGGGCGGCCTTCAGCCGGGTGTTGCCGGCGATCACCTCACCGGAGCGGCGGGCGACGATGGGCTGTTGCCAGCCGAAGCGGCGCAGGCTGGCGGCGACGTGCGGGATGGCGGCGTCGTTGCGGCGGGGGTTGGTGGGGGAGCAGAAGAGCCGGGAGATCGGAACGGTCTCGACCGGCGGGGTAGCGTTCGTCGACAAGGGAGTACCTCAAGGCGTAGGGAGCCGCTTGGAGGTGGGACTTGGACGGAAGGCTCGACGTGAGCGAATATAGCAGGGTGGTAAATGGGGCACACCCCTTCGTTGTCGTTCCCATCGCCGAGTCTCGGGCAATCCATCGACGCAGGCGAGACGTTCTGTAGGATCGCACGCCTAGGCTTGAAGGACCGTTCGCCGCCCTCTGCCCGATGACCGACCCCAACCTCTCCAGCTTCCTCTGGTCCGTCGCCGACCTGCTGCGCGGCGACTTCAAGCAGTCCGAGTACGGCAAGGTGATCCTGCCATTCACCGTGCTCCGCCGCCTCGACTGCGTGCTGGCGCCAACCAAGGCCGCGGTCCTGGCCGAACTCGCCGCGCGCACCAAGGCGAAGGTCAACCCCGAGCCGTTCCTCCTGCGCAAGGCCGGCCAGCACTTCTACAACACCTCGCCGCTCGACCTGAAGAAGCTGGTCGGCGACCAGGACCACATAGGCGAGAACCTGCGCGCCTACCTGCAGGCCTTCTCGCCGACCGTCCGCGACATCTTCGAGCACTTCGACTTCCACACCCAGATCGACCGGCTGCAGAAAGCGAACCTGCTCTACCTGGTCGCCGAGAAGTTCGCGAATGTCGACCTGCACCCGGACCGGGTCTCCAACGCCCAGATGGGGCTCGTCTTCGCGGAGTTGATCCGCAAGTTCGCGGAACTCAGCAACGAGACCGCCGGTGAGCACTTCACCCCGCGCGAGGTGATCCGGCTGATGGTCAACCTGCTGTTCGTCGAGGACGACGATGCGCTGGCCAAGCCCGGTGTGGTGCGTTCGCTCTACGACCCGACGGCGGGCACCGGCGGCATGCTCTCGGTGGCGGGTGAACACCTCGCCGGCCTCAATCCGGACGCGCGGCTCGTCATGTACGGCCAGGAACTCAACCCCGAGTCCTACGCGATCTGCAAGGCAGACATGCTGATCAAGGGTCAGGACATCCAGAACATCGTGTTCGGCAACACGCTGTCGGCCGACGGCCTGCCGGGGAATCGCTTCGACTACATGCTCAGCAATCCACCGTTCGGGGTGGAGTGGAAGAAGATCGAGCGCGAGATCCGCAAGGAAGCCGAGGAGAAGGGCTTCGACGGCCGCTTCGGCCCCGGTCTGCCGCGCGTCAGCGACGGCTCGCTGCTGTTCCTGATGCACCTGCTCAGCAAGATGCGCCCGGCCAAGGACGGCGGCAGTCGCTTCGGCATCGTGCTCAACGGCTCGCCGCTGTTCACCGGCGGGGCCGGTTCGGGCGAGAGCGAGATCCGCCGCTACGTGCTCGAAAACGACCTCGTCGAGGCGATCATCGGTCTGCCGGTGGACATGTTCTACAACACGGGGATCAGCACCTACGTGTGGATCGTCAGCAACCGAAAGCCGAAGGCACGTCAGGGCAAGTTGCAGCTGATCGACGCGAGCGGGTTCTGGCAGAAGATGCGGAAGAGCCTCGGCAGCAAGCGCAAGGAGCTGAGTCCAGAGCACATCGACGACATCACGCGCCTCTTCGGCGAGTTCCGCGAAGTGAAGCGCGACGGCGTGCCGATCAGCCGCATCTTCAAGAACGAGGAGTTCGGCTACCGCACGATCACGGTGGAACGGCCCGAGCGTGATGCGAAGGGCAAGGTCGTGCTCGGCACCAAGGGCAAGGGGAAGGGCAAGCCGGTGCCCGATGCCAATTTGCGTGACACGGAGAACGTGCCGCTGCGTGAGGACGTGGCGACCTACTTCGCGCGCGAGGTGTTGCCGCACGCTGCGGACGCGTGGATCGACGAGGAGAAGACGAAGGTTGGCTACGAGATCCCGTTCAACCGGCACTTCTACGTGTTCAAGCCGCCGCGGCCGTTGGCGGAGATCGACAAGGAGCTGAAGGTGGTGACGGATCGGATTCTGAAGATGATCGGGGGGCTGTCGGGGTGACTGCAATGACCAGGAGTGGTGCGGCCCATGGGCCTCGGCTCTTCGACGACCTGGGGGAGTCCCTGTGGTAAGCCGTGGGGAGGATGACTTCACTTCAACAACCCGGCGCTTGCTGGCCCAGCGCGTCGCGTACGCGTGCTCAATGTGTCGAGTGCAGACGATCGGCCCCAGCGATCATGGCGTGGCAGGCGTCAACAACGTGGGCGTAGCTGCGCACATCGCGGGCGCGAGGCCGGGGTCAGCGCGCTTCGACGAGAACATGAGCAGCACAGCCCGCAGGAACATCGCCAACGGCATCTGGCTGTGTCAGTCGTGTGGCAAGAAGGTCGATGGCGATTCGTCGACGTGGAGTGTGCAAGACTTGCATGACCTCAAGAGCAAGGCCGAGGCGCGGGCGAAGTCCTCGCTTGGGCGCCGTGTTCGCGACGGTGGCAGGCTGTTCGTCGAGGCAGACGAATGCACTTTCGTCCATCACTTCCGCGGTGCCTACGTTCCGCTGCGCATTGTCAACGAGCGGCGCCAGGGGATTTCAATTCAGGATGCGAGCTTAAGGTTGGATGGCGTCGACTACCGACCAGCGATCTGGCCATCGTCCCTCATCGTCGGTTGCCCTTGGCTGGCGCCGCCGCCGTTGCGTTTGGATCCGGCCGATGCGGTGTTCGGCGCGTGGTGGTTTGGAAGCAGCTTCGGCAGTCTGGGTCGTGACCTGGTTGCCGGTCCGACATCGACGGCTGAGCTGCTGGTTGTGCCCGTAGGTCGACCGGAGGTGCGCACGAGACTGACTTTCACCTACCCGCCGAATCCGTCGAGTGGAGGAGGATCATGAGCTTCCCGAGGTATCCGAAGTACAAGGACAGTGGGGCGGAATGGCTGGGAGATGTGCCGGCGCATTGGGCTGTTGCCAGGATCAGGCACGGCGTCGACACGATCGAGCAGGGATGGAGTCCGCAGTGCGAGGGGGAACCGGTCTCGTCCCAGGATCAGTGGGGTGTTCTCAAGGTTGGTTGTGTCAACGGCGGGACGTTCGACCCCAGTGAGAACAAGGCTCTGCCCTCCGATCTTCAGGCTCTGCCCGAACTCGGCATTCGACGAGGGGACGTTCTGATCTCGCGAGCCAACACTCGGGAGCTGGTCGGCAGCGCGGCCGTGCCTGATATCGACCATCCAAACCTGCTCTTATGCGACAAGCTATACCGCCTCCGGTTGAACGTGCGGGCCACCGGTGCATTTGTCCAACGATTCCTCCAGTCGACTGGGGCACGAGGTCAGATTGAACTGGCTGCGTCAGGGGCCAGTGCTTCCATGGTCAACATCTCCCAGGAGGTGATCCTGGGCATGGCGTGCGTTTGGCCTCCTTTGGAAGAGCAAGAGGCCATCGCCACGTTCCTCGACCGCGAGACGGCGAAGATCGACGCGCTCGTCGCGGAGCAGCAGCGCCTGGTGGAGCTGCTGAAGGAGAAGCGGCAGGCCGTCATATCCCACGCGGTGACCAAGGGCCTGAACCCCGATGCGCCGATGAAGCCGTCGGGCGTCGAGTGGCTCGGCGATGTTCCAGCGCACTGGACTATCGTGGACCTCAAGCAGGTGATTACGGGAATCGGGCAGGGATGGTCGCCGCAGTGCGAGAGTGAGCCAGCTGCGGAAGGCGAATGGGGAGTCCTCAAAGTCGGTTGTGTGAATGGGGACCAATTCGATGAGCACGAGCAGAAGGCCCTTCCTGCGGACGTCGCGCCGATGCGCGAGCACGAGATTCGGCCAGGTGACATCCTCATGAGTCGTGGCAATACTCTTGACCTCGTGGGGATGGCTGCGATCGTTGGGAATGTGAGGCCCCGACTGCTTCTGTCCGACCTGCTGTATCGGTTCCGCTCAGACCCAAGCCGTGCTTCGGCTGAATTCGTGGCACATTCGCTTCGGTCGGTGAATGTTCGGGCTCAGCTGCAAGCCAATGCTGTCGGCACGAGTGCGTCGATGAAGAAGGTCGCGCAGTCGGTCATCCGCGAGATTGTCATGCCTTTGCCTGCTCTCAGTGAGCAGGTTCAGGTCGTGCAGTTGCTTGGGCGCCAGTTGTCAGACCTCGATGCTCTCACCGCCGAAGCCGAACGCGCCATCACACTCCTACAAGAGCGTCGCACCGCCCTGATCTCCGCCGCCGTCACCGGCCAGATCGATGTGCGCGGCGCCGCCACCGAGGTCGCATGAGCATCCACAAGGAGATCGCCTTCGAGACCGAGATCTGCGCCCACCTCGCCGCGAACGGCTGGCTCTACACCGAAGGCGACGCGGCCAACTACGACCGCGCCCGCGCTCTGTTCCCCGCCGACGTAATTGCCTTCGTCCAGGCTACCCAGCCAGCCGCGTTCGAGGCGCTGACCAAGAACCACGGCCCAAAGACCACCGACACCCTGCTCGACCGCCTGCGCGCCCAGCTCGACCAGCGCGGCACCCTCGACGTCCTGCGCCACGGCATCGAACTGCTCGGCCTGCGCCAACCGATCAAGCTCGCCGAGTTCAAGCCGGCCCTCGCCATCAACCCCGAGATCCAGGCACGCTACGCCCAGAACCGCCTGCGCGTCGTGCGACAGGTCCGCTACTCGCTCCACCACGAGAACTCGATCGACCTCGTGCTGTTCTGCAACGGCATCCCCGTCGCCACCGTCGAGCTCAAGACCGACTTCACCCAGAGCCTGCAGGACGCCATCGACCAGTACCGCTTCGACCGCGACCCCCGCGCCAAGGGCCAGTATTGGGAACCGCTGCTTACCTTCCCGAACGGCGCGCTCGTGCACTTCGCCGTCAGCAACACCGAGGTTGCGATGACCACGCGCCTCGATGGCCCGGCGACGAGGTTCCTGCCGTTCAACCAGGGCGCCGACGGTGGCGCCGGCAACCCCCCCAATCCGAAGGGCGGTCACCGCACCGCCTACCTGTGGGAGCAGGTCTGGGCTCACGAGAGCTGGCTCGAGATTCTCGGCCGCTACCTGATCGCGCAGCGCGACAGCAAGCAGCAGATCACCAGCGTGCTGTTCCCGCGGTTCCACCAGCTCGACGTTACCCGCAAGCTGCAGCAGGCCGTGCTGCGCGATGGCCCGGGCACCAAGTACCTGGTCCAGCACTCGGCCGGATCGGGCAAGACCAATTCGATTGCGTGGACCGCGCACTTCCTGGCTGAACTGCACGACACCGAGCACAAGAAACTGTTCGACACTGTTCTCGTCGTCTCGGACCGCAACGTCATCGACAAACAGCTGCACGAGGCCTTGTTTGGCTTCGAGCGCACCACCGGTGTCGTTGCCACCATCAAGGGCGAGAGCGCGAGCAAGAGTGAGGAGCTGGCCACGGCCTTGTCGGGCGCCAAGAAGATCGTCGTTTGCACGATCCAGACCTTCCCGTTCGCGCTGGCCGAGGTGCGCAAGCAGGCGGCCACGCATGGCAAGAAGTTTGCCGTGATCGCCGACGAGGCCCACAGCTCACAGACCGGCGAGGCCGCGTCGAAGCTCAAGGCCGTGCTCAGCGCCGAGGAGCTGGCCGAACTGAAGGACGGTGGCGAGGTCAGCAGTGAGGATGTGCTTGCCGCGCAGATGAGCGCGCGCGCCGAGGACCGTGGCATCACCTTCGTCGCGTTCACCGCCACGCCTAAGAACAAGACCCTGGAGATCTTCGGCACGCGCCCGGATCCCAAACGGAAGCCGGCGCCCGACAACGTGCCCGTGCCGTTCCACGTCTACTCGATGCGCCAGGCCATCGAGGAAAAGTTCATTCTCGACGTGCTGCAGAACTACACGAGCTACAAGCTCGCGTTCCGGCTCGCGCACGAGGGGAAGGAGGTCGACGACGTTGAGGTCGAACGTAGCGCCGCCCTGAAGCGGATCATGGGCTGGGTGAAGCTGCACCCCTACAACATCGCCCAGAAGGTGCAGATCGTCGTCGAGCACTTCCGTGCCCACGTGGCGCCGCTGCTCGGGGGCAAGGCGAAGGCGTTGGTTGTCGTTGGCAGCCGTCAGGAGGCCGTGCGCTGGCAACTCGCGATCGACAAGTTCATCCGCGAGCACGGGTATGCGATCGGCACGCTGGTGGCGTTCTCGGGCGAGGTGCGGGACGCTGAATCGGGGCCGGAGCCGTTCACCGAGCACAGCAAGGCGCTGAACCCGCGGTTGAACGGGCGCGACATCCGCGATGCGTTCGGCGGCGGGGACTACCAGATCCTGCTCGTCGCGAACAAGTTCCAGACCGGGTTCGATCAGCCGCTGCTGTGCGGCATGTACGTCGACAAGCGGCTGGCGGGCATCCAAGCGGTGCAGACGTTGTCGCGGCTGAACCGTGCGCATCCGGGTAAGGACACGACGTATGTGCTCGATTTCGTGAACGAGGCTGCGGACGTGTTACAGGCGTTCCAGACCTACTACGCAACGGCACAGCTAGCGACGACCACGGACCCCAACCTGGTCTACGACCTGCGGGCGAAGCTCGATGCCGCGGGGCTCTACGATGACTTCGAAGTGGAGCGGGTGGTCCAAGTGGAGTTGGACCCAGGGGCGAGGCAGGGCCAACTCGTGGCCGCGTTGGAGCCGGTGCAGGGGCGCGTGCTCGTGCGCTACCGAGAGGCACAGGCGTCGCTGCGCGCTGCCATGGCCAAGGGCGACGCGGTGGCGGCGCAGGCAGCGAAGGAGACGATCGAGTCGCTGCAGCTGTGGAAGGCCGACATGGGGGCCTACGTGCGCCTCTATACGTTCTTGTCGCAGGTGTTTGACTACGGCAGCACCGCAATCGAGAAGCGGGCGATCTTCTTCAAGCGGCTACTGCCGCTGCTGGAGTTCGGGCGTGAGCGTGAAGGCATCGACCTGTCTAAAGTTCAGTTGACGCATCACGCGCTGAAGAACCGCGGGGTGCAGGTGATGGAACTCGGGGGCGAGGGGCCGAAGCTCGATCCGATCACGGAGGCCGGCAGCGGCGCGGTGCAGGAGAAGGAGCGGGCCGCGCTCGCCGAGATCATCGCCAAGGTCAACGAGCTGTTTGAAGGCGAGGTCACCGACGACGACAAGCTGGTGTATGTGCGCGAGGTCATCAAGACCAAGCTGCTGGAGTCGCCGACGCTGCAGAAGCAGGCGGCCAACAACACCAAGGAGCAGTTTGCTGCATCACCGGACCTGAGCAGCGAGATGCTCAACGCGATCATGAGCGCGATGGAGGCTCATGTGGTGATGAGCACGCAGGCGCTGAACTCGGCGGCGGTGCGGGCGGGCATGCTCGGGATCCTGTTGGAGCACGCGAAGCTATACGAGGGGCTGCGAGCGCGGGGGGGCGAGTAAGTCGAAGGTCCGCGCCGAGCATGGCGGACAACCACGGGACTGGTGCGACGCGAACCTCCGGCCCGCGGGCTGCCGAGGTAGGGCGGTCCATGCAGGTCGCGCGGTTGTCACTTGCACTGAACGCTCCGCCTTTCGGACCTATCTGAGGGCATCCGCGATGATTGCCTGGATGCGTTCGAGTGCCGCACGCATTCGCATCCGTTCCCGCTCGTTGTTCTGGACTGCAGCCACGATTCCGGCAAGTTCATCAGGGGCTGAACTCAACGCGGTCTCCGCCGCGAAGGGCAGGTCGGCCGGCTCTGGATCGATTCCTCGAACGACCTCGTCGTAGGCTGCGATCAGCTCCTGACGCAGTGCTGCGAGGTGGTCCCGCCCCTTCCTGCTAATGCGGTAATGCAGGTGGTCGCGGCTCCCCGCAGCCGCTTCCACTCGATGGAGCATGCCGATGCGCACCATCCCGTGAAGGGTGTCGTGAAGGGTGCTCGTTTGGATCTTGTGACCCTGACGCGTCAATTGCCTGAGCAGCTGGCCTCCCGAGACGACTTGGAAGGCCGCGCGATGGAGGATCAGGAGGCGCCAAGTTCCGAAACGGACTTCGCGATCTGGTCGGCGCCGCGTGATGTGTTTCATGGAGGCACCCACAGCCAAGCTGGTTACGCCAGGACTTCCGCGAGCACGGACTGGATTCGTTCCATCGCCATGCGCATCTTGGCCCGCTCCCGTTCGCCGTTCTGCACCAGGGCTACAATGTCAGCGATTCCGCCTACATTCGCCGAAGTCGTCACCGTTCTCACCTTGGGTGGCCGACCCGGTCCGCGCTTCGGTGCGTCGCCCATCCGTGACTTGACGTTGTATGCGAGGGCTGCAGTGCACCCGACCTTCTTCACGATGTCTGGGATGCTCATGCCGGCAGCGAGCAGGGTGCGGACCTGCCCCGACTTCGAGGTTGCATCAGGTTGGCGGCCACGCTGGCGAGGGGTTGCTACGCTCACCGACTCTGAAGGGCTCGCGCCTTTGGCCTGCGCGACCTTGCCCGTTCCTCGCTTCGCGGACTGGCCAATGCCCAGCAGGGTTTGGCCTCGCCCATACATAATTGGGTAGATGGTGATGCCCTTCTTAGCGGCGGCGTCTCTGACATCGGCGTAGCTGGCCGCCTGGTCCTTCTTGAGGTGCTCGACAATGAACGACATGGACTGGGAGGGCGGCTTCTGTGTTGTCATCCCACCGAGTGTGACCTTGGCCGGGCGTGCTTGCACGCGGCATTTCGCGTAGATCGCGCAGAGCCAGCAGTTGTCAAAAGTGGGTGTTGGCCACGTTGGCATGTCACATGCGAACTCCATGGACGCCGCGGGCTCTCATCTCGGCGATCTTTCGCGACCACAAGGACGCGGCTTGTCTTGGGCACCCAATCGCATCGCGCTACAATCTGCCGCGTGGGCGCCATCACTGACGACCAACGTGACCTGCTTCTGCGCGTCCTGCGTGCCGGCGGATCCTTCACCGCGACCCACATGGAGCCGCACGAGTTTCGACGACTGGTCAGCCTCGGGCGCGTGCTCGAAGGTCGCGGGCTGG
>JADZDL010000522.1 GCA_020851075.1 Planctomycetota bacterium | reverse complement strand
AGCCGGTGAGCTCCGGGCCCGGCAACTGCGGTTACGCGAGCAACCATCGGTTCCAGATCGTCGATGACCTGCCGTTTGCGCAGAGCCTCGCGTTGTCGATGGAACTCTGGACGCACAAGGAAGTGCATCCGCTGAGTTATGGCCGCATCACCTACTTCTATGCGTGGTTCGGCGTGCTGACCGACCACCGCGCGCTGCAGGCGGAAGAACTGCACGTGCCCAAGTTCGCGCCGTGGACCGCCGCGGATCTGCAGCCACAAGGTGCGGCGCGGCATTGGCGACCAGGGGCCGCGACAGGTGGGTATCGGACGAAGGGTGGCGAAGTGGAAGCGCAGCAGCCTAATGCGTGGACGCGCAGCGGGGCGATTCTCTCGTGGCGCGCACCGGCCGGCGGCGAGCTCGAATTGCCGTTTGCCATTGCTGCGGAGGGACTCTACCGCCTGCGCATTTCGTGCCAGCAGCGCCCCGATGCGCCCGCGATCAATGTGCACGTCGATGACCAGGCGCTGGGCGGTGGTGCGCCCCAATCGCTCACCTGCGTGCACGGCCAGCGCTTCGAGGACCTCGTCTTCGAAGACGTGCCGCTGGCCGCGGGCGAGCACACGTTGCGGCTCTTGTGTGCGGCGGGCGGCACGGTGGGCATCGACCTGGTCGGTCATGAACCCTTGCCGCCAAAGCCCAAGCAGCTGCCCGGCGCCCTCGAAGCCGAACTCTGGGATCTCGTCGAGAAAAGCCCCGGCGTCGAGGTCGAACTGCAGAACCTCGGGGCGGGTTGGAGTTCGGGCCATCAGCGGTTCGTGAAGTGCACGGCCGTTGGCGATCATGTGACGTTCCGCGTGCCTGCGAACGGGGCGGGGCGCCAAGGCGTCGTGCTGCGGCTCACGACGAGTCGCGACTATGGCATTGTGATGGTGCTGTGGAATGGCCTCGAAGTGGCGCGCAACGTCGATCTGTGGGGCGGCCCGGAGCGGCGTATAGGGCTGCGCGAACTCGACCTTGGCGAGCAGGACCTGGCGCAGCCCGCGCTGCTGCAGCTGGTCGTCACGGGGCATGCGGCCGAGAATGAAGCGCCCCACGTCTACTTTGGCGTCGACTGCCTGCTCGCCAAGGCGAAGTGAGTTCGCTGAGTCGCTGAGTTTGTGGGGGGCGGGTTTCGGGGAACGCTGCAAGCCGGTAGCGTGTGCGCCGTCCCACCGGCCCATGCGCACGTTCCTCCCCCCGACGTTGGTGTTGTTGCTCGGCTGCACGGCCTGCAGCGTGACGCCGGTGCCCGAACTCTCGTTTGCGATGTTGCCGCACGGGATCTCGGCGGCCGAGTTCCCCGGCGCGAACCATCTGTTGCACGGATTTGGCGCGCGTTCCAGCGATGCGGAGTGGCGCTGCGGGGACAGCGTGCTGTTTGGGCTGCGGTTGCGCCGTGGGGAGACGAACGAGCGCTGGTTGCTGCACGTCGTCGTGACCGAGCCCGAAGCGAAGGCCGAGCGCGTCGGCGACGAAGCCGAAGGCGAGCCCTTGCCGCCCGTCAGTTGGCCGATCAAGGTCGATGGCACGACGGAGTACTTCCGGTCGTCGTTGTGCCGTGTCGCCGTGACCGTCGCGGCGGCCGACGGAACCGTGCTCGCCGAGACGCACCCGCTGCTGCCGCGCGACTTCCTGCAGCACGGCTTTGCGCCGGCGCTCAAGCAGGTGCAGCGCGTGATGCGCGACCACCCGGAGCGGCTCGGGCGCCAGGAGTTCTACGCCAATCTCAATTCGCGCGCACTCGCCGAAGCCGTCGTTTGTGCCGTGGCCCTCGTCCAGGTCGTGCAGGACGATGAAGTGCTGTCGCCGATCCTGTGGCAGGTCGTGCAGCGGCCGCCGTTGCTCTCGGTCTTCACCAACTTCGGAGTCAATGTCGTCATCGAGCCGCGGTTCCATGACGCCGCCCGCGCCGAAGTGCCGGTTGGCCTCGAACGGCGCGGCCCGGTCTGGAACGTGCCAATGCGCTTGCTCGTGAACGACTCGCTCGCGCTCACGGCCGACCTGCTGGTCGGCTCCAGTGACGCGCCGCTGGCGACCTGCGGCGGCATCCTGGGGGTTGCTGCGCGGCACCCGAGTGACCCGTCCATCGAGTTCTCGATGCTGCTATTGGCGGCGCAGCGCGGCAGTGCGGCCGGCGGTCCGTGAAGCCGGCGGTTAGTGAAGCTCGCGATCAGCGATCCTGAGAGAGAGGCCGCGAGACGGCGCTCGACAACCGGTAGGTGCCGAGTTCCTGCCGCAGGTGCTGCAGGATCGAATCGTCGTACTGGATCGTCACGTAGTCGAGGTTGCCCTGCACGTTGACGCTCCCCGTGACGATGACGGCACCCTGGATTTCGCAGGGTTCGCGCATGGTCAGGTTGCCCTGCACGTAGAGCAGACCAGAGAAGCTCGAGTAGCTGCCTTGGCCGATCGTGGTGTCGCCGGTGATCACGACGACGCCGGTGCCCTTCAAGGGCTGCGCGGCGCTGAACGTCATTGCCGAGTGGCAGACGACCACCGTGTCGATCGGGACCGGGTTTGGGAAGTCGAGCGTCGACATCACGACGTAGTCGGCCATCGCATCGAGGTCGTCGAGCGAGACACCGAACACCGCATCAAAGCTGTCGTCGTAGGTCGTGGCGGCGGAGCGGTTGGGGCTGCCGGTGAGGGTCGCACCCGTGCCGCTCACGGTCGGCGAGCCAGTGCCGTTCAGGTAGTAGAGACCCGCAGCCGTGGTGCCGCCGAGCACGCGGCCACGCGTGAGCACTCGCACGCCCGAGCCCGTGCGCGAGCAGAGCGCGGCCTGGCCGGGCGGTTGCAGGGCGAGGCGCCGCGCTTCGACTTCGGCCATGTCCTGGCCGATGATCTGGTTGGGCGCTTCGTTGAAGGCGGCGTTGGGATCGACGCGGCGGAACACGTAGCCGAGGCTGCGCAGACGCCACACCGAGCCGGGGCTCAGATTGCCGCGCAGTTCGCTGATGTCGCCGCAGTGCATCTGTTGCCGCCAGGCGAGGCGCGTGGGGTCTGGATCCGCATCCCACTCCTTCCAGACTTCGTAGCGACCCCAGATCGAGTTGGTGATCTCGAACTCGCGAACGATGCCGATGGCGGGATCGATCGTGTCGAGCACGGGCGGCACGGCGCCGGCGTCCAAGGTCGGCTCAAACCCGAGCACCGGCTGGGCGGTCTGCTTGCGCAGCCAGCCGAGGGCCTCGATGAGCCCGGACTTGGCAAACTGCACGCTCTGCCCGTGCGTTACGAAGCTCGTCTTCGTCTTGGCCTGGTGCGAGCGCAGGATCAGCGTGCCGGTCACCGTGATGCCGACGACGATGATCGTGAACAGGATGGCCAGGATCAGCGCGACCCCGCGTTCGCCGCTGCGATCCTGGGAATGATCTAGGGATGGATGGTGCATGCGAGTGTCCTCGGGTGGGCAGCCTCCACCTCGGCCTGCTCTATCGGCAGTTTGGCCGGGCTGGCTACACGTGTGGTCCCGACTTGGGACACCGGCAGAAGTCCGCGGTGCCTTCGGGCCGATACGGAACCCATGATCCGGCTTCCTAGCTTGCTCGCGGTTCTTGCGGCGTCCGCGCCGTTGTTTGCCCAGGTTCCTACGGCCGACCCGGCACCAAAACGCGACCGCGTCGAGGAGCGTTCGCAGGACATGCGCAAGCAGATCGACACGGGCAAGCACTTGATGAGTCACGTGCGCGTCGCGGTTCGTCTGAAGAACGGCAATCGGCTGCAGGGCGTCGTCAAGGACGGCCGTCTCGTCGAGCGCGTCGATGGGCTGCGCTTCGTCGATGCGCAGGCCCGCGATGCCGGTGCGGGCATTCGCCTCTGGTATTCCTCGGGTCGTCGCAACTACGTGTTTGTGCCGTTTACCGACCTCTCGGAATACGAAGTCGAAGAGCGGCTCTCGCAGAAGCAGCTCGATGCCCTCGAGGAAGAGCTGCAGATGAACGAGACCAAGCGTGAAGAGCAGATGCGCGACGCGCAGCCGGCCCCGGTTGTCGAGGGCGCCGAGGCGCCAACCGGTGATACGCCGCCAGCGCCGAGCCAGGAGGTTGCGCCGGCGAAGGGTAGGAAGAAGTCGGGCAAGGCGACGGAGCAGGATGGCGCGGACAAGGAGAAGCAGGACGCCGCCGCGGCCTTGAAGGCGCAGCAGAAGGACTGGGTGGCTCTGCTGCAGGAGTACCCGCCGGCGTCCGGCTGGAACCAGCAGAAGCGTGATGAGATCGCGCGCCGCAAGGTCGTGGTCGGTGCAACCCCGAGTGAGAAGGAGCAGAAGTTCGTCGAGAAGTTCGAGGAATGGCAGAAGGCGTGCCTGTTCTTCGACGTGAAGCCACAAGCCGCCGCGGACGGCGCGGAGGAGTCCGGCACCACGAAGGGCAAGCGCAGTTCGCGCAGCAGCAAGAAGTAGGCGACGTCCGCAGAGCGAAGCAGTAGTCGACCAGCGGCGCGGACACCGGCCGCAGGCCCGCCGCGAGCGCGACGCACCGCCGGCGGGCGACCGTTCGTCGCGGATTCCGGGTCGCAGCCTTGATCCGGCCCCGGCCCGTGCGGAATGCTCCTCGCATGACGCGCGCATTCCTGTTCACGGGCCAAGGTTCGCAGTTTGCCGGTATGGGCAAGGACCTGGCCGAACGCTTCCCGATCGCCAAGCAGACGTTTGCCGAGGCCGATGCGGCCCTTGGCCAGTCCATCAGCCAGCTTTGTTTTGCCGGGCCTGAGGACCAGCTCGGCATGACCGAGAATACGCAGCCGGCGACGCTGACGGTCGCCGTTGCGGCGTTCCGGGCACTGGGACTCACTCCCACGCTCGCTGCCGGCCACAGCCTCGGCGAGTACTCCGCGCACGTGGCGGCCGGCACGTTTGCGTTTGCCGACGCCGTGCGCCTTGTGCGCGAACGTGCGCGCCGCATGCAGACCGCGGTGCCGGCCGGCACGGGTGGCATGGTTGTGCTGCGCAAGATGGGCCTCGACGAAGTGAACGCGCTCGTGGCCAAGGTCGACGCTGGCCTCTGCCAGATCGCCAATGTGAACGAGCCGGAGCAGATCGTCGTTTCGGGCGCGATCGCCGCGATGGACCAGATCGTTGCGCTGGCGCCGCCGCGCAAAGCGCTCAAGCTCAACGTCAGCGTGCCATTCCACTGCTCGATGCTGCAGGAAGCTGGCGTGGGTTTCGCGGGCGTGCTCGATGCAACCACCATGCAGAACCCGGCGTTCCCGATCTGGTGCAACGTCGACGCCAGGCCGGTGACGACCGCGGCGGCCGCGCGCGACGCGTTGAAGCGCCAGTTTGCCGGTTCGGTGCTCTGGCAGCAGACGGTCGAAGGCATGTTCGCCGCGGGCGTACGCCAGTTTGTCGAGTGCGGTCCAAAGCCAACCCTCGTCAACATGGTAAAGCGCATCGCCATCGCCAAGGGCATCGAAGGCGTCGAGACGATCGCGGCGACGACCGCGGACGAGATCGTGGCGCTCGCCGCGAAGTGAGCACCGCCTCGTGACCGAACAGGGTGGCAACCCGCTGCGCCAGGCGTTGTGGCCGCTGAGCCTCTGCTACGGGGCCGTGGCCGCGCTGCGCAATTGGCTGTTTGACGCGCGCCTGCGCAAGGTGCACGACCTCGGCGTGCCCGTCGTGTCCGTGGGCAACCTCACGGTCGGCGGTACGGGCAAGACACCGACCGTCGCGTGGTTGTGCCAGCTCGCGCACAGCCTCGGCCGGCGCCCTGGGGTGCTCGCGCGCGGGTACGGCCGCGCTCCCGGCGAAGCGCTCAATGACGAAGGCGCGATGCTGCAGCAGCGGTTGCCGTGGTTGCTGCAGGAACAGGATCCCGACCGGGTCGCCGCGGGCCAGCGTCTGCTCAAGAAGGGCGCCGACTTCGTCGTGCTCGACGATGGTTTCCAACATCGCCGCCTGCACCGCAATCTCGACCTCGTCTGCCTCGACGCGCACCAGCCATTTGGCAATGGCCAGTGTCTGCCCTCCGGGGAGTTGCGCGAGTTCCGTTCGGGACTGCGGCGCGCGGGCATCGTCTTCCTCACGCGCGCCTCCGGGCTTGATGAGGAGCAGATCCTCGCGCGGCGGCAGCGGGTGTTCGAACTCGCCGGCCGCGAGATTCCGGTCTACGCCTGCGCGCACGGGCCCAGCGATGTGCTGGCCCAGCCAACCGGCGAAGTGCTCGCGCTCGCGTCGCTGCGCGGGCAGCGGGTCGTGTTGTTGTCCGCGATCGCGCGCCCGCAGAGTTTTCGCCGCACGGCGGACGAACTCGACCTGCAGGTCGCGGCGGAGTTCCGCCACCGCGACCACCATCGGTTCACGCCGGCCGATCTCAACACCGCCGCGGCCGCCGCGCGCCAGCACCAGGCGCTGCTGCTGTGCACCGAGAAGGACGCGCCAAAGCTGGCGGCGTTTGCCGTCCCGCACCACGTGCTGCGCATCGACCTGCGCTTCCTCGGCGATGCCCCGCGGCCTGCCGAGGTCCTGCTGTGATGGTGCGCTGCCGCGATTGCGGCTAGCGCACTAGGACTCGCAGTTCGGGGACTAGCGCTTCGGGCCGCGACTCGGGCGCTGGCCGGGGCGCCGTTCGCCACTGCCGCCACCGCCGCGCGGGCCACCGCTGCTACCGCCGCGGAAACCGCCGCCGCCGCGAGGTCCACCGCCGCCACCATGCGAACGTGGGGCCGGCCCACGGTGCTGCGAAGGGCCACGCTGGGGTGCCGGGCCCCGATGCTGCACGGGTGGCCGAGGTGGCTGAGGCTCACGCGGCGCCCGATCGTCGGGCTCATCCCACACGGTGTCCGGCAACTTCGGCACGTGCCGGCGCTGCTCGGGATCAACGTAGTTGGGCGTCGCCGGCCGATGCTGGTGGCGCTTGCGTTCACCCTGCAGGCTGCGCGGCGCAGGCGCCGGGCGCTTGTTCTCGGGCGAAGGTTCGTACGGACCCGGGGCCTTGCGACCCTCGGGCCGATTGCGCTGGCGCGGGCCGCGTGGCTCGTCGGACTCGGCCGTGGCGACCGCTTCGCCGGCGGCCTCGCGCTCGTGCCAGGGATTTCCTTCGACGATCTTCGGCTTGGCCGGCGCTTCTTGCCGCTCGGGCTTCGGCGCCGCCATCACGGCCCGGCTGTTCACGACCGGAATGCGCTGCTTGATGAGCTTCTCGATATCGCGCAGGAACTCCCGTTCCTCCGGATCGCAGAACGAGATCGCGATGCCGTCGCGTCCCGCGCGCGCCGTGCGGCCGATGCGGTGCACGTAGCTCTCGGGGATGTTGGGCAGGTCGAAGTTGATGACGTGCGAGATCTCGGGCACGTCGATGCCGCGCGCGGCAATATCGGTCGCGATCAGCACGGGCGCCTTGCCCGAGCGGAAGTCATCGAGCGCCCGTTCGCGCGCATTCTGCGACTTGTTGCCGTGGATGGCATGCGAGTGGATGCCCTCCTGCTTCAAGTGCTTGACGACGCGGTCGGCACCGTGCTTGGTCCGCGTGAACACGAGCGTGCGTTCAAACACGGGATCCGCGAGCAGCGTGGCCAGCAGGTCGCGTTTGCCGGCCTTGCTCACGAAGTAGATGCTCTGCGCGATGCGATCGGCGGTCGCCGACGGCGGGGTCACTTCGACGCGCAGCGGATCGTGCAGCAGCTTGTTGGCCAACGCCGTGATGTCCGACGGCATGGTGGCCGAGAACAGCAGCGAATGGCGCTTTGGCGGCAGCGTCGACAGGATGCGGCGCACATCGGGCAAGAAGCCCATGTCGAGCATGCGGTCGGCTTCGTCGAGCACGAGGATCTCGACTTCCCCGAGATCGCAGTGACGCTGCTTGATGAGGTCGAGCAGACGTCCCGGCGTGGCGACGAGGATGTCGACGCCGCGCTTCAGCGCTTGCACCTGCGGGTTCTGGCCAACACCACCAAAGACGATGGTGACGCTCAGATTCAGATGGCGTCCGTACGCCTCAAACGAATCGGCGATCTGGGTCGCCAGTTCGCGCGTGGGCGCCAGCACGAGCGCGCGCGGCATGCGCGACATCGGCCGGTGGTTGCTCTGGGTCAGCAGTTGCAGCATCGGCAGCGCAAAAGCCGCCGTCTTGCCGGTGCCGGTCTGGGCGATGCCCAGCAGGTCGCGGCCCTGCAGCAAGTGCGGGATCGAGCGAGCCTGGATCGGAGTGGGGGTCGTGTACTTGCGGGCCACGAGGGCGCGCAGAAGAGGCTCGGACAGTCCGAGCGAAGCAAAATCGTTGGCAGTCATTGGCTACAGACAGACCCGACCTCGGCGGTGCACCGCTCCTGCGGTGAGCGCCGCGATGATCGAACAGGCGGGTCGTAGAAGGCCCCTTGGAGCAGTCACCATGGCGCCTCAGTTCCATCGGGAACGAGGCGGGGGCTCCAGGGCGTTCGTAAGGGCACGAAGGATCGCGCCTGGAGGGCGATTCGGGACTGGGGGGGCGGGTGGGATCTCGCGGACTTGCGGACTTGGTTGGT
>JADZDL010000521.1 GCA_020851075.1 Planctomycetota bacterium | reverse complement strand
TCTGGGTCGGCGATCGGTCCCCCGCGGCCCGCGCGCGTGCGTCGGTCTGGTGGAGCTGCCTCCTGTTCGGCCTTTGCCTCGTCCTGTGGAACGTGCTGCGCTACGACAGCGAACCACCGGTGGGCCGCTGGCGCGAAGCGCTGTTCGGCGGGTTCCTGCTGCCGCTCGGACTGATCGGCGTGCTCGCCGCCCGCTTTGGCGACAGTGTGCTGCGCGTGGCGTTTGGCGCGCTGCTCGTGCTCGGTGCGCAGGACTGGTATATCGGCATCGAGGATGTGCGCATCGGCAGCGCCATTGCCCAGCAGCAGGCGATCCGCACCGAGCTGCCCCCGGCGTGGACCGCACTGTTGCCGGCGCAACGAGCGGGCTGGTCGTCCGCCGAACTCGCGGATCTGCGCGCGCGCGGCCTCGTGCCTGCCGCCCCCGCGGCCCTGGAGGACTCGCTTTCGGCCGCGTTCGAACGCGCCATCAGCAGCGAACGGAACAGCTCCGAACCAAGCGCCACGGGACGCACCCTGCGCGGCGAATTGCGCGGTTCGGTGCGGCAACCAGCCCCGCCAGTAGTGCTGTTGGTGGCTCGCACGGGCAACGCGGTGCCGCAAGTACTCGCCGCCGTGGCCCCCGACTTCCGCGCCCACGGCCGCAGCATCGCCTACGAGATCCAGCTGCCCGAAACAGCCGCCAACACGCTGACCGAGGCCAACGGCAGCACTCTGTGCCTGCTCGGCATACACGCCGAGGAGCTCCAGATCGTGCCGTTGTCAGGCGGGTTCGTGGTGCGCGACGGGGTGCTGTTTGCGGCGGGCAAGTTGCGCTAACGGAAGCCACTTAGCGACTGGGTCTGCGACTGGGCCTGCATGGCATGGCGCAGTCGTTTTGAGCGCTTTTGTGGTGGCAAGCCGGCGTCGGTCACCGCTTGCGCGACCTCAGCCCCGCTTCGGTGCGCGCCGCAGCACGTTGCCCTCTCCCAGCTCGCGCGCGAACTCCGCGAATGGCAGCACGTGGATCCCGCGGTCCACGAGCCGTTCGCTGCCGCCATAGACGGCGAACGCCGAGGTCAGCTGCTTCTCCTCGCGCAGCATGACGAGCTCGGCGCCGTACTCCCGCCGCCACTGCTTGCTGGCCTTGACCTCGATGCCGACGCGGGCCGCGCCACGTTCCCAGACGAAGTCGATCTCGGCGCCGGAGTGGGTGCGCCAGTAGCTGAACTCGCCGCCGAGGTTCTTGCGGTTGCGTTCCGCGCGCAGTTCGTGGAGGACGAGCGTCTCCAGGAGGGGCCCGCGTTCTGCCGCCTCGAGGGGCTCGCGCAACCGCCCGCCGAGGCCTCGCGCGACCCCGCTGTCGAACAGGTAGAACTTCGGTTGCACGACCTCCTTGATTCGCGCCCTGGGGCGCCACGCCGGCAGCCAGAAGCCGATCAGGGTGTCGACCAGCACTTCGAAGAAGCGGGCCACGGTGGGACGCGCGATGCCGGCGTCGCGGGCGATGCCGGCGATGTTCACGACCTGTCCGTTGCAGAGCGCCGCCACCTCGAGGAAGCGCGTGAACGCGCCCAGGTCCTTGGTCAGGGCCTCCTGCTGGATCTCCTCGCGCAGGTAGGTGCCGACGTAGGCATCGAGCACGTCGATCGCCTGGCGTGGTGCGCTTCGCACCATCGGGAGGCAGCCGGTGGCGAGCAGGTCGTCGAGGGTGAAGTCGAAGTCCAGTTCGGCCGCGGTCAGCGGGAAGAACTGCCGCGTGAGCGCGCGGCCGGCCAGTAGGTTGACATCGAGCCGGCGCAGTTTGCGCGCGCTCGAACCACTGAGCGCGAAACGGTAGCGGGTGCCGTGCTCGGCGAGGATCGCGTGCACCTCGTCGAGCAGAGCCGGCATGCGTTGCACTTCGTCGATCACCACCCACGAGCCCTTGGGCAATGCTTCAACCCGGTTGCGGAAGGTCTCCGGCCGGCGGGTCAACTCCATGACGAGTGGCATGCGGAGCAGATCGAACCAGGCTGCGTCGGGCAGGCGCTGCCGCAGCCACGTGCTCTTCCCGGTGCCGCGCGGCCCGAACAGGAAGAACGACCGGGTCGGGGCGGGAAGGCTACGTGCATACATCGCGAGCATTTTTCCGGTAAAAACGCTCGCATAGTATACACGTGGCTGCAGCAGGGCCAGGGCCAGACTCATTCACCGGAGCGTGGCGTCCAGCGTGTCCGACAGATTCACCTGACCAAGGCACGCACCCGAAGCCGGCGGGCCAAACTGGAAACCCTGCAGGCTCAGCACCAAGCCAACGAACGCGGCATTCCGAGGCACGGCAAACGTATAGACAGATCCGAGCATTACGTTCCCGTCGACGCCTTGCCGGCAACCCGCGCACGGTCCGACCGGTTGGTCGACCGGGAAGCCCACCACGAAACCCGCCAGCCCCGAAGCCACCTGCAGGGTCGCCTGGAACGTTCCACCCAGAGTGGACTCGCCGGTGTGGTTCATGACGAGGCCACCGCAGCCGGTCGGCCGCGTAGCAAACTGCACACCGTCCTGGATGCCATCGTAGAGCGAGCACTCGATGCGGTGGGCAGTGGGCCCGGTCGTCTCGACCCAGGCCACGCCATAGGTGCGACGGTTGCCGCCGCCGCTGTGCTTGGCGACCACCGCCGGCGCACTGTCGGCAAGCGAACCACCATAGTCCCAGTTCTCCGCGGCCAGGTAGTTGCCGTGAAGGCCCAACAGCGTGAACGAGACATCCGTGCGCACGCCGGGCGCGCGGGTCGCCAGCGCCAGCACGAAGCGGGTGCCATCGCAATCGAGCCGGGCTTCTCCGTTCAACAACGACCCACCGACCCAGATGCCGGTATCGGCCTGCAAAGAACCAGTGGTCGTCCACGCCACGGTGCGCGCTTCGTAGTGGCCAGAGATCTCGTAGGCAGTGGTCATCGCAAACATGCGGCCCTGGCCATGGTCCGTCGGGCTGCTGATGGCAACCGTACTGCCGGCGCTGGGGTGCGTGAGCGGCATGATGGCCCGGCCGAGCACGGCGAACGTGCGCGACAAGGCCGCAAACCGCGCCTGCACCGCGATTGCCGATGGCTCCAGGTAGTAGGCGACGCCCCAGGCTTCGCTGCCGCCGCCTGGTTCGCCGCACGAAGCACTGATCTGCGGCCGGGTCTGCATGCCACCTGCCGCATCGACTGCGAACGGAGTGGCGGGCACACCGCTCGCGCTCACGGCCACCCCGTAGATGTCGTGGTCCTGCGCCGAGAACGCGTACTCCGCCACCACGCAGAACTGCGTCGGCCCGACTGGGGCGGGATCGCCACCGACATCGAGGCGCGTCACATCGTTCGCCAGGTTGAATACCTGGAAGGGCGTGCCAAGGGTGGCCACAGCGCCCGTCACGGTGCGGCCGAAACCGCGCCACGGGGCCACGTTGCCAGTCGACTTCTCCGCCACTACCAGGAACGTGTCGTGCGCCTCGAGGCCGGCGATGCGCGGCGCGCGCCAGGAATCGGCGGAGAGATCAATCGCATACGTCGGCGTCGCGAACTGCATACCACCGTCGTGGTAGCGCACGTAGACGTCGCTGTCGGTCGCCGAGAAGACACGTTCGTGGACCACCGCGAAGCGGCCAAGCGATTCGTCCCAGGCCGCGTCGGTGCTGACCAGGGTTTTGGTGTCGGTGGTGTACGCGACGACGTTGCCAACCAGCGGGTCGACCACCAACGGCAACGACGCTTCGGCGACAAACGCCGCCGGCACCGTGATCACAAAACCGCTGCCGGTCCATTCGGTGGTGAGTTCGAGGCGGTCACCGTCGGCGTCGAACGCCACCGCGCGGCCGTAACCAAACGAGCCGTGTTCGTTGGCAAACCGGAAACCGTCGGCGCCAGCACCACGGCACGCGAGTTCGCTGGAGAACGGCACCATCACCTGCAGCGCTCCGCGCGCGGGCAACGTCGTGAACACGAACTGCTGTTCGATGCCCGCAGAGCGCAGTTCGTACCGTTCCGTGAAGGACGGACCGCGGTATTCCACGGCGGCGAACGCAAACGTCGGCGGCACGGGTTCCCCGGCGAGCAACTGCCCAGCCACGGACACCACGGCCCGCGGCATCGCCGCCGGGAAGTTGCGCGGCGCCGCCGGCCCGAAACACGGCACAAACGTGGTGCCGTCGGCAGCAAACGAGGCCTTCCAGGTCGGTCCCGCGGCCCACAGAGTGCCGTCGACGGCCGTGTCGGTGACCACGCCCTGCTCCGCCGCCACGTTCGGCGATGCAAGCCGCCCGGACGGCGCGGCGGAAACGGAGGTTGAGGAGGGGGATTGAGCAGTGAGTCCGGCGAGCCACACTGCGGCGACGAGAGGCGGGAGTAGGTGCATGCCAGGGTCATCCGGATGCGGGCCCGGATGTGGCAACCGACATGGGACGTTTCGCGCCCTGCAACTTCGGCCCGGCAACGGATGACAGTGCTGGGCCTCCATACGGCGAAAGCCGCACATACTGCCCTTGGCCGTATTGCCCGAACGGAAGGACCCGTTACAAGGCTCCCATGGTCCAGCACCGTCCTGGCAGCCACTCGCACGGGCACTTCGCACAGGCCACGCTGCTCAGCCTGCTGGCCAGCGCAGGCCTGGTGGCTCAATCGGACTTGCTGCAGATTCCACCCGCCGCGGTCCATTACCGCGCCGAAGCGTGGTCCGCCACCAGTGGCCTGCCACAGAACACGGTGCCGGCCATGGTGCAGACGCGGCTTGGCCCGCTGTGGATCGCCACCTATGGCGGCCTATGCCGCTTCGACGGCGAGCAGTTCCAGGTCTTCGACACGGTGACCGGGCCGGGCTTGCGCACCAATCGTTTCACGAGCCTGCACGAAGGGCCGGATGGAACCCTCTGGATCGGCACCGAACGCGAAGGTCTGGCGCGCTATCGCGACGGCACGTTCGCGCATGAGGAGGGTCTGCCTCGCGAGACCATCCAGACCATCGCGACCGATGCGAGCGGCCGACTGTTGGTGGTCGCGGCCGGCGCTCTGTACCGCGCGGAAGGAAGCTCGTTCCGGCGGTTACACCCGGACCATCTGCATAACGTGCTGCGGCTGCTGCGAAGAGGGTCCGGCGAACTGTTGGCCGCCACCGCAACCGGCTTGTGGCGCATCGAGGAAGATCGTGCGCAACTGCTGGCGGCGGGCCGGGCGCAGTGTCTGGCCGAAGTCGGCGAACGGCTCTTCGTCGGCACGCACCATGGCCTGTACGAGTGGAGCAATGGTCAGCTCGTGCCGTGGCAATCCACCCCAGACCTCGCGCAGCCGGTACTCACGTTGTGCGCGGCGAGCGACCAGGCGCTCTGGGTCGGCACGGACAGCCTGGCCATCCGGCTCGACGCGGTGGCCCTCCAACAACATAGCCCCGTCCTACCCGATCCTGCACAACTATCTCTGTTGCGATCCCCGCCCAGCCTGCAGCCCACCCGCTCGTTCTGCGAAGACCGCAACGGCGGCATGTGGGTAGGTCACACCCAGCGCGGCGTGACACGCTTCCGCAAAGCGGAGATCCGCCATCACGCGACGGCTAGCGGACTCCCGTCGCGCAACCTCACGAGCGTGCTCGACGACGGCAACGGCAACGTCTTCGTCGGCACCAGCCTCGGGCTCATGCGCAGCAGTGCAGGCCGTTTCGCGCCGGTGCCAGGCTGCACCGAACTCGGCGGCT
>JADZDL010000520.1 GCA_020851075.1 Planctomycetota bacterium | reverse complement strand
GGTCCCCGTTGGGCATCGTGCGGAGCGCGTCGACGGGGCGATTCGTGCCTGTGCCCATGGCCGACCAGCTGGTGCCATCCCACCTGGCGATGTTGTCTGCAAGCACATTGCCGGCGGAGGTGAAACTCCCGCCGACGACGAGGTCGCCGTTGGGAAGTGAGGCGATTGCTCGTACCTCGCCATCGATTCCCGCCCCGAGCTCCGACCATGTGTCGGTTGCCGGATCGTGGACGGCGATGCAGTTGGCCAGGGTCGTGCCGGCTCCGCCGAACAATCCGCCGAAAACGGTCACCGGCGGCAGGGGACCGGCGCCGTCCCGATCCCAAGAGTGTACGGCCAGCACGGAGTGGCTGACGCTGTGGCCGACCCCCGCGATCCCAAGGCCAGGAAGCCACTGGGTTGTGCATTGGGCCATGGCAATGCCGCCGAGCGTTGCCAGCGTCGCGGCGATTCGGAGTGCATCGGTGCTCATGAGGAGCCTCGGGAGTAGGGCAGAAGCGCGGAACATGGTGATTGAGCAGTTGGTGGTTGGTTCTGAGGTGAGTGCGAATCAGGCAGCGGCGGTGCAAGCTGAGACTCGCCTCGCCGCGAGCAGGAGTTGGCCTACAGCCGACCCATGGCCAGATCGATGCCAATGGACGTCGACGCGCCGGTCGGGTTGGCGCCTGGGATCAAGCCTATTGCCTGGGCATGGATGTGCGCCCCCAACAGCGCTGGCATCAGTGGGATCGGGAAGGTGTGGCTGCCGGACTGTGCGACCGGGACGAAGGTGAAGTAGGCGCCCGGACCCACGTGCTGGTAACAACCCGGCATGCCGACCGACGTCAGATCGATGCCGGGCGACAATCGCGTCCAACTGACCAGGATGCCTCCGAACGTGCAGTTCACCGGGAACTGGCTTGCCGTCAACGTCACATCGTGGCCGATTGCAGGCCTGGACGAGTCGATCCCGATCGAGGGCAAGCCGGGGGCGGCTGGGCACGTCTGGCCGAACCAGGTCCAGCGCGCGTAGTTCTCCGGGCAATCGAACCGCTCCAACAGGTGGCTTTGGTTCTCGACGACTGGAACGTCGTCTGAGGTGACTGCCAGCGCCCGAACGCTCGGTGAAATGCCAGCGCCGAGGCCCGACCATGACGTGCCATCCCATCGGGCGATGTTCTGGTTCGCGATGCCGATGCCGGTGACTGCGTTGGATCCGATATGAGTGAAAGTGCCACCTACGACCAGGTCGCCGTTGGCGCGAAACGCGATCTGGGTGACATAGGCTGTCGTTTCGACCATGAACGGAGGTTGGAAGGCTCTGACACTGCCGATCGACGACCACGAGGAGCCACCCCAGCAACCGAGATTCCCAGTGAATGGGACATTTCCTGCCCCCAGGAACTCCCCGCCGGCGTACAGCAGGCCCGATGGGCTTGCGGCCAAGGCCCTGATGGTGCCGCCGAAGAAGCCAACTTGCATGCCCGTGCCCAAGGCAGCCCAAACCGAGCCGTTCCACGTGGCGATGCAAGATGCCGTGATTCCTCCGATCTGGTTGAACCTGCCCCCGGCGACCAGGTTGCCGTTGGGCAGGACTGCCAGCGCCATCACTGTGCTGTTCGCACCGGTTCCCAGAGGGCTCCAGTTGCTGCCGTCCCACCGGGCGATGCGGTTGGCGGGACCTCCGCCGGCCGTTGTGAAGGAGCCTGCCGCTACGAGGTCCCCGTTCGGCATCACAGCAAGGGCTGCTACCTCACCGCCAACGCCGACACCCAATGGCGACCACGCGGAACCGTTCCACCGTGCGATGTTGGCTGCAGGTATCCCTCCGGCACTCGAGAATGTCCCACCAGCGACGATGTCACCGCCGGGCATCGATATCATCGTCTTGACAGAGCCGGGGCAACCGCTGCCGAGCGCTGACCATTGGAACCCGTCGAACATTGCAATGTTCCTGGCGGCTACCTCACCTGCCTTGCTGAAAGTCCCTCCCACCATGAGGCCCCCGTTGGACAGCGGGAGGATGCAGGCGACCTCCGGCGAACTGCCAGGTGACGTAGTAACCTCGAATCCGGGCAGACCCAGCCACTCCGGCTGGCACTGGGCTGGCAGCGCCAGTGACAGTGCAAAGACGCCGAGTGGAGCGACGAGGCTCCAGGTGGAACGGCGCAACAGGGCAAGAGCGGATTGCAGCGACAGGGAGCGGGTGGCTGAGCGAGAGGGCATGGCTTTGCTTTGGTGGTTTGTTGGATGGCAAGTGCACCCTGGCCTGCGGATCGAACGCTGGCCCCGGGGACACCGGGACAAAGCCACCACACCTCTGGCTGTGACGACGAAACCGCGAACTCGCGTCGCCGGCAGCCGATGGTCGGCAGCCGGCCGATTCGGGTTCCCGCCCTTCGCATCGCGCTCGCCCTGATGCCCCCATACCATCGGCCCCATGGAAGGTGTCCCGCCGCCGCCCACCCCGGCCGACGACCCCGAGCGCACCCAACACCTCGAGGAACTGCTGTTCGCGTGCCTCGAGGCCCGCGCCCAGGGCGATTCCGCGCGCCTGGCCCAGTTGCTGCCGACCGATCCGGCCCAGGCGGCGATCCTGCAGCGCCTGCTCGGCATCGCCGACGGCCTCGGCCAGGCCCAACCGCTGCCGAAGCTCGGCGAATACGAACTGCTGCAGGAACTCGGCGGCGGCGGCATGGGCGTCGTGCACCTGGCGCGCCAGCCGCGCCTGCACCGGCTCGTTGCGATCAAGCTGATCCGCCCCGAGATGCTCGGTTCGGCGAAGATGCGCGAGCGCTTCCACCGCGAAGCCCGCGCGCTCGCCCGAGTCAGCCACCCCGGAATCTGTCCGGTCTACGACTTCGGTGAGGCCGACGGCCAGCCGTACCTGGTCATGCAGTACCTGCCGGGCAAGCGGCTCAGTGAACTGCCGCCACCGCAGAACCGCGCCGAGCTCGATGCCGTGCTGCAGCGCTGGGAACAAGTCTGCGAGGCCGTGCAGACCGCCCACGAGGCCGGCCTCGTGCACCGCGACCTGAAGCCGCAGCACGTCGTGCTCGCCGGCGACGGCCGGCCCGTCGTGCTGGACTTCGGCCTCGCCCGCATTCTCGACGACGGCCAGCCGGACCAGGGACTGACGACGCAGAACCAGCCGCTCGGCACGCCTGCCTACATGGCGCCCGAGCGACTGACCGGCGCCGCGAATGCCGCGGGGCCCGGCGTCGACGTCTATTCGCTCGGCGTCAGCCTGTTCCAGAGCATCACCGGTGACCTGCCGTTCCAATCGCCGGTGCTCGAAGCGCTGTGGTCGCAGATCCTGCGCGGCGAACCGCGCACGCAGCGACTGCGGCAACGCTGGATGCCGGCCGAACTCGCGGTCGTCGTCGCCACGGCGATGGAACGCGATCCGGCGCGGCGCTACCAGAGCGCCGCCGGCCTCGCCGAAGACCTGCGGCGCGTGCGTGAAGGACTGCCGATCCTGGCGCGACGGCCGTCGGTGAGAATGCGGGTGCTGCGTTGGACCCAACGCAACCGGGCGGTGGCGACGTTGTTGGTCGGCATGGCGGCGGCGCTCTCGGTCGCACTGGTCGTCGTGCTGCGCCTCCAGGAAGAACAGCGCTACAACCGCAGCCAGGCGCTCGCGGGCGAAGCGGCGCGCCACCATGCCGAGAATCCGGCGTTGCAGGCGAAGTTCGCGTTGGCCGCCATCGAGAAACTCGACCTCGC
>JADZDL010000519.1 GCA_020851075.1 Planctomycetota bacterium | reverse complement strand
TGTTGATCTTGCCTTCCATGTACCAATCGACGATGCGAGGGACGTCAGTGCGCCCGCGTGCGCCACCGAAAGCCGAACCCTCCCACTTCCGCCCAGTGACGAGTTGGAATGGTCGCGTCGAGATTTCTGCGCCCGCCTCGGCCACCCCGATGATGATGCTCCGTCCCCAACCCTTGTGGGTGCACTCGAGAGCCTGACGCATCACTTTGGTGTTGCCGATGCACTCGAAGCTGTAGTCGGCACCGCCGTCAGTCAGCTGGACAATCGCGTCGACGATGTTTTCATGCTCCTTCGGGTTCAGGAAGTGGGTCATGCCAAACTGACGAGCCATAGCCTCGCGCGCCGGATTCAGATCGATGCCGATGATCTTGTCGGCACCAACCATTCGCGCACCTTGGATCACATTCAGCCCGATGCCACCGAGGCCGAAGACGACGACAGTCGATCCAGGCTCAACCTTCGCCGTGAACAGGACGGCTCCAATGCCAGTGGTGACCCCACAGCCTATGTAGCAGACCTTGTCGAACGGGGCATCCTCGCGGATCTTGGCGAGTGCGATCTCCGGGACAACTGTGAAGTTGCTGAATGTCGATGTGCCCATGTAGTGCAGGATGGGCTTGCCTTCGATACTGAAGCGAGACGTGGCGTCGGGCATGAGACCCTTGCCTTGCGTTCCACGAATGAGCTGGCACAGGTTCGTCTTGCGCGACAGGCAGAACTTGCAGTGCCGGCACTCCGGGGTGTACAGCGGGATGACGTGATCGCCCTTCTTGAGGCTGGTTACGCCAGGGCCTACGTCAACGACCACGCCCGCACCCTCGTGGCCGAGGATCGTGGGAAACGCCCCCTCAGGATCGGCGCCGGACAGCGTGTAGTAGTCGGTGTGGCAGATGCCGGTAGCCTTAATCTCTACCAGAACTTCGCCGATCCTCGGCCCGCCCAGATCGACCGTCTCGATCGTCAGGGGGCTGCCGGCCTTCCAGGCCACAGCGGCACGTGTCTTCACTCTCGGGCTCCTTCCTGCTTGCTGTCGCGGCCGCGCGCGCGGTTGGCCGCTTCTTGGTCCACCATCTCGTCCCAGGTCCTTCGGATCCAGGTCGCAATGGCCACGTTCTGCTCAAAGAGCGAGTACTTGGCGTTTTCGCCGTAGTCCGCCATGTCGATCATGTCGGTCGTGATGTATCGAAGGGGGCTGCTCGCATTGCAGAGGTGATGCCGCAGCATGCGGCGTACGACCTCCTTGCAAGGTTCGACCCGATAGGCGTGCCAAGAGCTATGCCACTCGCCCGGCTTCGGCTTGATGAATGGGTACTGACAGGGGCGCCCATAGCTGCCGCCGTCGTAGCTGTTGTTGTTCTTGATAGCCCAGCGGTTCTTTGGTCCGTTCGGGGACACGGGCCGCACCTGTAGCCAGTGGACCATGTTCAGGTTCATCCACTGATCCAGAACGTTGCCCGACTCGTACGGATCGAGCAGCAGTGCACCGCTGTCGACGTCTTCGCGGATGCCGATGAGGTCCTGCTCTTCCGGGTTGTCGACCTTGATCAACACATGGCTGTGATCCAACACGAACTTGAATGGCATGCCTCGCGCTTGCACCTTACGCGCGATCGGCTCTACCCGTCGCGGATCTTCGGACCACATGTAGATGTGATTCTCGAAGCCGATCTCGATCCCGATCTTGTTGCCGAGGTTGTGCGCCAGCTCGTAGAAGGCAACGATCTCGTCGTCCGTCAGCACCGATCCGCGCTGGTGCCGGATGTGGAGCATGATGTCGTGAAACTCGGCTCCACCTTCTCTGCTGATGCGAAGGTTCTTCTCCAGCAGAGCTTCGTCTTGGCCTGCCGTGTACCACCATAGGCCGGTACGGATCGGAATGCCGTGCCTGTTCGCAGCGTCGAGATACTCCCGCTCCTCGCCTGGCTGGGGCATGCGATCAAAGTGATCGTAGACGCCGGCGGACTTGAGGAGCCGGAACTGTTGGTCCACGGTCATGGGCGTGCCTTCGATGTGCACGACGCCGCGGCCATTGCAGCCCAAAGAGAATGGAAACTTCATGGGTAATAGACAAGTTGACCCCAGAGCGTCACTGACGCCCTGGGGAGTTGGTCCGCACAGTTGATGCAGGGCGCACGCCCTGCCAGGGACGAGAAGTTCAGGCCTTGATCGGTTCGTCCCTGACCCCGGTTTTCAGCGTTCGCACGAACGCTTCCTTGCCTTCAGTTGCGGCGATCGACAGTTCTCGCAGCCACTTCCGGTACTGGTTCGAGACCTTGTCGGTCGGCAGGGAGACCTCCTCGGCGGAGATCTCTGCGGGGAACTGCGATTCGATGATGGGTTGATCCTCCTGAAGGACCACCTTCTGGAACGCGGTGTGGACGTGGTCGGGGTCGTTGTCCTTTTGTGCTCTGCTGATGATCAGGAAGTTTCGGCAGTGCGTGTCGTCGACGGGGCAACTGGTCGTCCACAGCGTGAAGGCGCTCGAATCCTTGTACAGCTCCAGTTTCAGATTGATCGAGAAGGGCATCGTGCACCGATAGGTGAACGTTCCCATGGGCGCATTTTCGGGAAGCTTGTCGATCATTTCGGGCGGCGGCTTGATCGCGAAGCGAAGCTCGCCGTCGACGCGATCCACTGTGGGAATCGGGGGCCTGTCATAGGCCGGGTCGTAGAGCGTGCCGGGGTGCACGAACGCAAAGTGGGAGAGGTCGGTGAAGTTCTCCCACCGCCGTTCGGCAGCGGTGTTCCATCCGTACGATGGCACCACGACATTGCGCATGTCCGGCGTATCCCAATCGCTGAAGTACGGCACTTCCGTGCAGTCCCAGCTGCTGTCCAGCCGTACCCAGACCAGGTCGTATTTCAGGACGCACTGATACGTGTTCGTGGCTGCCTTGCGTGGGATCGGCAACTCGGGGCATGCGGGGATGTGAACCGTCTTGCCCGAACTGTCGTACCGCCAGCCGTGATAGTTGCAGCGGATCGTGTCGTCGACGACCGTACCCTTCGACAGCGCGGCGAACCGATGCGCGCAGCGATCGTCCATCGCGACGATCTTGCCGCCGAGCTTGGCGATCGCTAGGCGGTTTCCGAGGAGCGTTACCGCCAGCGGGCCGCGGCCCGAAGGATGCGCGGTCTCCAGCTCGTCGCGCGTGCAAACTGGGTGCCAGAAATGTCGAAGGAACGTCCGGTCCTCGAGGAGCGGCTTGGGTTGAACCTGAGTGGTCATTGTCTTCCTCGCGTTGTTTTGTCAGTGGTGGGTGAGGTCGAGAGCCATGATTCCGGCCATGCCGATGAAGCGCGGCTGGCTGCGGAAGTGCCACAGCCACTGCCTCAACGCCGGATATCCATCGATTGAGATGCCTCCTTCACCCGCCAGTGCGATGTAGGGGAAGCAAGCGATGTCCGCAACCGTCGGGCGATCTCCAACCAGCCATTGCGCACCCTCGGCCTGGCGCACAGACAGGTGATCGTCGATCACACGGAATACTTCGTGCGCACCGGCACGGCACGCCTCGATGTCGAACTGCGTGTAGCCCAGGGCATCGTGGAGGCGGGCTGCCGAAGCAGTGCGAGTGATCTCGTCGGCCGTTGCGAGCCAGACTTGGATCTCGCCGCGAAGGCATGCGTCATCCGGGTACCAGGCCTTGGCCTTGTCGTAGCGCGATGCCAGGTAGACAAGGATGGCCTGCGCATCACGCAGGAGAAGGCCGTCGTCCTCCAGGACGGGGATCTGGCCCAGCGGATTCACTTCGCTCAGGAACTGGTCGCTCTTGTGCTCTCGACCGGGGAAGAAGTTGATCGAGTGGCGCTCGTAGGCAATTCCCAGAGCATGCAGAAGGAAGCGGACTTTGTAGCAGTTGCCTGAGAGTTCGTAGTCGTAGAGTCGCATCGCTTGCTCGCTGTTTTCGTCAAATGTCGAGAACGAGGGTGGCCGAATTCGAGCGGGACACGCACGGGAGAATCAGCCGTCCGCCCTCCCTCTCGGCCTTGCTCAGATAGGCATCGCGGTGGTCGGGGGTTCCTTCCAAGACGTCTGTCAGGCAGGTCCCGCAGACGCCCTGCTCGCATGAGGTCATCACATCGCAGCCAACCGCTGCAAGCGCCTGAACGATGCTCTGACCAGCCTCCACATGGCATCGGCGTCCGGACTTCTGAAGGACGACGTCAAAGGCCGCATCTGAGGCCTGCGCGCTCTGAGCCGCGGGTGCCTGGAAGCGTTCGAAGTGAACCCTCTCTGAAGGCCATTCGGCCGCGGCAACCTCGGCGACGGTGTCCATGAACACACCGGGACCGCAGCAGTAGGCGTGCGCGTCTTGGCGTGGCCGCGCGAGCGCTTCGCCCAGTACGGCCCTGACCCTTGCCGCGTCGAGTCCCGCGTGGACATGCAGCCGCCCGGCCGCTTCGCTTTCTTTGAGGCGATCCCTGAACGCGACATGGTCCACAGCGCGGACGAAGTAGTGCAACTGGTAGTCGGCGCCCACGGAGGTGAGCTTCTGCGCCATCGCGAGGACCGGCGTGATGCCGATCCCGCCCGCGAGAAGCAAATGTGAGCCCGCATCGCGGTTGATCGGGAACAGATTCCTGACCGCACCCAGGCTTACCTGGTCGCCCTCCGAGAGCGAGTGAATCCAGTGAGACCCTCCACGCGATTGCGGCTCGCGTTTGATGCCAAACACGAAAGCGTCCGTCTCGCCGGGGCCGTTGCAGAGCGAGTATTGCCGCACGAGCGGGGGTTGCCCTGCCCGATCGATGAAGAACTCGACGTGGGCGCCGGGGTCGAAGGCGGGAAGTGGCAAAGAGTCGGCGGGAGCCAATTCAATGCCGACGACGTCCTCGGTGGTCATCCACCGGCGTCTGACGACAAACGTTCTCTTCGTGCTCATGACGTTTCACCGTACGGCACCGTAGCTGGTGCCGCGTGCTTTCAACCAGCGGCGGTAGGCCACGGACATGGCGTCACAGCGCGTGGGGACCTCGCTGCCCGGCTGTAGCGGCATGCGCTTCGGTCGTTGGTTTTCGAGAATCGGCTTGTCCTGCCCGAAGATCGTGTGCTGAAAGGACAGCAGGTCGGTCTCCGTGGTCGTGTCGTCGTAGTAGGCCAGCAGGCAATACGCAGTGATGGACTCCTCGTCGTGCGGCTGCACGAAGAGTCCGATGGCATCCATCTCTCCTGGGCGAGGGAATGCGGTCTTGTAGAGAATCGCACTCATCGGCTGCATCACGCGGTAGCGATACTGAACGTCGAGGCCCGTCGTTGCGGACTTCGAGGTCTTGGGTTGATAGAAGCGGCAGTTGGTGGCCCAGATCTCGCCGGCGCTTTCGTCGACGTTCACCTCGTAGGCCGCCACCTCGGTCTGCGGCACTTCACCCAGGTAGTGCGCGTGCACGTAGGGGAAGTGCCCCATGTCGAGAAAGTTCTCCACCATGCGCAGGCCCGAAACCGCTACGCCGATTCCGTCGCAGTCGACGATGCGCCGTCCGGGCTCCGCGTACTCCGGAAAGGAGAAGATCGTCTTGGTGGGCTTGCCGCTCGGGCAGATCCACAGGTAGCCGTAGGCATCCTGGACCATCAGCGTGGAGTCGCCGCAGCGAGCTACCACCTTGCCTTGGCCGTCACGCCAAACATCGACGTCGCTGGAGAGGAGCTTGGTGCGATAGGGGTTGGTCGAACTACGGCCGGTCAATCGCGTGCTCGGCCCTACAGTCAGCCAGTCGTCCAAGACTGTGCGGTCATCACATTGGAACGTCATGCTTGTCTCCTGTTCTGCCCGCCTGCCTCGAGGTCTCGACGCAGCAGACGTAGCGCCGCCTGCACCGCGCGCAACTGCCGAACGTCCAGGCGCTCGTTCAACCATGCATGCACCAGCGTGAGTTCATGCCCTGCCTCGTTGATGAGCAGCGCGACCTGCTGCCCGGCGAGTGCGCCGGACCAGGCCCACAGTCCCTGGCGCTCGAACCCGACTTGAGCCAGCCGGTCTTTGAGAACGGATGCGTCGAGTCGAACTCCCAAGGATCGGCAGAAGTAGGCTTCCGACCCTGTCGGCCTCGGCGTTGAGCCGGAAGCTTCGACCGCGTCGGTGCTAACCCACACCATGCCGCTCCGCTCCTCCACGGCGAACGCCCGAACTCGAACGTTCTTTGGCAGAGGCAGCGACGGATTCGCGGGAATCGCCGCGCAGCGACCGTCCGGCGCGTACTCCCAGCCGTGGTAGGCGCAAGAGAGGTTGCCATTGAGGACGCGCCCCATGGTCAGCCTCAAGCCTCGGTGGGGGCAACGGTTCTCCCATGCCTGGACCCCCCCGTCCTTCGATCGCCAAAGGGCGAGTTCCTCCCCCTTTGCGAAGCCGGCGACGATGTTGTCGCCTGCGCGCAGATGATGGGACGGTGCGACCGGATGCCACTCCGGCGTGCGGACAGTTGCCGTGTTCATCGCTGACCGACCGAGATGCCCTCGGCGAACCAGTCCATCTTGCCGAGGTCCGACGGAGGCAGCACGCTGCCGGCAGCAACCCGAACGACGCCCTTGTTATCTTTGATGGGACCCGCAAAGACGTTCAGCCTGCCGTCGGCGATTTCCTTGGTTTTGGTCGCAACCAGGTCGGCGACGTCCTTTGGCACTTGAGGCCCAAACGGGGCGAGCTTGACGTTGCCCTCTTTGATCCCGCCAAAGTAGAGAGCGCCCTTGCAGTTGCCGGCCAGTGCGTCGGTGGTCATCTTGGTATAGAAGTCGCCCCAGTGGTGCGTCACTCCGGTTAGGTAGTGCTTGGGCGCGTACTTGCGCATGTCCGAGTGGAAGGAGATGCTCGCAACTCCGCGACCGTCGGCGGCCGTCACGACGGCAGGCGAGTTCGTGTAGTGCGTCATCACGTCCACGCCTTGGTTCAGGAGCGCGTTAGCGGCCTCGGTCTCCTTCGGCGGATCGGACCAGGAGCCCACGAAGACAGCGCGCACGTTGGCCTTCGGATTCACCGAACGCGCGCCCTGCACGAATCCGTTCAGGTACCACATCACATCGGGTACGGGATGGGCTCCGACGAAGCCGATGCTGTTCGACTTGGTGGTCTTTCCGGCCACGATACCTGCGAGGTATCCGCCCTCGTGCCACTTGGCGTTGTATCCGCTGGCGTTGGGCCCGGTCATGTACGCCGACGAGGTTGCGTAGCACTTGTCGGGGTTCTCAGACGCGATCTGGAGGACAGCCTTCATGTAGCCGAATCCGACAGCGAAGATCATCTTCGTGCCGTCGGCACTCAACTCGCGCGCGACGCGGTCGCCATCTGCACCCTCGAGCGTGTTGGGAACCGTGCGAACGACGATCTTGCTGCCCAGGTTCTTCTCGAGTTCCTTGCGTCCCAGGTCGTGCTGGTATGTCCAGCCAACGTCTCCGACCGGACCGAAGTAAATGAAGCCCACCTTCGCAGGTGCCTGGGCCGAGCAGATTGCCGGCGCGGTGATGATCAGCAGACAGGCGGCCGAGCGCCGCAAGAATTGGTTCACCTTCGTCTCCTTCGTTAACGCGTCGACGTCTGTTGCTCTGCGTCATGCAGACCCGAGTCATCCGCTTGACAAAAATTTATCGGGCGTGTCAGGCGAGCGAAAGATAGACTCCGAGACGCAGCGTTTCAGGTTTGGAACAGTGCGTGCGGAGACACTCATGGATATGGAACTCAAGCTCGTCGAGGCGTTCGCTTTGATCATGAGAGCCGGGAGCCTCACCAGAGCAGAGACTCAAACTGGCATGTCGAAGGCGACACTCAGTCGCCTCTTGCGCAGGCTCGAGGAAGATCTCGGCGTGCAACTGCTCAGCCGGTCGTCGCGCAAAGTCACGCCGACGGATGCGGGCAGAGCCTTTCACGCGCACTGTGAGGCGCTGCTCGCGGACGTCTCCGGACGATGGGAGACAGCTCGCCACGAAGTTCAGGAGATGTCGACGGGTGGCAAGGGCAGGCTACGGGTACTCGCAGACAATCACTTCACCACGACGTTTGTCTGCCATGTCGCGAGACTGTTTCTCGAGAAGTACCCGAACATTCGCTGTGAGCTGGACGCTGCAGGCCGCGAAGACTCACCGCGCATGGAGGATGTCGACTGCTACATCTGCGCAGAGGCGCCAGACCTTCCCGATGTCGTCGCCAAGCTGGTTGGTCGATTGACCTATGGCCTGTATGCAAGTCCGAAATATCTGCGCGCCAACGGTACACCGTCGACCCCAAAAGACTTGACGACGCATGTGTCGATCACCTTGCGCATGCCAGAGTTTGCGAAGACTCCAGTTCTTCACACTGACAAGACTTCCCATCCCTACGTGACACGATCAACGGTCGGGACCAATGACTACTGGGTCATGAAGACCTTCTGTGTCGATGGGCTTGGCATCGCGCTGCTTCCGGACTTTTTCGCAGGCCCTGAAGTCCGGCTTGGGAGCCTTGTTCCGGTTC
>JADZDL010000518.1 GCA_020851075.1 Planctomycetota bacterium | reverse complement strand
TGCTCGCCGGCGCCCCCGAAGGCAACCCCGACACCTGGACCGCCCGCGCCACCCTCCGCCTCGTCATGCGCACCCTGGTTGTCTGGCTCGTCGTGATGTCGGTGATGACGTTGCTGGGGGTGATGGCTTAGAAGCAGCGGAGGGACCGGCCAACTCTGTTGGCAAGTGGGGGGGCTGGCGGACGCGGGGAGCGACCGGCGGACTTCGTCCGCAAGGGGGGCCTGTCGGCAAGGGGGTCTCACGACAGGAAGGACTGCCGTCAGGTCAGAGAAGACAGATTGACTTGAAGCCTGCTGCCTGGAATCTGACCTGACGGTAGTCCCACCTGCCGACAACGTCGGCCCACCTTGCCGGTAGGCCCCCTTGCCAACAGAGTTGGCCGGTCCCTCCGCTTTCCTACCGCTCCTTCTCCCTCTTCCACACCACTTCCTGTCCACTCTCCGCACGCGCGAGTACGCGGGCCATGACGAAGAGCAGGTCCGACAGGCGATTGAGGTAGCGGGGGACTTCGTAGGCCACGGCTTCCACGCGGCTCAGTTCCCATACGCGGCGTTCGGCACGGCGCACGATCGTGCGGGCGAGATGGCATGCCGCCGCGCCGGGCCCGCCGCCCGGAAGGATGAAGTCCTTGAGCGGTGGCAGCGGCTCGTTGAGGACGTCGAGCGTGTCCTCGAGTCGCGTGATGTAGTCCTCCGTGATGATGCGGTGGCCCGGGATGCATAGCTCGCCGCCCAGGTCGAACAGCTCGTGCTGCACGGTCGTGAGGGGGGTGCCGATCGATGCAGGAATACCGGGCACTGCCAGCACCACGCCGATCGCGCTGTTGGCTTCATCCACGGTGCCATACGCCTCGATGCGGATGTGTTCCTTGTCGATGCGCGTGCCGTCGCCGAGGCCGGTTGTGCCGGCGTCGCCGGTGCGGGTGTAGATCTTCGAGAGGCGGTTGCCCATGGTCGTTCCTACTTCGGTGCGAACCGGACCGCGACGAAGAGTCCGCGATCGGGCGTGTTGTAGCCGCTGGCCAGCTCGTACTGCTTGTTGAAAACGTTCTCGACGCGAGCCAGCACGGACCAGTCCGCGCTCATGGCATAGCGAGCCGTCACATTGGCCAGCGCATATGCGTCCAGTCGGGCTCCGCCAAAGTCGTTGCGCTCATCCACGCCGAGCACATCGATACCGAGCTCCACCGGTCCGAAGCCCTGCACGTAGCCCAGCGCAATGCTGTTCTGCGCACGACGCAGCAGCACTTCGCCCGTCGCGCGGTTCTTCGGTTGCTGGTGGCTCGCTTCCGCTCGCACCTGCCAGTCCGTGCCCTGCATTGACCACGCAAGCTCGAGGCCACGGATCCTGGCCTGGTCGGTATTGCGCAGCTCGCCGTCGAAGGTAGTGAAGTCCGTGATGACGTACTCGATCAGCTGGTCCACGTCGTTCTGGAACGCATTGAGCCGCAGCGTCTGCCGACCGGACAACCGCTGTTGCAGGCTCAGCTCGATCTGCGTCGACTCTTCGGGCTGGAGCAACGGATTGCCGCCGAAGCCGAAGCGATCCGTCGCGTCCGGTGCGCGGAACGCCGTGCCGGCAGAGGCGATGACTCGCGTGCTGTCGCCGAGGCCCAGTCCATATTCCGCGTTCCACGTGGTGTGGTTGCCGAACGTCGTGTGATCGGTGTAACCCGCCGCCAGTACCAGCTCGTGCCGCCCGGACGTGAACGTGTTCTGCAGGTAGGCCGTCGCGATGTCGGTGTCGATATCGAAGCCCGTGCCGAATGACATCGCCTCCGCAGTCTCCGTCGAGTACACGAGGCCCGCGGTGATGCGGTTGCGATCGGTTACCTCGATGTCGTTTTGCCAGTCCAGCGCATAGCGCTCCGTTCGCAACCGGTCCGGGGACTGGTTCTGCTGACTGCGGTCCTCGATACGGCTGACGATGGCCTTCGTTCTCCAGTGACCGGTGGGCGCAAACCCAAGCTCGAGCGCAGCGACGCTGTTGCGAAAGTCCTGGTCCACCGGCGTCAGGAAGAAGTCCGAATACTCCGACGAGCCCGAGGCCTGCCAGTACCGCACGGCCGCGTCGACCTCGCCGATCTGGGTCCGCGCATTCGCGCTGACCGACAGGTTGTCGAAGCCGCGATTCGTCGTGCTGCCGATGCGCGTCGGAAAGCCGTCGCTGTTCAACCACGAGACGGCCGCGCCCGCCGAGCTCTGCTCGCTCGCGAACGACGCCTGCGCAGTGCCTTGCCGCGTGGCATACGGCCCCGTGCCGACCTGCGTGCTGAAGCGGCCGCCTGGAGTCTGGTCCCTCCGCGTGATCACGTTGATGACTCCGCCTATCGCATCGCTGCCGTACAGCGTCGAGCGCGGGCCTTTCACGACTTCTATCCGCTCGATCAGCTCAGGGGCGATGTTCTGCAGCGCTGCGGTGCCGATCGTGCCCGGATTGACGCGCACGCCGTCGATGAGCACGAGCGTGTGGTTGCTCTCCGCGCCGCGGACGAACACGGAGGTCGATTGTCCCGGGCCGCCGCTGCGGACCACGTCGATGCCGGCATGGAAGCGCAGCACTTCGGTGACATCGAGCGCGACGCTGCGATCCAGCGTCTCGCGTGAAATCACCACGGCAGGGGCCAGCGCCGAGTCGACATCCTCCGCATACCGCGCCGCCGTCACGAGCACGTTCGCGATGTCGTCCTGCGCCAGGGCCTGGGAAAAGGGGCAAGTGGCAGCCAACGCCGCAGCCGCGGCGACGCGGCCTGCCATCAGATTGAGTTTCATGGTTTCAAGACTCCCCATGCACGCCCGCATGGTTGAATGCCAACGGACCAGCAGCGTGCGGAGAGGGGCAGGGGGCGGGAGAAGGCGACGGATTGATCTTCTGCTGCAGAAGTCCAGATCCACTTGCTTTGTCCCAAGCCACGCAGCCCATCGCCCACCGCGATGCTGGAATGGCCTCAAGGCCGGTCTCCGGGCTCTCGAGCGAGAAGCGTCGCTTCTCCGTCGCATCGCCTTCCCATCCCTTGCGGAACAGTGGCTTTGGTTGATGCGGACTTGTCTCGACTACCGTTGCGGGGGCAGCGCCGGAATTGGACCGGCTTCCCGTTCTCCACGATGTCTTGCGATATCGAGGATCACCTTCAGGTGCGCGCAGCGTGCGCGAGGCGCACGCGCGCTGTCAAGGAGCGCCGGGCAACGCCCCTTGAATCAAGCTCATGCGGCCTTGGGTTCCGCGCGAAGCGCGACGAAATTGCGCTCGAGCAGGTGGAAGCCGCCGAACAGCAGCGTGGCGTAGGCGAGGTCACCGATGACGGCGTTGCGGAAGAACGGGATCGCTGCGACGTACGCGTCGATGAGTCCTTGCGCCGTCTTCGGGTACCAGGGCTGGAAGACCCATTCGCCGAAGTTGGTCACGGCGAAGAACAGGCAGGAGGCCGCGAGCGTCGTGCCGCCGATCCCGAGTGCGCTCGACTTTCCCTTCAGCGACATGCCGAGCAACACCACGAGGCCGAACGCGAAGTACTGCACCCACATGTGCGGCTGGTACGCCATAGACGACCACGAATAGAAGAGCCCGAGCGTGAGATCGCTCGCCAGCAGCGCCAGGAACGGCACTGCGAACGCCAGTCGGCGGTCGGAGAAACAGGCGCCGCCAAACAGCGCAACGGCCGTCAAGGACGTGAGGTTCGGGGGATGCGGCAGCAGTCGCGTGGCCGCAGCCATCACGATCAGGGCCACGAGCGTGCCGAGGCGGGGATTCAGCATGGAAGCATCTCCTCAAGTCGATAACGATGGGCGAACTCCAAGTCGCCACCACGGTATGACCGCAGCCTCCGGCACTCCCACGGCCGCAAGCGAGGACGACGGCACTGGGCAGGTTTCCTGGCTTCCGGTTCATCGCCTTCGTCCGCCTTCCCGGGCCTCCAGGGCCCAGTGGCATCATGCAACGAATGCTCGCCGGCTACAGTTGCGGGGACAGCCACGGCATCGGACCGTGTTCCCTTTGAATCCCTTGTTCAGGGAACCCAAGTGCGTGCGGCGAAACTAAACCAGCGCCCATGCCGGGTCAACAGGAACGCATACGGTGGTGCTAACTCCCTGCCAGGCATGGGCAAAAAGGACCCAGGAGAACGGAGCGCGTCTCCCGGACAGGCACATCGATCCACCCCACCGCGCTTCACTCGTGCGTCGCCCCGTTAACGCCCCATTAACGTTGGCGAACTGTAATTTACGTGACTCGGATACGTAGTTCCCCGCAAATGGCGCCCCTGTTCATCCATCGGGTCGACCAACGGGAGCGTCGCGCAATGCGTCAGCCGGAACAAGAATTCAAAAATCCTCCGGGCACCGCGCCGCGCCGCCAGAAACCCAGGCTGCCCAGGCAGGCCATGGCCACCGTGCTGGCCGCCGCCGCACTTGCCGGGACTGCCACCGGGGCCGAGGCAAATCTCGAGGAAGTCATCGTCGTCGCCACCCGCATGGCCGTGTCTCCTGACACCGTCGGTAACTCGGTCACCGTGCTGAACGAACGGCTGATCCGCGAGAGCCAGGCCATCGTCGTATCGGACCTGCTGGCGAGCACGCCGGGCGTGACGTTTGCGCGGAACGGTGGCCCGGGGACGTTGACGTCGGTGCGGATCCGCGGCGCGGAATCCGACCAGACGCTCGTCCTGATCGACGGCGTCCAGATGAATGACCCTTCCGCGGCCGGTGGCGGCTTCGACTTCGGCAACCTGCTGGTCGGCGACATCTCGCGCATCGAGATCCTGCGAGGCGCGCAATCGACGCTGTACGGCAGCCAAGCCATCGGCGGTGTCCTCAATATCATCACCCGCGAGCCGGAGGGCACGCTCGGGGGCAGCCTGCAGGGCGAGATCGGCTCGTTCCAGAGCGGGATGTTCAAGGGGTCGATGGGTGGCAAGTTCGACCGCCTTTCGTTCCGCGTCGGCGCCGGTTACTACAACACCTCCAGCGTTTCGACCTTCGCGGGCGGCCAGGAGAAGGATCCGTTCCGCAATTCGACGGTCACGGCCCGGCTCGGCTACGAGTTCACGCCGGACGTCGCCCTTGACCTCCGCGCCTACTATGCGGACGGCAAGTCGAACTATGACGGCTTCCCGGCGCCGGCGTTCGTGTTCGCGGATGAAGGCGACTACAGCATCACGCGCCAGTTCGTGAGCTACAACGGCCTGCGCTTCGGGCTGTTCGGCAACCGGTTGCAGAACCGTGTCGCCTACCAGTACACCAACAACGACCGCGGGCTGTACCTCAACAACGGCCTGAGCGTTTCGAGGACCGGCGACTATCAGGGCCAGAACAACCGCGTCGAGTACCAGGGGACGATCGAGATCGCCGACGGTTACCGGGCCGTGTTCGGCCTCCAGCACGAGCAATCGGAGATGGTGACGAAGTCGGAGGCGATCTCGGCCGACGTGGGACAGGACAGCATCTATGCGCAGGTGCAGGGCGAGGTGGCCAAGGGCCTGACGCTGACGGCGGGCGGTCGCCACGACGATCACGAGACCTTCGGCACGCACCAGACCGGCCAGTTCGCGGTGGCCTGGGCGCTCGGCTCGGGAACGGTGCTCCGTGCCAGCGTAGGCCAGGGGTTCAAGGCGCCGACCCTGTACCAGCTCTTCAGCCCGTATCGCAACCCGGGCCTTGAACCCGAGCAATCGAGCAGCTGGGATGCCGGCGTCGAACAGCGCCTCATGGATCGCCGCGTCGTGCTGTCTGCAACGTACTTCTCGCGGGATACGCGCAACCAGATCGACTTCCTGAGCTGCACGGTGCCGCTCAACGCGCTGTGCACGGCCGCGGGTCACTCCAGCTTCGGCTACTACCAGAACACGGGACGCGCCGCCGCCACGGGCATCGAGTTGCAGGCGTCGCTGCATCCGGTCGAGCCGTTCGAGGTGCAGCTGAACTACACGAACATGCAGGCCGAGAATCGCACGCCCGGGTCGAGCGCCTTCGGCAAGCGCCTGCCGCGGCGGCCGGACACGTCCGCGAACCTGTCCGTCTCGTATGCATGGCCTGTGCGTCTGAAGACGACGGTAGCCGCACGGTACTCCGGCGCCAGCTTCGACAACGCCAGCAACACGCGGCGTCTCGACAGCTACATGCTGGTCGACCTGCGCGTGGCCTATGCGTTGAACGACTCCATGGAGATCTTCGGTCGGCTGGAAAACGCCTTCGACGAGGAGTACGAGACGGTGTACCAGTACGGGACCCTCGGGCGCTCGGGATTCGTGGGCCTGAGCACGAAGTTCTGATCGATGGG
>JADZDL010000517.1 GCA_020851075.1 Planctomycetota bacterium | reverse complement strand
GGCCGAGAGGATTTGAACCTCCGACCTACTGGTCCCAAACCAGTCGCGCTACCAAACTGCGCTACGGCCCGACTGCGCACAAGGTAGCGACCAGCACGCGCCAAGGAAAGGGGAACCCAACTTCCCTTCGTCCCCAGCGGCCCAAAACCTACTTCGGCCCCGGCATGAGCCGCCGGCCCAGCCAGTCGTGCAGCAGCTTCAGGAAGTGCACCCGATCCTTCCCCATCAGCCGGTGCGTCTGCCCCGGGTACACAAAGTACTCCAGCTGCACCCCGGCATCGATGCAGCGGTCGACGAAGCCCAGCGTGTGCGACCACATGACTGTCTTGTCATCGGTGCCATGCACGAGCAGCAGCGGGCGCTGCAGTTTCCCTGCCAACGGTAGACAGCTCGACTTCTCGTAGCCATCGGCGTTCTCGGCCGGCGTATCCATGTAGCGTTCGCCGTAGCCGGTCTCATACATCGCCCAATCGGTCACCGGCGCGCCGCTGATGCCGCAGGCGAACGTCTCGGGCGCGAGCAGCATCAGGCGCAGCGTCATGTAGCCGCCGTACGACCAGCCATGAACACCGATGCGCGAAGCGTCGACGAACGGCTGCTGCTTGAGCCATTCGACGGCGTTGAGCTGGTCCTTCACTTCGAGCGTGCCCAGCTGGCGGTAGATCGATTGTTCAAACGCGATGCCGCGGTTGGGCGTGCCGCGGTTGTCGAGGCGGCAGACCACGTAGCCTTCGGCGGCAAAAGCCTGCAGCCAGAGCGGCGCGCCACCAAACCAGCTGTCGGTGACGAGCTGCACGTGGGGGCCGCCGTAGACGTAGAGCAGCACCGGGCACTTCTGGCCTTCGGCGAGGTTGGGTGGCAGCGCTACGTGGCCGTAGAGAACGGTGTCGTCTTCGGCCTTGATCTGAAACAGGCGCTGCGTGGGCAGTGCGAAGGTCGCGAGCGGGTCTGCGGGTTGTGGCAGCGGGGTCACCGTGCTCGATTGCAGGTCGAGCAGGCGCGCCGTGGGGCGGGTTTCGAGGTTGGACCAGACGACGAAGGCCATCTGCTGATCGGGCGAGAGTTCGGCGTTGTGCGTGCCGTGTTCGCGGGTGATCTGGCGCACTTCGGTGCCGTCGAGGTTGGCCGCAAACAGGTGCAGCTGGCGCGGGTCTTCCCCCGAGGCCTGGTAGAAGATGCTCTTGCCGTCGGCGCTGATGGCGCAGAGCTTCTGCACGTCGAAGGCGCCCTTGGTGACCTGCTGCACCATCTTGCCGTCGGCTTCGTGCAGCCACAGGTGGCGATGGCCTTGCTGCGCGGACCGCCAGAGGAAGCGGCCGTCGGGCAGGAACGTCGGGCTGTGTTCGGGCTCGATCCACTTGCTGTCGTGCTCGGTGAGCAGCACGGCGAGGCGTTTGCCCGTCTGGCTGTCGTAGCGCACGAGTTCGAGGTGGTTCTGGCCGCGGTCGACGCGCGCGGTGATGAGATGGCCTTCGTTGTCGAAGGTCACGTTGGTCCAGTAGATGTCCTCATCGGGATCGGCATCGATCCAGTGCAGCGAGGCGTCTTTGGTGTCGCAGACGCAGAGGCGCACGCGCGAATCGGCGCGGCCGGCCATCGGGTAGCGGCCGTGCACGGGCTTTGGGGGCACCGGACCGAGGTCCTGGTAGGGATAGAGGTCGATCGGCCGCTGGTCTTCGCGCGAGAACGCGAGGTAGCGCCCGTCCTTGCTCCAGAACAGGCCGCGGTCGATGCCAAACTCGGCGCGGTGTGCGGCGCCGCCGTAGACGAGGTCGGCAGAGCCGTCGAACGTGAGTTGGCGCAGGCGGCCTTCGTGGTCACCGAGCCAGAGCTGGTGGTTGCGCACCAATGCGACGTGGGCGAGGCCTGGGGCGATCGCGACCGTTGGCGAGTCGCCGCGGTCGGGTTCGGGCCACGTGAGCCGCTTCGTCGCGCGTTCCTGGCCGATCTGCCAGAGGTAGACCGTGTTGCCGTCGTCGATGCGCAGCGTCGTCTGGTCGTAGAACGAACACGCGGGGAACCTGGCGGGTGCTGGCACCTCGGCGCCGAGCGCCTTGTGCAGGGCCGAAGCGGTGAGGAACCCCTCCGCCACGAGCTTGCCTTCGGCGATGCGGTGCATGGTCTGATTGCCGTCGGCGGCGGTCAGGATCACGGTGGCATCGTGCCCGGAGGGCAACCAAAGCACCTGTGGCATCGACGCCACAAGGGCCGGGCCACGTTCGAGCACGGTGGCGAGCGTGAGGGACTCCGGCTGCTGGGCGGGAGCCAGCAGCGCGAGGAGCAGGAACGTTGGGACGGCGCGACGTAGCACGGTCATGGACTGTCGCATCATCCAACACCAGCGGCGCTAACGCCACGGTTGCGCGAGAACCGATGGTGCCGCAGTATCCCGTTAGTTTCCGCTGCCGAGATCCTCGCCCTTGCCCAGTCCGTCAGAACTTGTCGCCGCAGGCCCGGTCGAGACCGTGTCCGGCCGCCCTACCCGTGTCGCCCTCATCGGCAGCGGGTTCATCGCCGATGTCCACCTCCAGGTGCTGCGGGCCGTGCCAGGCGTCACGGTGGTGGCCCTCTGCGACCCGGCCAGATCCCGGGCTGCGGCTTTGGCTGGCAAGTACGGCGTGAAGGGGGTCTTTGCCGACCTTGGCGAGATGCTGCAGGCGGGGGGGATCGACGCCGTGCACGTGCTCGTGCCGCCGGCGCTGCATGCTTCGATCGCGCGGCAGTGCCTGCAAGCCGGGGTGCACGTGCTGGTGGAGAAGCCGCTCGTGCAGCGCGCCGAAGAAGTCGCCGAACTCCGTGACCTCGCGGCGGCCCAACGCCGCGTGCTCGCGGTCAACCACAACCAGACCTTCCACCCGGCCGTGCTGCGTCTGCAGAACCACCTCGCCGCGGGGCGGCTAGGCCGGCTCGAGCACCTGGCGCTGCAACACCACGTCCCACTGCGCCAGTTGCAGACGGGCGATGTGTCGCACTTCATGTTCCAGACCGAGGCGAACATCCTCTGGGAGCAGGGCGTGCACCTGTTCTCGATGGTCTACGCGCTGCTCGGGCCGTGCCGGCGCGTGCGCACGATCACTGGCGCGCGGCGCAAGTTGCCGAACGGCGTCGAGTTTGTGACCGAGTGGTTGCTCGACCTCGAGTGTGAAGGGGGAACGGCGAGCGTGCGCATGGCGTATGGCCGGCCACTGCTCGAGACGACGCTGCAGGCGATCGGCAGCGACGGCGCGGCGTTGCTCGACCTGCAGCGCGGCAGTTGCTGGTTGCGGCGCAAGACGCGCTGGCTCGACTTCCTCGACCACGGCCGCAATCTGGCGGGTGGTTCGCTGCACCTCGCCGGGCGCGCGATCGGCGCGGTCGCCGGGTACGAGCTACCCCTGTTTGGGCTTGGGTTCCCCGACGATCCGTTCTTGCGCGGCATGCGCGGTTCGCTGCGTTCGTTCCACGCGGCGGTGCGCACCGGCAGCCAGCTCGGCGCTGGCATCACCCCGCAGGCGGCGCACGCGGTGCTCGACCTCTGCATGCAGACGGCGATTGCGGCCGGAGTTTCGCTCGAGGCACCACCGGCGCCGCGGCAGCTGCCGGAACCCGGTCGCGCGCGCGCCGGCGAAGTCGTCGTGCTCGGCGGCACTGGTTTCCTTGGCCGCCGTTGCGTGCGGTTGCTGCAGAAGGCCAACAAGCCCGTCACGCTCGTCGTGCGCAAACCCGACCTGTTGCCGCCCGAATTGCGGCAAGGGGACGTGCGCATCTTCGCCGGGGACGCCGGCGATCGCGAAGTGCTCGCGCGGGCATTCGCGGGCGCCGATGCGGTGCTGCACCTCGCGACGGCCGCGGGCACCGACCCGACGCAGGTCGAGAAGGCGATGGCCGAAGCCGTGCGCACTGCCGGCGAAGTGGCGCTCGCGGCGAAGGTCCGGCGCCTCGTCTACACGAGCAGCACGGCGGCCCTGTGGCTCGGGGAGCGGCGTTCGCTCGCGGGCAACTGCGGCACGGATCCGCAGCCGGCCGCGCGTTCGGCGTATGCCCGCGGCAAGATCGCGGCCGAGAACGAACTGCGCCAACTGCGCGGCAAGGGTCTCGAGATCACGATCGTGCGGCCGGCGATCGTCGTCGGCGAAGGTGGCATCGCCGAGCACTCGGGCGTCGGCATGTGGGTGCGCGACAACCACTGCGTCGGGTGGGGGCGCGGCACGCATGGGCTGCCGTTCGTGCTCGCCGACGATTGTGCGGTCGGGCTCGTCGGCGCACTTTCGTCGCGCGCCGCGGCCGACCAGGACTACAACCTCGCGGGCGACGTTCGCCTCACCGCGCGTGAGTACATCGAAGAACTCACCGTGCGCAGTGGGCGCGACTATCGTTTCCACGCGACGCCACTCTGGTGGATGTGGTTGCAGGAGTTTGGCAAGTACCTCGTGACGGTCGCCGCGCGGCGACCGCGCGAATGGCCCGCGTATCGCGACTTCAAGTCGCGCGGGTTCCTGTCCGTGCTCGATTGCAGCGACAGCAAACGCGACCTCGGGTTTGCGCCGGAGACCGATCGCGCCCGTTTCGTGCAACGCGTCTTCGAGCCGGGGTCGGTGTCGTGAGCTGCACCGCGATGGGATCGGGCACATGAGCGCTGGCACGCGCACGTTCGTGCACGTGTTCTCGACCTTCGGCGCCGGCGGTCCGCAGATCCGTGCCGTGCAGTTG
>JADZDL010000516.1 GCA_020851075.1 Planctomycetota bacterium | reverse complement strand
CGGCCCTGCGCGTCACGCAGGATGGCGCCCGCGGCCTGCGCGTGGCCTTTGACGCGGTCGCCGGTGCGACGAGTTACTCGATCGAACAGAGCAACGACGGCAAGGGTTTCGTGCAGGTCGGCACGACGAACACCACGAACTGGTCGACGGGCGCATTACCCCACCACACCGTGCTGTCGTTCCGCGTGCGCGCCCACAACGCGTCGGGCCGTTCGTTCCCGACCGAAGTACTGACCGCGGGCACCGACCACCGCGCTACGGCGCAGGTATTGCTCGTGCAGGGTTTTGACCGTCTCGACCGCAACGTGAAGGGGCCCGAGAATACGCGCGACTACCAGCGCTTCTACGGCGATGCGATCGTTCGCGGCGCGAACAGTTCGCTCGGCTTCGACGCGGCCAGCAACGAAGCCGTGCAATTGGGCCGCGTGGCGTTGCCGCTGTATCGCGCTATCGTGTGGTCGCTCGGCGAAGAGAGCACGGGCGACGATACGTTCAGCACGCTCGAACAGAACCTCGTCACTGCCTACCTGAACGCCGGCGGGCGAATGCTCGTGAGCGGCGCCGAAATCGGCTGGGACCTCGATGCGCAAGGCAGTGCCGCGGATCGCAGCTTCTACCGCAACCTGCTCGGTGCGACCTACGCCGCCGATGATGCTGGCAGCTACGCGCTGCAAGCGGGTATTGCCGGCACGATCAGCGCCGGCGCCAGTACTGGTAGCTTCGACAGCGGCACCAACGGCACCTACAACGTCGACTATCCCGACGTGCTCACGCCGACAAGCACCGCCAGCACTGTCTGCCTGCGTTATGGCAATGGCCAGACCGCGGCCATCCAGAAGGTCGATCCCATCACGGGCGCGCGCATCGTCAACTTTGGCTTCCCGCTCGAGACGATCGTCGATGCCAACCTGCGCGCCAGGCTCGTGCAGCAGAGTCTCGCGTTCCTCATGTCGCCGCTGCCACTGCAGGCTCCGACCACGGCGCGCATCGGCCAACAACTCACTCTGCAGATAACACTGCCGAGCGAAGCGGGGTATCCGTACTTCTGCTTCGCGAGCCTCGGCACGCAGCCGGGCCTCTTGCTGCCGGCCGGCGGTCTGTTGCCAGTGCAAGCCGATTTCCTCGTCGCCGCGAGCGTCGACCCGAGCAACGCCTTCTTCGGCAACTTCCTCGGCACCTTGGGCGCCGGTGGCACTGCGAATCCGTTCGTGCTGGTGCCCAACCTGCAGTTCCTGGTCGGAATGCAGGTTTACTTCGCAGCCTTCTCGATGGAGAACGCCGTGGTGCAGGAACGGCAGGTCACCAACTGGGTCCGAGTCACGTTCGTGCCCTGACCGATGCCACGCCGCGCCATTGCGGGGGAACGACCAGCGCGAGTCTCGTGAACTCGCGCAGGCCGTTCGATCAGGATTCGCCGATCGCCGCGGCGACCAAGCAACCCTTCGCAACCGCCGTGAGCGCTTCTTCGCTGCGGAAGATGCGGCCGACGGGGATCGGGAAGTCGATCTTCGCGAACTCCTCGCGGAAGACCTCGATGAAGCCGCCGATCAGCGACGTGCCGCCAGCGCAGGCGATATCGATCGGGTTCTGGAAGCTCGGCATGTTCTGGCCGGACTCGAACCGCGTCTTGATGTTCTGCAGCACGTAGTTGATGAGGCTGCGATAGTAGATCGCAACCGCTTCCTCTTCGCGGCTCTTCGGATCGCGAATGTCGATGCCACGTTCCTTGATGTGCGCCGCCTTGCTGCGCGGGCAACCGAGCACGTTGGCGACGTTCTTGTCGATCCAGTCGCCACCGCGCGCCACCGAGAACGACAGGCACGGGATCGACTTGTAGGTGATGCAGGCGTTCGCCATGCCACCGCCAAACGACAGACCGATGCCCGTGAAGTCGTTCTCCGCGAGTTCGGCAAACACCACCGCGTGCGCTTCGTTGATCGCGTGCGCCGTGTAGCCGAGCTTGTTCACCAGGCTCTCGAAGAGGCCCTGGTGGTAGACGACGTTGTTGTCGACGTCCAGCGACGGTGCTGGCACGCAGAAATAGCAGTTCTCGCCGGGCACGCGCGGTTCGCCGAGGATCTTCTGGATGATCATCTTCATCATCGGCAGAGCATCCTGCTCGTTCGGGCTGATGAGACCATCGGCCATCGGACGGCGCGTCTCACGGCCAAACACGTTGGCGAGCTCGAACGCAGCTTCGCCGATGACGACGAGCTTGTTGTTGTGCACGACGTAGGGCACCTTGAGCTTCGTCAGCATGTTCTTGCTGTAGACGTCGCTCGGGATGTCCAGGAACGCGTTGCGTTCCACGGTCACCGTGATGCCACCTTCCTCGTTCTGCACCGCCGCTGCGAGGTTCGCAGTGCCGACGTCCAGGCCCTTGCCGAGAGCGACCGCCGTGTCAGCGCTCTGATCCGCAGAATGATCGAACTTGTTGTGTTGCTCCGTCATTGGTCTCCGCCTTGCTTCAGTTGATTCCCGATTCGGACGCGATCAGCCGCCGCCCTTGAGTTTCTTCAGCCGCGCCAGGTTTGCAGCGATGCCACCACCGGCCTTCTGCTTCACCTCGATGTTGTCCATGTTGGATTCGAGCGTCTTGCCCGTGTCCTTGAACATGCCGCCAAAGTCGATCGGCGCGTCGCTCTCGACGGCGCCACTGACACCCATCTTCTTGCCGAGTTTCTCGAGCCGGTCGTTGAGCGAGCCGGCGAGTTTCTCGATCGCCGCGGAGAACTCTCCGCTGGCCGAAGGGGCGGGCGCACGTTCCTGCGCCTGTTGATTCATGAGGTTTGCCTTCAGCGTCGCCATCTCCTGGACGAGCGACAACAGAAGATCACTCGACGGCCCCGTTGCCGCGGCCACAGGTACAGGGGCAGCATGCGCGGCCACCGAGTTCGCGAACTGCTGCTGCAGATCCTCAAACTCAGCCCGCACCTGGCCCATCTCCGCGCGCGTTCGCGCGAGCGCCATGGCAGTCTCTTCGAACCGGTGCTTCAGCTCCGCAAGCTCTGCTTCCCGTTCGGCGAGTTGCACCTCGGTATCGTGCGCCTTCTGCGCTTCGGCCTCACGTTCTCGCAGGATCGAGCGAAACTCGGTGCGGCTCTTCTCGACGAGGCGTTCCGCCTCTTCTGGCGCAATCAAGCCCGACTGCTCGATCGCCGCATGAACCGCTTCCGCGATCATTGCCGCGACATGTTCGGCGCGGATCAGACGAACCCGCTTGCGACCCTCGCTACGGAGCTCATCGAGCGTCGCCGTTCGCGAACGGGCCGAGAGGGCTTCTTTGATCTCGTTGACCGATTCCATGCGTCCTGTTGCCGTGCACAAGGGTGCTCCGGCAGAACACTTTCGACACTCGGGCGGGGAGACTTGAGTGGCGCCGGCGCCTTGCCCCCACCAAGCACCAACTCCCTCATGCCAACGGCCAGAACTGCTTACTTGCCTGCACCTGGCCCATTCGTTCGTCGGAGCGCAATTGTCGATTCCATGCCGTTCCTGCCCCATGTCTTGGCGATCAAACCACTTGGCTCTGCATCGCCCGAATCGTTGTCCGGGCGTCGCAACTCATGGGGTCAATGCTGTTCCCACCCCAGTCCTGCCGCCAGGCGAGCACCTCCCTGCTCTGTAGCGCGCGTGGCACGAGCTTCAGGAGCTTCCCAGGCGTGTCGTTCCGCGGGTCGCGGTTGAAGCGCTGGCGCACGTAGTTGCGATACACGGTGAAGATCGCCGTCTGGCGAAGCAGGCATTCGCACAACTTCGTGACCAGCCAGGAAAGGCGCCGCAGGCGACCGTTGTTGTCGCGCGTCATTGCCAGCGTCGAGTTGATGGGGAAGAGCGGGTTGTAGGTCGTCCGCGGGTTCTTACCCGCCGTCGTCTCGTGCCGGGCAGCATCTCCAAACACGCCCCGTACCAGCGTTGCGTAGCTGCCCTTCTTGTCCGTGAGCATGGTGATCGCCGCGTCGCCGACTCGCTGGCGCAGCAACTCGAGCACCTTGCGAACGCATTGGCGGCTGTGGTCTGGCCGCCGTCCTTGCCGCTCTTCGTCGGCGTCCTGCAGCGCGCGCATCTTGCTGCCCTTGCGGGCCAAGCGTCGAATCGGGCCCGCCTCGACGGCAACCACGAACCAGGTTTCGCGTTCGATCAACACCGGCATCGTGAGTGGCCAGCGTTTGCTGCGTTCGTAGGTCTCTTCCTCATCCAAGAGGAAGCTGCGATTGCCTGGCAGGCGCGAGCTCAGGTTCTCATGCAGCCCGAGGCAGGTGCGGCCGAACTTGCGCAATTTGCCCTGCACAGCACGGATCGTGAGGCCCACCATGCGGCCCGATTGGCGCAGGCCGACGCCACTCGTCAGGTAGTCGAAGAGCGGCACGTTGCACCAGGGTTTGCGGTCGCCGCAGTCGTGCCGAAACGTCTGCGCGGAGAAGCCGATGAGGCAGTGGCGACACTGGTATCGCTGCACAGGCCCGGAACGGCATGCGGGCTGGTAGTAGCCCTTTCGCAGATACCACCGCCCCTCGGGCTTGTGGTGCGCAACGCAGAGTGAGTTTGGGCATCGCGGGGGATCAAATTGCACTTCAGTTCTCCTGCCGGCACGACGGTGCCTGGCTGGGATCTGTGGCTCGCCCCCCCTCAGCGGTTACAAGAATTCTGCAGATTCAGGTGCAGGCAAGTAAGCAGTTCCGTCAGGCACCGAGGCCAACGGCGAGGCCAACGGCATTGCGCCTGCGAGTGCCAGTGCGCCCCGTTGCCTGCCCAAGCAGCTCCTTCAAGCTGATTACCGCATGGTGCACGCGCGACTTCACGGTGCCGATCGGGATGTCGAGAATCGAGCTGATCTCGGCATAGGGCAACTGTTGGTAGACCGCCAGTTCGAGTACGCAGCGCGAGGACTCCCCGAGGCGACCGAGCGCCGCGCGGAGCGCAGCCAGATTCTCCTGCTCCTCAAGCAGCTGCACGGGGGAAACCACCGGTGCAGCTGGCTCGAAGCGCACGGTATCGTCGCCTACCGCCGTCGCCGACTGATCGTAGGAATGCAGGCGTGGCCGCAAGCGCTGGCGGCGGTATTGGTCGATCCAGAGGTTGGTTGCGACGCGAAACACATAATCAGACAGGCGCCCCCGAGGTTGGTAGGCGTCACTGCGTCGCAGCAACTTCAAGAACAACTCCTGAGCGAGGTCTTCGGCCTGGCTGCGGTTCTGGCACAGGCGGAAGAAGAACTGCAGCAACCGGTCGCGGTATTCCTGGACCAGCTGGGCAAAGGCCCCCGCATCGCCTTCGCGATGGCGAAGGAGCCAGTCGATCTCAGCGGCGGGTCTACTCATCGGGGGCCCTGTCGTTGCGTCCGGCGACAACCGCGCCGGCTTCAGCACCCAGCAATGACAACTCGTGTGCCACCGCGGCTCAGGAGCCCGGGAAATCGCCAAGAGCGGAAGATCCCGGTGAAGAACGGTGGATCGCTCCCCTGCCCGCTGGGTTCGTCGCCACGACCGCACGCCCACCGGGCGGGCACAGGAACAAAATCCATCCATGCCGGCGGACCTCATGGTCAAGGCGTGTCCACGCCCGCATCCGCTGGCAAACCGGCCCACGACGTCGCCAACACCACCTTGCCTGGCACCCCCGTTCGGGCACACTCACCCTGAGTTCATGCCCCTCCAACGCCTGTCCTGGCGCGTCGGCTTGCCGTTCGTGCTGCTCGTACTCGCGGAAACGGCCACCCTGGTCGTCTACCTGACCGTGCAGATCGGGGCCGAACAGCGTGCCCGCCTGGAGGGGCTTGCCGCCACCGACGCCGAGTTCTTGCTGCAGAGAGGCCTTCCTCCGAGCGAGCAAATGGCAACCGACCTGCAGAAGGTGACCGGCTTCGAGGTGTTCTTTCGGAAGGGACGCGCTCTCACACCCGACGCCAGCACGAGCAGCGACCGTGCGGCCCTGCTCGACATTCCCGCGGACGGCGTCGCCCATCGCGTCCGCGATCTCGAATGCGTCGCGCGCCCCCTTGGCGAACAGCAGGCACTGCTGCTCGTGCGGCGCCCCGGCAACGAGCTCCGCGACCCGCGCGTGCTCCAGGTGCTCATCGCATTCTGGCTGCTCGCGCTGCTCATCGCCTGGTTGGTCGGCCGCAGCCTCGTTCGCCCACTTCGCCACCTCGCCGCACAATTGCCCGGCATCGAGAGCCCAGGCCCACTGGAATTGCCGGAAGCCAGGCGAAGCGATGAGATCGGCGACCTGGCCCGCGCGTTCCTGCGCACGCGCGACGCGCTGCACGACGAACGCGAACAGCGAGCGCGCGCCGAGAAACTCGCCGTGCTCGGGCGCATGACCACGGCCCTCGCGCACGAGGTGCAGAATCCGGTGGCGGCGATCAAGATGCACGCGCAGCTGCTGCGTTCGGGCCCCGCCGACGAAACCGCGACCATCCTCGAACAGGAGATCGCGCGCATCGAGGACCTGCTGCACCAGTGGCAGTTCCTCGGTCGCCCCGAGCCGCCGCAGATGCACGAGGCGGACCTCACAGAGCTCCTGCAGCAGACGCTGGACGCGTTGCGCGCCCAACTCACCCACACCCGCACCCGCGTCGAACTGCGCGCGGCAGGGCCACTGCGGATGCCGTGCGACCGCCGCCGCCTCGGCCAGGTCTTCCGCAACCTCATCACCAATGCCGCCCAGGCCATGCCGAGCGGCGGCTTGCTCACGATCACCGCCGAGGCGACGGCAACGGGCTGCCGCATCACGTTCGTGGACGGCGGCCGCGGCTTTAGCGCCACGGCGCTGGCCCACTTTGCGGAGTTCTTCTACAGCGAGAAAGAAGGTGGCATGGGAATTGGACTGAGCGTGGCCAACGAGATCACCAAGGCCCACGGTGGTAGCCTTGCCGCCAGCAACCTGCCCGCGGGCGGCGCGTGCGTCACCGTCCTGCTGCCTCGCCGTCCAGATCCCGCTCCCACGCCGTGAACACCATCCTCGTCATCGAAGACGAAGCCGCCCTGGCCTCCGCGCTGGCAATCGTCGTGCGCCGGCTCGGTTGCCAACCCGTCTGCGCCGCTTCGGCGACCCTCGGCCTCGCCGAACTTGCCAAGGCCACACCGGCCCTCGTCGTGCTCGATATCGGCCTGCCCGACATGAGCGGCCTGGAAGCCCTGGCGCGCATTCGCGCCGTGCATGAGCAACTGCCAGTGCTGGTCGTCACCGCCCACGGCAACCTGCAGAACGCAGTCGAGGCGAAGAAGGCCGGGGCGTCTGGATACCTGGTAAAGCCCCTCGATCTGCGCGAGTTTGAGAGCACCCTGCGGGCACTGCTGGCCACCAGCACTCCGGCGACCGTCTTGGAGCCAACGCCGACCCGGGCGACGGCCCATGCGCCGCTGCTGATCGGTTCTTCGCCGGCCATGCAGCCCGCCTTCGCCGCGATCGCGCACGCCTGCGCGTCGGATGCCCCGGTGCTCATCACCGGCCCCACCGGCATCGGCAAGTCGCTCACCGCGCACGTCATCCACCTGCACAGTGCACGGCACAGCGGCCCGTTCGTAACGCTGTCGTGCGCGAGCCTGCCCGAAGCCCTGCTCGAAGCCGAACTGTTCGGACACGAACGCGGCGCCTTCACGGGAGCGCAAGGCACTCGCACGGGCCACATCGAACGCGCCGCTGGCGGCACGCTGTTCCTCGACGAAATCGGCGAGATCTCCCTGCCGCTGCAGGTGAAGCTGCTGCGCTTCGTCGAAGAGAAGACCTTCGTGCGCGTCGGCGGACGGGAAGACCTGCGAGTCGACCTGCGCATCCTCGCGGCGACCAACCAGGATCTGCCCCGCGCCATTGCCCAGAAGCAGTTCCGCGAGGACCTCTACTACCGCCTGCGTGTGCTCGAAGTGAAACTACCGTCGCTCGCCGAGCGCGGCAGCGACCTCGCGGCGCTGTGTTCGTACCTGCTCGCCGGACTTGGCGGCGACCGCCAGCTCTCGCTGTCGAACGATGCGCTGGCCGTGCTGCGCCGCCACTCCTGGCCGGGCAACGTGCGCGAACTGCGCAACGTGCTTGAGTACGCCGCGGCCGTTTGCGCCGGCGCCGTGATCCTCGAGAACCACCTGCCTCCAGAACTTCGCAAGGCCACCTCGGGCGAGGTCTCGGAGCCCATCAATGCGCTCGATGCCGCGCTGCACGAGTGGATCGATGCGCGCCTCGCGGCCGGGGTCACCTACGACGCGCTGCACGAAGAACTCGAGGGCCGCTTGCTCGCATCGCTGTTGCCGCGTTTCGAAGGCAAACCGACCCTGCTCGCGCGTGCGCTCGACATGAACCGCGCCACGCTGCGCAAGAAGCTGCGGCTGGCCCCGGGCCTCGGCGACGAACCGAGCGACGGATCACAAGGCTGACGCCACTCAACGCGCCCCTTCGATCGCACACTCGACGGCCCACGCGTCGCGGAACGCCGCGGGATCATGGCTGCGGATCCACTCGGCACCATGCCGCGCAGCCCACAACTCGGCGGCCAGTGTGCCTGGTCCACGCTGTTCGACAGTCCGGCCGGTGACTTCGCCGACGAGTGACTTGCGCGACACCGAGACCAGCAACGGCACCCCATGCTGCTGCAACTCGCGCAGGTGCTTCAGCACCAACAGGCTTGGTGCCGCCGTTCGACCGAGAAAGAAGCCCATGCCAGGGTCCAGGACGAGGCGCTCCTTGGCGACACCCGCGCGCGCCATCGTCTGCACACGTTCGGCGAAGAACGTCTGCAACTCGGCGAGCACCTCTTCGGTGGCGTCCGCGGGGCGATCGGCGCGACCGCTGCGGCTGCGTGAGAACATCACGACAAAACGCACGTTGGCGGGCGCCGCAGCCGCAACCGCCAGCGACTCCGGATCACGAAACCCGTGCACGTCGTTGAGCCAGTGCACACCCATGGCGACCATCGTGCGCATGACCTGCGGCTTGCAGGTGTCGACGCTGAGTTCGGCGCCCTCGGCGAGCAAAGCCGCCACCACCGGCGACAAACGGCGAATCTCCTCGATTGCCGGCACGTCCTCGGCGTCGGGGTGCGTCGACTCGGCACCGAGATCCAGCACGTCCGCCCCCTCGGCGCGCAACTGTCGGGCATGTTGCAGGGCGGCCTCGGGCGAGAAGAACTGCCCACCATCCGAGAACGAATCGCGCGTCAGATTGACGATGCCGAAGGTGCGCACCATGGGCGCAGCATACGCAGCAGCCTGCGACTTGAGCACATTCGCAACACCTGAAGGGACGCTGGGACGGCAGCAATCGCATTCTTGTACAGGCAATCCGCAGTTGGCGCGCCGATCTGAGACCCACCGAGGAGCTGGGGAAGAACATGATGCAAGGCCAATCCGGATTCACGCTGATCGAACTGATGATCGTTACTGCGGTGGTCGGTGTGCTCGCCGGTGTCGCGGTGCCCAACCTGACCAGCGCACGCACCGTCGCCAACGAACGAGCCGTCGCAGCAACGCTGCGCACGATCGCCACCGCCCAGGCGCAGTGCTGCTCGCAGCAGGTCGTCGACGGCGACGGGGACGGTCGCGGAGAGGCGCTCGGACTCGGCGAATTGGCCGGCACGCAGCCTCTGCGCACCAGCGCCGTGCGCCTCGTTCCCCCCGGCCTCGCGCAATCGCTGGGCACTCTCGATGCCAATGGCTATGCGACGAGCAAGGGCTACCTGCTGGCGCTCTATCTGCCCGATGCGAGCGGCACGGGCCTCATTGCGTCGCCCACCAACGGCAGTTCGATCGATGCGGACCAGGCCGAAGTCAGCTGGACCTGCGTCGCGTGGCCTGCCTCGCGAGGTCGCTCAGGCAACACCACGTTCTTCGTGAACCAGAGCGGCGAGATCCTGGTTTCGCGCACGGCCACCTACAACGGTCAATCGAGCGTGCCGCCGGCGGGCGCGGCCCTCGTCGGCGTGCCGCCGACCACGATCGTGGGTGGCGAACTCGCGAGTGATGCCGTCGGCGCCGAGGGCAACACCTGGAGCACGCTCAAGTGAAGCGCGCTCAGCGATCCCAGCGGCTGCGCAGGCAGGATTCGCACGAGCCGCACGGCCGTTCGCCGCCCTCGTAGCACGACCAGAAGTCGCTCGCGTGGTAGCCCAGTCGCTTCGCCTCCTGGACGATGCCGGCCTTGTCGAGAGCCAACGTCGGACTGCTCACGCGCACACCGTTGCGGGTGCCGTAACGCAGGAACTCATCGGCCGCCGTCGTGAAGGCCATCGAGTTGTCCGGGAAGGTCGCCGCTTCCTCGCGATTGAACCCGGCGATGACCCACTGGGCGCCAGCGGTTTCCGCCACGGCCGCGGCGATCGCGACGAAGACGGCGTTGCGGGCTGGCACCCAGACAGCGCGCGCGCTGCGTTCATCGCCTGGCTGCTCGCGCGTCCCTCGCGGCAGCGGGCCACCGAGCGCCGACAAGGCCGAGCCCGAACGCGCGGCGAGTTCACCAAGCCAGGGCACCGACAAGCTGCGCCAGGGCACCTGCCAGCGTTGGGCGAGTGCCGCCGCCGCCGCCGCCTCGCGGTGCACGGCCCGCTGTCCGTAGTCGAAGAACACCGCCTCCTGGATCTCATGCTGCGGCCGCTCGCGAAACAGCGCCGCCGCAATGGCGGAGTCGAGGCCCCCGGACAGCAGTGCTACACCCTTGGTCATCAGTGCCCTACGGGAGTCGTGTACGTCACGGAATCGGTGACGTCACTGGATCGTGAAGGTCACCGCCGCCGAGCGGGCATACAACACTTCGAGACGATAGCGGTCGGTCAGCACGAAGTTGTCGGCGGTCACGCCCGAGAGCTTCACGAACATGCGCGCTTCCGAGCGCATGCTCCAGGACCCGGCCTGTAGTCCACTCACGCTCGCACCGGTGAGGCTCGGGAATTGCACGACGTCCGTACCACCGAGGGTGTCACGATCGAGGTACATCACCGTCCAGCTGCGCCCGGCGCCATCGGTCGCGGTGACTTCGAATGCGGAGATCTGGCCCGTCCCATCGAACGTGTCCGCCAAGGTGACGGCGGGCGCCCCGACGATCGCCCCGCCCGGCACTGTGATGGCCGGGATCGCCGGTGGTGTCGTCCAGAGAATCGTCGTGCCACTCGTCGGCACCTCCCGCGTGCGGCTCACGCGGCCATTGGTGTCGCGAGCCTGCGAAACGATCCAATTCAAGGGGACAAAATCCGCCAGTCCCACCGCCGGCACCGTGCCCAGACTCGTGTTGCTCGTATAGGCGGCCCCGCTACTAAGGGCGGCGAAACCGATGCCATTCAGGACCTGGTTCGCGAAGCCGTTCAAGGTCAACGTCGGACGCACCGAGGGCGCGCCACCGACGAGATTGGCAGTGTCGAGCCCCGTGGCAAGGGCAAAGTTCACCGGCGCGCCACCGACGATGTTCGAGAGGCTGCCCGTGGCGGTGATCAACGCCATGTTCACCGTCGCCGTCTCACCGGCCGCCGTCGGCGCCAGCGGAGCGGTCGGCTGCAGCAGAGTGGCACCGAGCATCTGGTAGCCGATCGAGACGATCGCCGGCAGCGACACAGGCTCGAACACACCGCTGCAGGCCGTGACCATCACCGGGCGATTGGGCACGATGGCCGTTGACGGCACCGTGTTGGGCGCGCCGGTCGTTGTGAACACTCCGAACGTCAACGGATCGTCGTAGGCGCTGCTGCCGACGATGGCGCGTGTGCCCGCAGCGGCTTGGAAGACGAGGTTCCCGCGCATCGACGCCGTGGCCCCATTGGTGGGGCGCAGAGGCAGCGACACGAAGCTCGCCCCCGTGTCGTAGAGCGTGAGGAGGTTGTAGCCGGTGCGCACGATGGTGATCGTGTAGCGGCTGCCGCCGAGCCCGGTGAACGTCGCCCGGCCGTTGGCGTCAGTGGTGGCGATCACCTGGCCAACCGCCGGCTTCACCGGAGCATCGGGCTCGATGAGCACCGTGGCCCCGGCAACCGGCGCCATCGTCGGGTGGTCGTAGGCTTCGACCGTCAAGGTCCCCGCCAGCGTGCCCGTGACGACTCCCCGCTGCACGATATTGCCGGTCGCCGCGGCCGCCGCCAGATTGCCCGCCAGATCCGTCAGCAGCACGCTGTACGAACGTGGCGCAGTGAGGCGACCGAGCGCAATCGGCTTCACGAGGAAGGTCCCGTCGCTGGCCGCGGCAAACAGCTCAGCCGTCTGGGAGGTGCCATCGACCAGGTGCGCCGCCGCCACCTCTTCGCTCGCGGTCCCGTAGTAGGCCAGGTACTCCTGGTCCGTGTAGATATCCACTCCGCTCGCCGACGCGGGCGCCCCCGCGGTCACCATGGTGGGCGGCGTGATATCAAACCGCGGCGCGTTCGCACTCGAACTCACTGCAAAACCCGAGTGCTCCGAGCCGCGCTGCAGCTGTGCGCAGAGCGTGACGTCCCCATCGTCGAACTTGGGCTTCGCGATCGTGCCCAGGAGGCCGGCGAAGTCGACCGTGACGTCGTGGGCGCCAGCGGTCGTGACCTCCGCCGTGCGCTCGAACATCGCCAGGTCACCCGTCGCGGTGGTCGTGTGATCGCCGCCATAAACGCGCACCAGGACCCGATCGCCGACTTCTGCATCGGCGGGCGTCGTCACCTTGATGGTGAGCGTGTCGACGTTACTGCGATTGATCTTGTCGGGGAAACCCGTGCTCGGATTGCCGACGTGCACGCCGGTCGGCGACTGCGGGCGCACGGTCGTGAACACCGCAAACGGCGTACGGCCCGTGAAGTCGAGCGTGCCGTCTTCCCCAAATGTTATGGTGTCATCAACCACGAGCTGCTGCTCGGTCGCAGCCGCGAACGGGTCGTCCGGCGTGAAACTGACCACGCGCCCGTCAGCCTGCCCCTGGAGCCGCACCACCGTCGTGTCGCCCGCGAGCGCTACCCCGTTGCGCGGCCGCACGAACAGGTTGGTCGCCGTGATCGAATCCGCATTGACGGGCCGATCGAAGAACACGTAGTACGACGTCTCGCGCACGGCGTCGCGCGCGTTGTTGCGCGGGAACGTCGTGAGGATGCGACCATCGTGGATCGTATCCGCCTGATTGGTCTGGAACTCCGCGAGCACCGACTCGGTGCCCGACACCCGGAAGGGCACCCCATCGATGTCGGTCCCGCCAGGCAACATGACGATCTCGTAGGTCGGGTTCTGCTCATTCGGGAGCCCGGTCGCCGGCCGCAGGATCAGCACGCGCCCCTGCGCCACGAAGTCATAACCACAGAGGATCGCCTGCGTCGTGCCCTTCACGCGCACGAGGATGCGCCCGTCGTTGGCCGTCGTACTCGTCGGCACAATCGAGCTCTCGTAGATGCTCTCGCTGAACACGATGACGATCGGCACCGTCGTCGGCCAGGCGCTGCCTTGCGGGGCGACGTTCTTCACCGTCGGGCGTCCCTCCTTGGCATCCCCAGCCTCACGTACGACCTGGATCTTCGATTCCGTCGTGGTGCCACCCGGATCCGGGGTCCCCGTGCCAAAAGCCTTCGCGACGTTGTCACAGCCCGCCAGGGACAGGCAGAGGACCGACAGCAGCAGAACAGGGAGGTATCGAAGCATCGTGAAAGGGGCCATGGGGCCAGCCGGACCAGAGCACGCCGTGGCGGAGGACGGCGTTCCGCTGCAGATTATTCCCGCGCCCGGGGTTTGGCGCCATCCATCCCCCACCTTGCCCGCAAACCCCACGTCAGGGTCAGACCCCACACCATGGTCAAACCAGGGGAGGCCGCTTCGGGAACAGCTTGGGCCAGACCAGCATGAGGCCAGCGCCAAGGACCATGGCGGTACTGAGCGTCTGCCCCATCGTCATGCCGAGGCAGACCACCCCGTTGTTCTGGAACTGCGAATCGGGCTGACGCACGTTCTCGAGGCTCCACCGCACCACCGCATAACCGAGCAGGAACACGATCGAATACCGCCCCTGTTGCCAGGGCTGGTGGCGCGTGAGCCGGTAGATGAGGAACAGCACGATGCCGAGCACGAGCCCCTCACCAAGGCCCTCGTAGAGCTGCGAGGGATGCCGGAACGGCACCCCATGCCGCACCCGCTCCCAGTCGAGGTTCTCCTTCACGTGGGACCAGTCCTTCTCGGCGTCGCTGAGTTGGCCCTGCACACTCTCCCAGGTCCGGTGCTTGTAGGCGACCTGGATGCACAATTCGCGATCGCGCATCTGCCAGTCCGGCGACAGGCCCAGCAGCCGCTCGGCGGCCGGATCGGTCGGAAACTGCATCGCGCCGGGCGTGCCGGCGGGACACTCGCGCCCGTACAACTCCCCGTTGATGAAGTTCGCAAAGCGCACGGCGAAGATGCCCGGCGTCACCGCCAGGCAACACGCGTCGGCCACCCGGGCCCACGAGACCTTGTGCTTGCGCGCAAAGAACCACAGCGCCACCGCAACCCCACCCAGGCCGCCGTGGAAGGACAAGCCACCGCGCCAGACCTGCACGAAGTTCCAGGGCAGGATCAGCTGGTGGGTGGTGTCGTAGAACAGCGCGTAACCCGTTCGCCCGCCCAGCATGACCCCGATCACGCAATAGAACACGAGGTCCGGCGCGATCTTGGGATCGACGGGCAGGAACCCCGCCCGCGCCAGCCGGACCAGGATCTGCTGTCCGACCAGGAACCCAAAGACGTACATGAGCCCATACCAGCGGATATCGAGCGGCCCCGGAAAGTCGAACAGCACCGGGTCCCAGGCGGGAAAGTCCATGCCCAGAAGCTAGCTGCTGGCCGCCGCGAAAGCACGGCCAGGAACTGCACTTCGACCTAGAGCTACCCGCGACGTAGACCGCCCCGGACGCTATCTTCTTCGCCCTTCATGTCCGCCGAGAGAAACCAGCCCATCGCCGTCCCGACCATCGCCGCCCTCGCTACGCGCCTTGGCCCGACCGCGCTCGCCATCGCCGAGCCGCTGCTCGCCGAAGTCCGCGCCGACCGCAGCCGCTTGCCAGTGGTCTTCCCGGGCCTGCCGCGGCGCCTCGGCCGTGAACCCGTGCGCGGCGGCCGCACCTCGCTCGGCCCGGGCATCGTCGACCTCGACGCGTTCCGCACCTGCGACCTCGCCGCGGCGTGGCTGTTGCTCAGCGCCGCCGCCACCGACGCCGAGCTGTGGGATCTCTACGCGCACGGCGACATCGAAGAACGGGCGATGCTGCTGCGCGCGCTGCACTTCCTGCCGGTAGGTCCGATCACGGTGCGGCTGTTCGGCGAAATGCAGCGCACCAACATGGTCGTTCACCTCGAAGCGGGGCTCTGCGACGGCGACCTGTTCTCGCGCACGGTTGGCCAACCGGACTTCGATGCGTCGGTGGCCAACAAGATGCTGCTCAAGCTGGCATTCCTCGATCTGCCGCTGCATCGCGCGCTGGGCGCCGAAGCGCACTGCAACGCCGAGTTCTCGCGCATGCTGCAGGACCTCGCCACCGAACGCGAAGCCGCCGGCCGCAGCGTCTGGCGCGACACCAACCGCGCGATCGGCCGCGCCCCCACCGCCGGCACCGCCGCCCGCCTCATCGGCGGCCTCGAACACGGCGACGATGGCGTGCGCCGTTCGGCCATCGAAGGCCTGATGGCCCTGCACCGCCCCGACCTGCGCGCGTTTGCCGCCGAACGCCTCGAACGCGAACCGCGCCCCGAAATCCGCGCGCTGCTGCAGCGCCTCGTTACCGGCTGATTTCCCGCCAACCCTCTCGCCCACCAAGCCCCCCTCGAACCGACCCCGCCGATGCTGATCTTCGAACCGCACATCCACATGTTCAGCCGCATCACGGACGACTACGAGCGCCTGAGCCTCGCCGGTGTCCGTGCCGTGCTCGAACCCGCGTTCTGGCTCGGCCAGAACCGCACCTCGGTCGGCACGTTCGTCGACTACTTCGAGACGCTGATCGGTTGGGAACGACACCGCGCCCACCAGTTCGGCATCCACCACTTCTGCACGATGGGGCTCAACCCGCGCGAAGCGAACGACGACCGCGTCAACCAGGCCGTGCTCGACATCCTGCCGCGCTACTGCGAGAAGGACTCGTGCCTGGGCGTTGGCGAAATCGGTCTCGACGACCAGACCAAGACCGAAGAGAAGTTCCTCGCCGCCCAGCTCGAACTCGCCAAGCGCCACAAGCTGCCGGTGCTCATCCACACGCCGCACCGCGACAAGAAGAAGGGTTTCGAGCGCTGTATCGCGATCGTGAAGGAAGCGAACTTCCCGATGGGCATGGTGCTGCTCGACCACGGCAACGAGGAGACCATCAAGATCACGCGCGACCTCGGCTGCTGGCAGGGGTTCTCGATCTATCCCAACACCAAGATGGACCCGGCGCGCATGGTCTCGATCGTGCTCGAATACGGCGTCGATCGCATGGTCATCAACAGCGCCGCCGACTGGGGCGTGAGCGACCCGATGATGGTGCCGCGCACCGTCGTCAAGCTCGAGCAGGCCGGCGTGCCGCGCCCCAAGATCGAGCAGCTCGTCTGGCAGAATCCGATCGGGTTCTTCGCCCAGAGTGGCCGCATCAACGAGGCCATGCTGCAGAACCCCGCGCGCACGAACCTGCGCGAGACGTTCGAAGGCAATTCGGTGCTGCGCGGTCAGGATCCCGACAAGGTCTGATCCAGGAGGGCAGGCCGCCAACCGGCGGTTTGCCGCGCGTCCCCGGGGAACCCGCGCCATCGGCCTTCGCATTCGCGGGCGAAACCATTACCGTGTTCGCCCCCCATGGCCGACCTCGACCACGAGATCCAACGCCGCCGCACGTTCGCGATCATTTCCCACCCGGACGCCGGCAAGACCACGCTCACCGAGAAGCTGCTGCTCTACGGCGGCGCCATTCGCGAAGCCGGTTCCGTGAAGGCCCGCCGGGGTGGCGCGCACGCGACGTCGGACTGGATGGAGCTCGAGAAGAAGCGCGGTATCTCGATCACGAGTTCGGCGCTGCAGTTCGAGTACCAGGGCCACTGCATCAACCTGCTCGACACGCCGGGCCACCAGGATTTCAGCGAGGATACGTTCCGCACGCTCGTCGCGGCGGACGCGGCCCTGATGCTCATCGACGGCGCCAAGGGCGTCGAGCCGCAGACGATCAAGTTGTTCAAGGTCTGCCGCGATCGCGGCATCCCGATCGTCACGGTCGTAAACAAGATGGACCGCCCAGCCCGCCCGCCGCTCGACCTCATGGACGAGGTCGAGAAGGTGCTCGGCATCACGATCGTGCCGGCGACCTGGCCAATCGGCTCGGGCGAGAACTTCCGCGGCGTCTACTCGCTGCGCGACCAGCAGGTCTTCCTGTTCGAACGTACGGCCCACAACGCGACCAAGGCCCTCGTGCAGACGACGGGGCCACACGATCCGGCCCTGCGGGAGCAGCTCAGCGAACGCGCCCACAAGCAGTTGCTCGAGGATCTCGCCATGGTCGAGACGTGCGTGCAGCCGTTCGACATGCAGCAGTTCCTGCACCAGAAGATCTCGCCGATGTTCTTCTGCAGCGCGCTCGTCAACTTCGGTGTCGAGAACATCCTGCAGCGCTTCCTCGAGATCGCCCCAGCGCCGGGCCCGCTGCCAACGCTCACGGGCGACGTGCAGCCGAACGCACCGTTCTTCTCGGGCTTCGTCTACAAGGTCGCCGCGAACATGGACAAGATGCACCGGGACCGCATCGCGTTCCTGCGCGTCTGTTCGGGCCGTTTCGAGCGAGGCATGTCGGCGAAGCACCTGCGGCTCAACCGCGAAGTGCGCCTGTCGCACCCGCACCGGTTCTTCGGCCAGGAACGCGTCTCGATCGAAGAGGCCTTCCCAGGTGACGTGATCGGCCTCATCAATCCCGGCATGTTCCGCGTCGGCGACGTGCTGAGTTCGGGTCCCACGTTTGAAGTGCGCAACTTCCCGCGTTTTGCCCCCGAGATCTTCGCGCAGGTGGCGCCGCGCGAGCCGTCGATGTCGAAGAGCTTTGGCAAGGGCCTCGAGCAACTCGGCGAAGAAGGCGTCGTGCAGGTCTTCTGGCCCCGCTTCGGCGCGCGCGAGCCAATCCTCGGCGCCATCGGCGAACTGCAGCTCGAAGTGTTCCAGTGGCGCCTGGAGAACGAATACAACGTGCAGCTGCGCCTCGATCGTAAGGCCTGGTCGCGCGCGCGCTGGATCGACAACGTGACCGACGAAGTGCTCGAAGTGCTGCCGATGGTCGTGAAGGACGAGGCTGGCCGCTTCGTCGCACTGTTCCATTCGGACTTCGAGATCGATTACGCGAAGTCGCGCTACAAGGGCCTCCAACTGCTCGACGCGCCGCCGGCCGAAGAAGAGGGCTGAGTTACCGCTTCCCGCCCGGCCCCGCTGGCGCTTGCAGTGTTACTTGCGTTTGCTGGGCCGCACCACATCCGGCCCCGACTTGCTCTCAGCCTGGTCGAGCGCCCGGCGGATCTGTTCGCGCATCGGCGGGTAGTCCTCCGCGTCGCGGGCCTTGAGGCCGCGGCGATCGAGCGTGAACACCGCTTCGGCGAACGCAGCATCGACTTCGAGCTTCTTCACTTCGATGCGCTGCATGACCTTGTCGGCCGCGTAGTGCACGACCTCGAGCAGGGCGTGGTCCTTCTGCCGCACAAACGCTTCGACACGGTCCGCCATCGGCAGATCGGAGTCCTGGTCGGAAAGCCCGGGCCGCCGTTTGCCTTCGAGCCAGATCCCCGCTTCGCCGGCGCGGTCCTTGCGTTCGCCCCGGACCAGTAGGAAGTGCTGCCGCAGGTCGTCGAGCATCGAGCTGCCCAACGGCGCGTCGGCACGGGCGTCCTTCATGCCCGGCAGGTCGGCGCGCTTCAGCACCTCGCCGGCCCATTCGAGGTCGGTGACCAGGCTTGGCGAGAACCGCACGAGCACTTCGCCAAAGGCCGGATCGTCCTGGTAGACCAGGATGCCGTCCGCCGTGCGCAGGGTTTCCCAGATACCGACCACCCCATTGCCCCACGAGAACTGCACCGAAGTCCGCAGTTTGCCCGGAGTCGACTGTGTCTCCGAGTTCTGCTGTGTGGCCGAATTCAGCAGGTTGGACTGTGTCCCGCGCAGGACATGGATGCTGCCGACCGTCGTAAACGACAAGTCGCCGGGCAGGCGGCCCTCCGTCACCAGCTCCGTGGCAATACTCTTCGCGGCCAGCTCGGCGGTGCGGATCTCGGCTACAATTACCTCGATGGGATCGGGTTGTGGCGCCTTCTCGGGCGGCTTTGGCGCCTCCTGGGCGCGGCCCGATCCCAGAACCAGGATAAGGGTGACGAGGGCGAGTTCGATGGTACGGTTCATGCTTGCGGCGCGGCGCGATCCTACCATCTTGGGCCTGCTCCCGCCCGCGACACCCAAGGATCCCGGCATCCCATGAAGACCCTGGCCCAGCAATCCCTGCGCGTCACCCTCCCCCCAAGCCTGCTGCAGCGAACCCTGCGGGCCATGACCACGGTGGCCCCGCTGTGCGGATTCCTGCTGCTCGGTACCCCGGTGCGGGCCGACGAGGTACGCCTCGACGACGGGCGCGTGCTGGTTGGCAAGGTCGTGGAGAAGGGCGACGCACTGGAAATCACCACGACCGACGGCGTGGTCCTCGTGCCGGCGAAGAAGGTCATCGGCCGCCGCCTCGAAGCCGACCTGCGCGCCGAACTCGCGAAGAAGGCCCGCAGCGCTGGCGACACCGCCTTTGCGCACCTGCACCTCGCCATCGAAGCGCGCAGTTATGGGCTTGCCACCGAGCTCTGGCAGCACCTCGACCGCGCGATCGAGCTGCAGAACGAGACCCAAGCGAGCCGACTGGCCGCCAACGCCGGCCGCGACGGCACCGAAGTCCCGGCCGCCCGCGATCCCCTGCAGCGCCGTATCGAGGACTTCCTCGCCCAGCTCGAACCCGAACTGCTGCCGCGCAAGTGGCGCGCCGCCGACACCCGCGTGCGCGTGCACCAATTGCTCGACCAGCTGCGCAGCGGTTTTGGCCCCGGCAAGACCACCGCGATCGAAGAACTGCTCGTGCGCGAACCCAACGCCGACCAGGAGCTGCGCACCGAGGCGCGCCGCAACCCGAGCGAACGGCGTCGCATCTGCGCCCTCGCGGCCCTCATGCGGCGCGAAATCGCCGGCAACGAGCACTTCGTGCTGCGCACGGCCGTGCTCGACGGCAGCAACGAAGTGCGCGACGCCGCCATCGAGCTCGTTCGCGAGCAGGGCCACGATGCCGCCGAAGCCGTGCAGTACATGGCGCCCGGCCTCATGCACGGCAGTTCGCGGATCCGTATCCGCACCGCGGAAGCGTTCGCCGGCCTCGGGCACCCCGATGCCGTGAAGTTGCTCGTGCTCGCGGGCCCCAACGCCGGCAAGGCACTCGCCAGCGCCGACACCGGCGTGCGCGGTCACGTGGCGTTCTTGAACCAGCAGGCCTACATCCGCGACTTCGACGTCGAAATCGCCTCAGCCGCCTTCATCGCCGACCCGAAGGTCGACACGCTGCAGAGCGGCGTCGTGCTCGACGTCAACGTCGCTGGCGTGTTTGAGGAAGTGCGCATCGTGCGCGCCTACCAGCTCGCGCTGAAGCAACTGACCCGTTCGGATCCCGGTGCGAACCCGCGCGTCTGGACCACCTGGCTCGCCGGCCTCGTCGAACAGGCGCCCGCGGCAAAGCCCGCCCCCACCACGCCCGCGCGCGGCAACGGGCGCTGATCGCCGCGGCCGCGGGACGCTCACGAACGCACGCCAGGAGGACCGGCCGGCCAACAATCCGTTCGGGTCTGCGCGGCCGCCACGCTACGCTGCGAGCGCATGACAGCCAACTCGCAGATCTGCGTCGCCGGCCTCGCCGTGATGGGCCAGAACCTCGCGCTCAACATCGCGCGCAACGGCTTTCCGATCACGGTCTACAACCGCTCCTACGACAAGACGGCAGCCACGCTCGCGCGCTGCGAACCCGGCTACCAGATGGTCGGCGCCAAAACGCCCCAGGAAGCCGTGGCCACGCTCGCGCGCCCGCGCAAGGTGCTGCTGCTCGTCAAAGCCGGCCAGCCCGTCGACGACACGATCGCCACGTTCCTGCCGTTCCTCGAAGCCGGGGACATGATCCTCGACACCGGCAACTCGCATCCCGACGACACCGAACGGCGCAACCGCGAGCTCAAGGCCAAGGGCTTCCGCTTCGTCGGCATGGGCGTCTCGGGTGGTGAAGAAGGCGCCCTCAACGGCCCGTCGCTGATGCCCGGCTGCGAACCAAGCGCCTACCAGGAGATCGCGCCGATCCTGAAGAAGATCGCCGCCCAGGTCGACGACGGCCCATGCGTCACGCACGTCGGCACCGGCTCGGCGGGCCACTTCGTGAAGATGGTCCACAACGGCATCGAGTACGGCGACATGCAGCTCATCGCCGAGTGTTACGACCTCATGCAGCACGTGCTCGGCATGTCGCACGCGCAGATGGCCGACACGTTTGCGCAGTGGAATGCCGGTTTCCTCGAGTCGTTCCTCATCGAGATCACGGCGCGCATCCTGCGCGCCCAGGACCCCGAGACGAAGTCGCCCATGGTCGAGGTCATCCTCGACAAAGCCGGCCAGAAGGGCACCGGCAAGTGGACGAGCGAAATGGCGCTGCGCTACGGCATCCCGGTGCCGACCATGCACGCCGCCGTCGAAGCGCGCTGCCTGTCGGCGCGCAAGGACGAACGGGTGGCCGCGAGCAAGGTGTTGCACGGCCCCAAGGTCTCGGCGGCGAGCGCCGCGGGCCTCATCGATGCCGTTCGCGACGCGCTCTACTGCAGCAAGATCTGCTCCTACGCGCAGGGTCTCGACCTGCTAGCCGCGGCCGATGCGGACAAGAAGTGGGGCCTCGACCTCGGCGAGATCGCGCGCATCTGGAAGGGTGGCTGCATCATCCGCGCACGCTTCCTGCGCAGCATCCAGACCGCGTACAAGGCACAGAAACAGCTGCCAAACCTCTTGCTCGACCCCGAACTCGGTGGTTTCCTGCAGCAGCACCAGACCGCGTGGCGCAAGGTCGTGGCGCTCGCCGCCGAACACGGCGTACCAACGCTCGCGATGGGCGGCAGCTTGTCGTACTTCGACTCGTTCCGCCGTGCACGCCTGCCGCAGAACCTCACGCAGGCCCAGCGCGACCTGTTTGGCGCGCACACGTTCGAACGCACCGACCGGCCAGCCGGCGAGGCGTTCCACCACGAGTGGCCGTAACTACTACTTCTTCGCT
>JADZDL010000515.1 GCA_020851075.1 Planctomycetota bacterium | reverse complement strand
TGCTTCCTGAACCAATCTGTGCGAGCAACCATGTTGCTGCTCGTCACTAGGTAGTTCCTCTCAAGCAGGGCACCGAACTGGTCATCTTTGGGTAGATCCTCCGGAGGCCTGGTACGTTCGAACCACTTCACCCATTCGAAAACCTGCTTGCCATCGAGCACAAGGCTCACATTGTCAGGAGTGAGCTCTCCCCCGCTCTGGTCGACGAGGGCCATGTCCGCCGCAACGAGCTGAGCCTCCGGGTTCTCTTCGAGAGCAGTACGACACCTCTGCAGGTGCTCTGGATGCAGCAGATCATCGGAGTTCAGCAACGCGACGTAGGGGGTGTCGATGGACTCCAGGGCTCGCAAGACGGAATTGCCAAGACCAAGGTTGGTGCTGTTGACCCGCACTTCCAATCGTGGGTCGTCAATCGCACGAGCGCGTGCCACCGTCGAATCCGGCGATTGATCATCGACGACAAGAACGCGGATGTTCGAGTATTTCTGCCCCAGGGCACTCTGGATGGTCTCTTCGATGAAGCGTTCGTGGCGAAATGACGGAATCAGCACGGTCAAATCCGCTGTCTGCAGATCCTGCGCGTGCTTTCGCTTGCCGATTGCGAACGGCCGCACCCGCTTGCGCGTAGATGCCAAACCGACTCGGTCCGCCCACGGCCCGCCAAATCGCCGCAGGTCGAACCCCTCGGCGAACTTTCGGTCGTCTGCGATCAGTCTTTTCCTTGCCTTCAACGCCTGATACACACCACGCAGCGCAAGGAGAAGCTCCGGTGGCTGTGCCTCAAACGCCACACGATGCGCCAGAGCACGCAACCAGGGGTTGGCCCCCAGGGCGCCTTCCTGGCTGCAAGCATGAATCGTCCAGTCACGCACCCTCGGCAGGTAGCCTCGGCTGAACAGCCGCGCATGCCACCACGGCGCACGTTCTGCATCGGTACACCAGGGATGATCGATGGGTGGCAGCGGTAGTTCCAGCCCTCCCGACAAACTGTCCTGCTTCCTGCTGTCGAGATCAGCCTGGCGGCGAACCTGAAGGCGAAGGTCCTGACAGACCTGATCGAACTCGTAGTCTGCCAGCGACGCCGGGTGAGCAACGCCACCACACCTCGGCCAAGCACCAACCACCGTGTCCTTCACAAACACGAGGCTGGCTAGGTCAAGTGCCGATAGGGGAACCTTGCCGCCGCGATCCAGCACCCGGAGATCCAGGTGAACCTCGTGCCTGGCACACGCGCGAACGACCTCTTCGAACTCAAACCAGTTGGCAGGTGTGAAGACAAAGCGGGCACGCAGCGTTGCCCCGATGGCCTTTGCCACTTCCCTTGCCGACCGGAGAACGTCTTCGTCGGGCTCTGCGAGGCCGAGCTCAATGTCCACTTCGCCGAGGCCCTGAACCAGAGCGGTGAACGACTCAGGGTCGCCGATCTTCAGAATGCGCAACTCAAGCTTTGGCCGCGTCTCCGCTGCACGCAACTCGCCGATCAGGCCGATCCCATTCTCTGAAGACTGCACCTCGTCAACTTCAATCACCAATCGTTGCAACCGTCGCACATACGGTGACACCTCTGCCAAGAGATCGGGGCGCGTTGATCGGCCCGCCGACAACCTGACCACCAAGTGACTCGGGAACTCAGGGTCTACCGCCGCCTTCAAGCCGCCATAGTCCTGGATCGCCGGCAGCGAAGAGTAGGCGTCGTCAGAAATCCAACTCACACAAGCTGTGCAGTGTGAACGGGGTAACTTCCCGCCAGCCAGATTCCGCCTCAACTCCAGCGCATCATCCCGGGTCCAGGTGGCCAGCGGTGCGGTCGGGGGGGCCAAGGGGCGAGACCCGAACTCACAACCAAACAGACTGCCATCCGTGTCGATCACCAGGAACGCGCCGGGCGCGGCACATGCGGTCCAAGGGGCCCCTGCCGCTGGAACTTGGCGGCCGGCCCTTCGACGCGCAGCATCCAGCGGGAGTCGTTCGACGATGAACGAATCCTCCGGGCTCTCAGGACATGGCTGATCGGCAAGGGCCATTCGGTAACGGAGCCTACCGCTCACAAAGGCGGCAACAAGGACCGGTTCGGGCAGGACGAGGGTCCGAACTCTAACACCGTCCCACTGGATTGGGCAACCTCGAGGGCTTTCGAGACCCCCGGAACGATCGGAACCCATCGCAACGGCGTTCCAGCAAGGCCTAGCTCCAGTCGGCGATGCCCATAGTCCGATCCAGGGACTGCAGAACGCACGCATGTTGCGGTACAACCAGCCCCCGGCAGAGCCCTCCAGACTCTGCCACCAGTCCCAATACGCGCTCCGCCAAGGGCTCGCGTGCCGCTAGTCTAGACACCATGATCGAAGACCAGACAACGAAGGTGGTTTGTGCGGACCTCCGGTGATACGGGTGCTCCGCGGGCCACGGCGCCGCAACGCACCATGGCTCAAGAGGCCGATGCCTTGATCCAGGATCTGGTCAACCAGACCAAGCGGCTTGAGGGGCAGCTTGCGCAGGCGCTGGCCGAGCAAGATCGCCTTCGCAACTCGCCCGAACACAGGCTTGGCCAACTGTTTCTGGTTCGGCTTCGACTCGGTGTGCCCCACCGGTTCTTCGTGAAGTTGGGGGGGCGGGTGAGCCGGGTGCTTCGGCATTGGAAGCTGCGGGTCGAAAGCCATTTCACGGGCCCACGCAAGCGGGTGATGGCATCGATCTGCGGCAACTTCCCGATCTACTCGCAGACCTTTGTGTACCAAGAGCTGGTGCAGCTACAGAAGCACGGCTTCGAAGTCCGCCACGCCTACTCCTTCTCCCTGCCACGAAAAGACCTGCACGCCGCCTTCGAGTTGCTGTGGAAGCGCAGGCGACTGCTCCCACACGATTTCGAGCAGCATCGAGGCGACTTCGAGCACTACCGGCGCCGGTCTCCTCGGCGGGTCGACGAACTGATCACCGAGCTCATTCAAGCGACCGGAATGACGAAGGAGGCCATTCTATGCCACGACGACTTCCTGCGCGGCTTCTCGTTCACCCGCATGGTCGAGGCGTGGCGACCGGAATGGCTACATTCCTACTTCTTCTACGAGCGCTCCCTGTACTCGCTGATTGCAGGTTGGATCTTGGAGATCCCTCGCGGGATCAGCACCTATGCCGACCACGTCCTCGACGACTACGCGTTCAAAGTAGTGCCCCTGCACCTTCGCCTTTGCGAGGTCGTCGTAGCCACTTCCGCTCGCATCAAGCGAGAGCTACTCGCCCTCGCACCCGGCACCGACCCCGACAAGATCGTGGTGAAGCCAAACGCGATCGACTCCGAGCACTTCCCCGTCATCGAACGCCATCAACCAGGGCCGGAGTGGCCCTGGCGCCTGTGCTGTGTGGCGCGCATCGAGCCAAAGAAGGGCACCCTCCATCTGGCCGAGGCAATCCGCATCCTCAAATTCGACCGGGGACGGAAGATCGAACTACATCTCATCGGCGAACCGGATCGCGGCAACCAAGCCAGCCAGGACTACGCCACCAAGCTCTCCGAGTTCTGCGCCAAGAACAACCTCTGGGGCACGATCCATCTTGAGGGCCGCAAGCAGCAGTCCGAAGTTCGGAAATTCCTGGAGGGCAGCCACCTCTTCGTTGCCCCCTTCGTCGAAACCGATAGCGGCGACAAGGACGGCATTCCGACGGCACTACTTGAAGCCATGGCCACCGGAATCGGCACGATCACAACCGATTCAGGATCCATGCTGGAGGTGATTTCGCCAGGGATCGATGGCCTCGTGGTGCCGCAACGCGACCCCACGGCGTTGGCAGACGCAATCGAGCAACTCATGACCGATCCCCAACGACGCAAGCAATTGGGCAAAGCGGCTGCCGAGAAGGTGCGGAAGGAGTTTGATGTACGCGTCTGCGAGGGACGCCTGCACTCGCGAATCAATGCGGCGCTGGGTCACAGCAGCACGCACTTCTCTTCGTGCGAGCCAATTACCAAACAACAATAACACCAACTGCCGCCCCACCCTTAGATCATGCGACCAAGTCCGAATTGCTCCTTTGCGGAACTCCTTTCCGAAGCCTATCTCTCGAAGTGGGGGAGCTCTCGACCCGAACAGGTATTCGATCGCACGACCCCCCTGGTAATCTGTCACCTTCCAAAAACTGCGGGCACCACATTCGCCGCCTTCGCGTTCAAGGTCTTCAAGTCACCACTCGCCATTCCTTGGAACGCAGTCGACGAGGGGTTCGCCGGGTTCCTCAGCACTTACGGCCAAAACTGTGTTGTCAATGGCCATATCGATCACCGCCATATCGAAGCAGCCATACAGTTCCCCAAGCCGATCGCCACAGCAGTGTTCATTCGCAATCCGGTCGATCGAGCGATATCAAACTACACGTATTGCTGCTCGGAGAAGCACCCGGACCACGTGGAATTCCTCGCCGCCTTCCCTACGATCGACCGATATATTGCGTGGGGCGGCATGAGCAGCAACTACCTAGCGAAGACACTGGTCGGTGGAGCGTCCACGCCCGCAGAAGCCATTGAAAAAGCGAAGGCCAGATTTAATTTTATTGGTATTTCCGAGCTCTACAATACATCAGTCAGTCTATTCTCCCGGGCTTGGGGAGTCCCATTCGCGCCAGCGGGGATCAGAATGAACTCCGCCTCCCAGCGGAACCCTCAAAACATATCGATCCCAGAGGACGCCATTAGTAAGCTCATTGAGCAGAACAACATCGATCTGCCGTTCTACCATTTCGTTCTCGATTTATATCAGAGGCAGCAGGAGAACCTAGTAACCGCCGCGTTCCATCAGGGAGCGGCTCGCCCTTAGCATGCACAATTCAGAATATCTTGGATAGGTGCTTGCCCGTTAGGTCAGGATAACACTCATGAAAGTCTGCTTCGTAAGTAAGGAATGCGCCGGCCTCCGCGGCGGCGGCATCGGCACCTACATCGCCGAAGCCGGCAAGGCTCTGCGTGCCCACGGGCACGAAGCCTGGCTGGTGACCACGCTTTGGGACGAGTCCGAGCGCAGCAAACTGGCGAATCTGCCTTTCGACCGCGTTGTACTCGCGGGTGAAGGCGTGCCCTCGAACGCGCGTCGGCGCATGTTTCACGGCGATCCGCACTACGGCTACTCGTACCTCGTCCACCAGACGTTGCAGGCCTTGGGCGAGAGGTTCGACTACATCGAGTTTGCTGACTACGAGGGCGAAGGCCTGATCCCGTTTCAGGAACAACGCCTGTTCGGGTCGTATGGGACAACGGTGATGGGCCTGATGCTGCACTCCCCGACCTGGGAGTGCTTCGCCTATGATGGCCAGGCCCACCGGGCCAGCCTTCGCATCCGCGAAACCTGCAACATCGAGGAAGAGGCCATTCGGCTCGCCCCGATGATTAACAGCCCATCGCAGGGGCTACGAGACGAGGTCCTCAACCGCCTCGGCCTGGACCGCGATGTGGAGATCATTCGCTACCCCATGGAGCTGAGGACGGGGGAAGTCCTCACAACCGCCCCGAAGCAGAGCCTCGCCGAACTCGACATTCTGTACTTCGGCCGTATCGAGCCGCGCAAGGGTATCGAGGAACTCGTTGCGGCATTCCATGAACTACCGGAATGCAGGCTCCGCCTGATCGGCGGTGACGTGGACTACTCCCCCTATGGCAGGTCGTTCCGTGAACACTGCAGGCGTCGTGCTCCGGCGAACGTCGAGTTCAAGGAGCCTCTGCCACGACCTCAACTCCTCGACCTGATCCAACACGCAGACGTCTGCATCTTCCCTTCGCGCTTCGAGAATTGGCCCAATACATGCATCGAGGCGATGGCCGCCGGACGCGTGGTCATCGGCAGCAAGCACGGGGGCATGGGCGAGATGATCGAAGACGGAGTGTCTGGCTTCCTGGTCGACGGTCGATCCAGCGCCGACATCGTGCGGGTATTCCGCCAGGATCTGGCCGGAAGCCTCGGACGGCTTGACAAGATCGGGGAGGCTGCCGCGAAGCGCATCCGCGTCTTCTCCGAACAGAGACGGTATTGCGATGCCTTGCAGGCGCGGGTGAAGCAGTTCGCAGCAACGATGCGTCCGCTCCCGGTTGTCGACCATGAACGCCATCGAGTCTCGGTGGTGATGCCGTTCTACAGGGATCGAGACACCATCGATGAAGCGGTGGACTCCGCGCTCGCCCAGACCCATGCGAACCTGGAACTACTGATCGTCAACGACGGTTCACCGCTCCAAGATGCGGAACAGATCCTCGCGCACCAATGCGCCAAGGACCCGCGTGTCCGCGTGCTGAATAAGCCCAACGGGGGACTGGGCTCAGCACGCAACCACGGCATCGCCAACGCAACCGGCGAGTTCCTGTTGTTCTGCGATGCCGACAATGTGCTGCGCCCTGAGTATGCCCGCACAGGCATCGAAGCACTCGTTCGCCACCCCGAATCCCAGTTCGTCGCCGGACATGCCCGCTTCTTCGAGCACAAGACGGATCGGGAAGTCGGCATCTACAACCCGATGCCGTTCGACCGAAGCGCCGTCTTGATGACCAATCGATTCGGAGATGCCGGCGCCTTCTTTCGCCGATCAGTGTTCCTCGAGCACGGCATTCACTACGACGAGGTCCTGATCAGTTATGAGGACTGGGCGTTGTGGATGGACTTGAACGGACGCGGATTCGACGGCGAGCGCGTTCCACGCGAGCTCTACAATTACCGAGTCCGTACGGATTCGATGATGCAGGTAGATGGTCTGCCGAATCACCCTGCTTTGATGGGCTGGCTGATCCAAAATCACCTGCCCAACGCGACGCAGGCCGAACGGGATCTGCTGACGACACTCTTTCAGGTTGCTGGCCAATCGATCGGACGGGTCTCGCTGGGACACCATCCCGATCATCTGCCGCAGCCTCGCCCGGCTACTCCGCCACCACAGGCGCCACAAGCACAAGCTGCGCCACCCATAGCTCCGCCTCCAATCCAACCAGCTCCCGAGAGGCAGCCAACGCCACCAGAACAGGCCATGGGCGTCCAACCTCCATTGCCGCCCCCTCCACTCCGACATCGAGTTGTCGACGAAATGTCGCGGCTGTCGAAGAAGATCCCAGGATTCAACTGGGCCATGCGTTCGCTGCTCGGTGTCACATCGGGGTTAGGTCGCAAACTACGAAACCGCTGATCCTAGCCTCCTGCATCAACGACGGTAAATCGCGGCGAATTGGTCGTAGTTCTGCACGATCCCAACTGGCGGCGCCACCCGCAGACTCCCGAAACAGTCTGGGTCTGTAGCGATCTTGTCGATGGCGGCCCGGAGGCTGCCGACGTTACCTGCAACGAACAAAAGACCATTCTCGCCATGATGAATGATCTCGCTGAGGCCGCCTAAATCCGACGCGATTACTGGCACCCCCGCGGCAAAAGCCTCCAGCACCACAAACGGGGTGTTCTCGTACCAGACACTCGGCACGACGAGTACATCCATATCGGCAAAGACCTGCGCCGCTTCGGCCGCGGAGTAGGCCCCGGGGAAGTGAATCCTGGTATCGCCAGCTGCACTCGCCAACATGGAATCAATGTAGGCCTGGAATGCTCCCTCCTGCGTGCGCCCGTGCACCCGCAGCTGAACGTCCATCGACGAATGATGAACCGCTTCCACGACCAGATGAGGAGCCTTCCACGGTGACATCACGCCGCAGAATCCCAACCTTAAAGGCCTTCGCGGCCGCTTGGTTGGAATTGCCACCACCCGATCGGGCTCCAGTCCGTACGGCACAACCGTCATCCGCTCCCTCGGAAACCCGTTCCTGGCAAACATGTCGACCAGGAATCGCGATGGTGCAATGACAACATCCGCTCCCGCGAGGTTGGCTAGTTGACGGCGCGGACGATCGACGAGAGCCCTCATCCGGGCCTGCGGTTCTGATGTTAAAACTGCAGGGCCATCCATCGGTTGCACCCCGCCCAATTCCGGGTGATTGCACCTAATGCAGCTCGCACCACCTTCTGGCCCACCGCAAAGAGACTGATCGCTGCGCAAGAGGGTGAACCTTGGGCAGAGGTACCAGAAGTCCATCAGGTTGACCACGGCCCGGGCCCCGGAGCGCTTCGCAACCTGGATCAGGTTTGAGCCGAGTTGACGCAAGTGGAAGAAATGCACGGCATCTGGTCGCACCTGATCGAGCACCCTCTGAAACCAACCATCCAGATGCAGGTTCTCGTAGTCACGAAGTACGTCATTTGGGTTGATGCGCTGCCAGTGCTTCAAACGTAGCACCCTGAACCCGTCATAGGGTTGCTCGAACAACCGCACCGGCTGCCACTCACTTTCGTGATCCCAGTGCAACGACAGGACCGTTACATCGTCCCCTCGCCGCCGAGCCTCCCGCGCGACCGCAAGACAGTACTGCTCGGTGCCCGAATGACAGTCCGGGAAGAACTGGTGGATGACATACAGGAGGCGCATCGCTTCGTTAGGGATGTTACGCGGTCAGCGTCGCCACGGGAAACCACTCAATGTCCGTTCCTACGGTCTGCCCTCGGCGTGAAGTCCAGTGGCATCATCTCCGCTGCTGCGGCAACATCCCCCCGTGCGCATCTCCCTCGTCATCCCAACCCTCAACGCCGGCCCCCTGCTCGACGACGTCCTGGCCGGGGTCCAACGCCTTGCTGGCACCGTCTTCGACGAGATGCTGGCCATCGACAGTGGGTCGAAGGACGGCACGATCGAACGGCTGCAGCGGGCCGGTTTCCGCATCGCCTCGATCCAGAAGAGCGACTTCGACCACGGCAGCACGCGCGATCGCGGCATCGCGATGACCACCGGCGACATCGTGGTGCTCATGGTTCAGGACGCGACGCCACAGAGCCCCGACTGGCTGCAGAAGATGGTCGAGCCGTTTGCCGACCCCCAGGTGGCCGGCGTCTGGTGTCGCCAGATTCCGCGCCCAGGCTGCCAGCCTGTGCTCGATCGCCGCATTCGCGGCTGGCCGGGCTGGGGCGAAGGGGTCACCGTGAAGAAACTGCCACCGGGCAAGAAGCTCGCGGAACTGGCTCCATTTGACCAACTGATGCTCTGCGCCTTCGACAACGTCGCTTCGGCGATGCGACGTTCGGTCTGGGAACGATTCAAGCTCGGCCCACGCCGCTTTGGTGAGGACATCTACTTTGGCAAGCGAGTGATCGACGCCGGACTCGCCATCGCCCACCAAGGCGGCACCTGTGTCATGCACAGCCACGACCGTTCGGCCTGGGCCGAGGGCAAACGCACGTTCTGCGACCACCGCAATCTCAACGGCCTGTTTGGGCTCGTTGGGATCCCCACCCGCGAGGCCGTCGAAAGCGCCATCAAGCACGCGACGCCAGAACATTGCGACTACGTGCGCAGCCTCAAACTGCCGCCCGAGCAGGAAGCGAAGGCGCTGCGCTGGACCGAGGAATACGTGAAGTGGCAGTGCTGGGGCCAATTCCTCGGCGCCAAGGCCGGGGCCAGGCTGCCGGGGCCGGAAGGCATGTTCTATCGCCTGCTCGGCAAGCGCCTCGAACGCGGCATCGGCTAGCCAGGGCTCAGGCCTTCGGAGCCGGCCCCTTCTGCTGCCAGATGGCGTTCAACTGACGCCGCGAGTCGCCAAGCACCTCGAGGATGTGGTCCATCTGCGCCACGAGGTCCACACGGACTGCCTCACTCTGCGCCAAGCGCCCGCGCAACGCGGCGTTTTCGGCGTTCAACCGCGCCAACTGCTGCGAGAGCCCAGCCAGCTCCTCGGCAACTCGACTCAGGGCAACCACAGGATCGGAGGGTAGCGAGGACACGTGCAGCACTATACCTTGCCCCTGCGCCGCTGCGACGGCGCTGCATGAGCAAGATCCTCGTCCTCTGCCCGTACGTGCCGCATCCGCCCAACCACGGCGGCAGCATCCGTTCGCGGGTGCTGCTGGAGGCGCTGGCAACGGACCACGAAGTGCACCTCGCTGCGGCCGTGGTCGACGAACGGGACCGCGCCAACCTCCAGGCGCTCGCCACCGAACTCGGCATCACCGGGCATGCGATCCCAGCCCGCACGGGGCCGCGGTGGCGGTTGCTGGCCAAGCTGCGCTGGCTGCTTGGCGGCTCCGAAGCGCTGCATCGCCGGTGGCAACGCAGCTCCCGCCCGTTCGTGACACGACTGATTCGCGAGCAGGGCTTCGCCCTCACGGTCCTGGACAGCACCTTCGTTCTGCCGGTGTTCAAGTGCATGACCCCCCTGGTGCTTCTGCACCTGCACAATCTCGAACACGCGGTCTTCGCGCGCGCCGAGAACCAGCCGCGCAGTTTCACAGATCGTTGGACCCGACGCTTCGAGGCACGCGCCGTGCGATCCGTCGAGAAGAGCGCGATCGAGTTCTGCTCGCCAACCATCACCGTCTCGGACCACGATCGGCAACTCGCCCTCGGGCTCGTCCCGTCTGCGAAGGTCTTCACGGTCCAGAACAGCGTTGACCTCGAGCGACTGCCGCTGCAACCGATGGCGCCAACCGGCACACCGCGACTGCTGTTCGTCGGCTCGCTCGACTACCCTCCCAATCTCGAAGCCGTGACAGAACTCGTCGAACGGCACCTGCCAGTGCTGCGCGCAAGCTTCCCGGATCTGACCGTGCGGCTCGTGGGCAAGGACCCACGCGGGGTCGCGGCCCGCTTCCGCGGCATTGCCGGCGTCGAAACGATTGGCCCGGTCGACGACCTGCTGCCGCACTATCGAGCCAGCCACGCGGCGTATCTGCCGATCCGCTCTGGCGGCGGCACGCGCATCAAGATTCTCGAAGCGTGGGCGCTCGGGCTGCCCGTGCTGTCGACGGCAATCGGCTGCGAAGGGCTGCCGGCGCGCGATGGGGTGGCCCTGCGTTGCCTCGAGACGCCCGAGCAGGGTGTTGCCGCGTTGCGCGAAGTGCTCGCCGGCCAGGGCAACACGTTGCGCGCCAATGGCCGCCGCCTCGTCGAAGAACGCTTTTCGCACGCGGCCGCGCGCGCTCAGTTCCGCGCGATCACGAACGAGATGTTGGCCAAACTCTAGCTAGGTCGGCTCGTGGCGCACCTGCGCCAGCACCTGACGATCGGTGCGACGATACAGAAGGCGTGACTTGATGCGTTCGCGCAGTGCATGGCCGAGCCGCGGCACCACTGCCAGCGAAGCCAGCACCCCATGCGCCATCGAGATGCCGAGTTGGCGCGCGTGTTTGCGCAGGTTCCACGGCCAGAACAACGCATGCGTGATCACCAGCGAGGGATCGGTGATGCTGCGCACGAAGAACAGCTCACGATTGCGCCAATTGAGCCGTTCGAGCCGTTCTCGGCCAAATACGCGACTCGAGGTGCCACGATGCGCGTGGTGCACAACACTGTCGTGGGCGTAGATCGAACGCCAACCACGCTTCCAGGCTTGGTAGGAGAGACTCACGTCCTCGACGTAACAAGGCTCGTACAGGGCCTCAAAACCACCAATTGCATCGTGTTTCGCCCGATCAAACGCGCTGCTGCCACCACCTGCCCACAACACCGCCTGATCGGCTCCCGGGCCACCGGCGGGCTGCACGAAGCGGAGTTCGCCGTGCTTCACAAAACAGCGGGTAAGGCCGGTTTCGGTGCGTTTGCCAACCATCTCGATGCGCGAACTCACCGCAAACAGGTCCGGCGCGCCAAACGGCCGCAGCAGTTCGCTGAGGAACTCCGGCTCGACGCGCATGTCGTTGTTCAAGAACACCAGGATGTCGCGCGTGGCGACCGCCGAGCCCGCCGCGTTGCCGCGGATGAAGAACCGGTTCTCGGGCAGACGCACGACTTTGGCCCAGGAATGCTCTTTTACGAGCCATTCGTCAGATCCATCGTCACTGCCGTTGTCGACCACGATCACCTCGTGATCGCCTGGACAACGATCGACGGCGATGCGCAGCGACGGCATCAGCTCCTTCCGGTAGTGCAGGCCATTCCAGTTCAACACGACAATCGAGGCGTTGCGCGTGGTCGGCGTGACATCTTCTGGCTTGCGGCGCAACAACC